>DATLGM010000148.1:0-1522 GCA_035540515.1 Egibacteraceae bacterium | reverse complement strand
GGCTCGATGACGTACGGCGTCCAGCGCTCGCCGCTCTCCTGGTCGAACCAGTCGAGGTTCGCGCCGGTGGCCTTGGCGTGGACCGTGAGGTCGTAGTCGGTGCGGTTCGCGATGCCCTCGAGCTCGCCCCACTCGCTGCCGACGAAGTCGAACTTGTACTCGATGTCGACGGTGCGCTTGGAGTAGTGCGACAGCTTCTCGGCCGGGTGCTCGAACAGGCGCAGCCGGTCGGCCGCGATGCCGAGGTCGGTGTACCAGGCGAAGCGCTCGTCGATCCAGCGCTGGTGCCACTGCTCGTCCTCACCGGGCTTGACGAAGAACTCCATCTCCATCTGCTCGAACTCGCGGGTGCGGAAGATGAAGTTGCCCGGGGTGATCTCGTTGCGGAAGCTCTTGCCGATCTGCCCGATCCCGAACGGCGGCTTCTTGCGCGCCGACTGCTGCACGTTGAGGTAGTTGATGAAGATGCCCTGCGCGGTCTCGGGGCGCAGGTAGGCCAGGCCGCTCTCGTCCTCCACCGGACCGAGGTGGGTCTTGAGCAGGCCGTTGAACATCTTCGGCTCGGTCCACACGTCGCGGTTGCCGCAGTTCGGGCAGGCGATCGCCTTCAGCTCCTTGCCGGACTGCTCCTCGAGGTGGTCGGCCCGGTAGCGCTTGTGGCAGGACGTGCACTCCACCAGCGGGTCGACGAACGCCTGCACGTGCCCGGAGGTCTCCCAGACCTCGCGGGCCAGGATCACGCACGAGTCGAGCCCGACGACGTCGTCGCGGCCCTGGACGACGGCCTTCCACCACTGCCGCTTCACGTTGTTCTTCAGCTCGACGCCGAGCGGCCCGTAATCCCACGACGCCCGCAGTCCGCCGTAGATCTCCGAGGAGGGGAACACCAGCCCCCGGCGCTTGGCGAGGCTGACGATGGTGTCCATGCGGTCGCTCTTGGCGGCCATGCGCGCTCCTGGGGTCCGGCTGGCTGTCGGGGAAGCGGTCACGCTACAAGCGGCGGCCGCGGGACCGGGCGGACAGACTGGGGGCATGGCCTCCCCCCGACCCGGCGACCCCGCCCCCGAGATCGACCTGCCCGGCTGGCACGACGGCGCCGAGCACCGCTTCCGGCTGTCGGAGCAGCGCGGACGGCCGCTGGTGCTCGCGTTCTACCCGGGCGACGGCACGCCGGTGTGCACCCGCCAGCTGTGCGCGTACAGCGACGGCCTCGACGACCTGACCGCGACCGGCGCGCAGGTCTGGGGCATCTCGGCGCAGGACGTGGCCAGCCACCGCCGGTTCGCCGAGAGCCGGGGGCTGCGCCTGCCGCTGCTCGCCGACACCGAGAAGGCGGCGATCAGCGCCTACGGCGTCGGGGGGCTGCTGGCGGTCAAGCGGTCGGTGTTCGTCGTCGACGGCGCGGGTCGCATCGCCTGGTCGCACGTGTCGGCCGTGGGCCTGACCTACCGCGGCACCGACGAGCTCCTGGGCGTGCTCGCCCGCCTCACCCCCGCCACCTGAATCCACAGCACCCTGGTGC
>DATLGM010000147.1:0-12268 GCA_035540515.1 Egibacteraceae bacterium | reverse complement strand
CGGAAGAACACCTCTCATGCGCGTCTTTGTTAGGGACACGCCGAGGATCTACCGGTGGCCCACCTTCCTCCCGGAACCTCTACCGCCCCGAAATCCCACCACTACCGGGGACTCATACCACAAGTGGACCTCCGGCAACTCCTGGAGGCTGTCGGGATCGACCCAGACGACACGCTCGTGATGCGGCACACCCCTGACCAACCTGCTCTCCGGCAGCGGTTGCCGTGGCTCGCTGCGGAGAGGCCCACGGTGTTCGCGGCCTACCAGAGCATGCATCGGGAGCGAGTCGAGGCTTCGCTGCGGGCTCGCGGCCACCTGGCGTCCTTCATCGCTGACCGCGATGCCCCCGACCGGGCGCTGTTCGTCGGGATGTACGCCGTCCGAGGCGCTCGCCCCATCTCCGAAGAGGAGTTCTACGCGATCCCCGAGAACCAGGAGTTGCGCGAGCTGGGTAGTCGCGGGCCAGACACGGACCGTCAGCACCTTTGGTTCGAGCTCGAAGAACTCCCTCACATGCAGGAGTGGAAGGGGCGGCTCGTGGTGGGGTGGACGCGAGGGATGGCGTATGCGCGCCTCCCGCGACCAGGCAAGTTCCCGCTGGTCGCCTTGCACGACGAGAGCAGGCTGCATGCGGAGCGTCCGGATCCGCGGACCCTCATGTTGGAGCACTGGCAGCTTGGGTCGCTCCCGCCGAGTTGGCAGCAGACGCTGCGTGAGTGGCGGGGCATCTACCTGATCTTCGACCGCTCAAGCAGGCAGGGCTATGTGGGTGCCGCATACGGCGATGACAACCTGTTGCACCGCTGGCTCGAGTACCACCGCACCGGAGATGGCGGCAACCGGCGGCTCCTCGGTCGAGATCCGCAGCAGTTCGCATACAGCGTCCTCCAGCTCACAGCTCGCGACACCCCGATCGCAGAGGTACAGGAGCTCGAGAGGTCCTGGAAGCTGAGGCTGCACACCCGCGAGCACGGCCTCAACGACAACTGAGTGCCGCGTTGCTGGCGTCGAGCTCGCTGATCCCGAGAGCGATGGCGGGACGCAGAGGAACCTGGAGTATCGGCTGTCACCTGGCCGGTACGGTGTCGTGCAACACGGCTGGAAACGTCACCGTATCCCGCGGCCGCAGTTGCACAGCGCCTCGCGCAAGATAGGCGTCGAAGGCCCTACGGGCGCCAGCTGCCACCAGCCACAGGACTACGGGGTGGACCGCCACGAGCGACAGCAGTTCACGGTACTTGCTCTGGGCGTTGGTGCCGACGGCGGCAGAGAGGGTCCACCTGTGGCCAACACGGCTACTGCCTTCTCCACCACACCCTGATGGCCCCATTCTCGAGCACGCCGAGGTTGGCGACCATCCAGCGCTGCACGTGTCGGTCCGGCATAGGTGACAACGCTGTCCGACCGCAGCGGCGCGTCCATGCGTCGCCATGCCCGGGTATTGCCAGCTCCGAGCGCTTGCCTTCTGTCCTCTGAGGCCATGCGGTCCAGCAACTCGACCGCCTGCTCGACGGTGTGCGGACGGTGCGAGGGAAGGTCGGACGCAGCCACGGCGCGGATCAACTCCTCCGCTGTACTTCTCCGCCGCGCGCGCCACCGGATATCCCTGCTTGGTGATCCGATCGACGAGCAGCTTGCGACCCGCCGGGGTCAGCTTGCCCCTAGGGTTGCTCACGAGAGCCTCCTTTGCCCGGTTCCTGGAACGTTCCGAGCGGGAGGCTCCCACCCATGTAAACGATCTACGTGGGAACTACAGCTAGGCCTGGCGGGGGGGGCCACGGGCGGTTCTCAGCATCGCACCACGCTGCAGGCGGTGTTCACCGGGTGAACGGTGGCAGCCCTCCGTGGCTGTTGCGGCTGATGGCGCTGGAGCGAAAGGACGATTCATCCATTTTGGTGATGTGCCGCCGGGTTTGTGGCCGGATATTCGTCTGATGTCGTTGCGCCGTCCGCGTGAGCCCATTACTCGCTGTGTGGGCGCTCGCGCGCTTGGGTCCGTCCGGTTATGAAAAGGAAGCTGGCCGAAACGAGCAGCATTGCGACCGTGTCTCGGCGACGAGTCGGGATGCGACTGTGGTTCGTCGTACTCCTCGCTGTAGTGGTGGGCGAGTGGCCGGGTATCGCGCATGCCGCGGACATCCAGAAGCCGGTGGTGCTGGCTTTGACAACGAGTCCGAGTGCGGTGGACGTCACGGGCCAGTCGGCGCAGGTGACGGTGACAGGGCGTTTCACTGACGATGTGGCAGTGGCGGGTGGCTACATGTACTTCCGCCACCCGGCATATGCCGGGACGCGCGATACGGCGCTGGCGTATTTCCACCACGTGGACGGCACTGTTCAGGACGGGTTGTGGCAGGCCACGGTAACGATCCCTGCTGATTGGCCGGCGGGGGAGTACTACTCCGTCACAGCGATCAGCGACACCAGCCGCAACGAGGTCGTCAACGGCCGTACCACCTACGTCACGGTATCCGCCCCTCCCTCGCGTCCGCGCAGCGTGGCGGCTTCGCGTGGCGACTCGCAGGCGGGTGTGTCGTGGGATGTGCCGTTGTCTGACGGTGGCAGCGCGATCACCGGGTACACGGTGACGTCGAGCCCTGGGGGTCACACCGCGACGGTGGGGGGTGCGGCGCGGTCGGCGACGGTGTCGGGGTTGAGCAACGGGACCAGCTACACGTTCACGGTGCGGGCGACCAACGCGGTGGGTTCGGGTGCGGCGTCGGAACCGTCGAACGCGGTGACGCCGGCTGGGGTGCCGGGCGCGACGCGTCACGTCGTGGCGGCCCGAGGTGACGCCTCAGCAATGGTGTCGTGGGAGGTGCCGTTGTCTGACGGTGGCAGCGCGATCACCGGGTACACGGTGACCGCGTTCCCGGGTGGCCAGACCGCCAGCGTAGGTGGCGCGGCCCACAGCGCGACCGTGCCGGGGTTGACAAACGGGACCAGCTACACGTTCACGGTCAGAGCGGCCAATGATGTGGGCCTCGGCGCCGTCTCGGCCAAGTCCAACGCCGTGGTGCCTTCAGATGACCTGGAGGCGCCGCAGTTGCAGGTGGCCGCTCCAGCTTCTTCGTTGACCAACGCGTCGTCGCGGCAGTTCTCCTTCGCCGCTGAGGACCCGTCCGGCCCGGTCGTGACCGAGTGCAGCCTGAACGGGGCTCCTTTCACGGGTTGCACGTCGCCGGTGACGGTCTCGGGGCTCGCGGAGGGTGAGCACATATGGGTCGTGCGGGCCCGAGACGCGGTCGGCAACGAGACTGAGCCGTGGTCGACGGTGTGGACGGTGGACACCACTGCGCCGACGGGTGGCATGGTCCAGCCGTCAACGAGGTTCACTCTGGCCAACCGGGTGAGGGTGGCGTGGTCGGCGACCGACGCCATCTCGGGTGTCAGCGGCAGCGACATACGCTGGCAGCGCGCCGGGCCGCGTGGGGCTTGGTCGGCGTGGGCGTCACCGGCTGCGTGGCGGAACACCGCGGGGTCGGCCGTAACGCTGACCGGAGCAGCTCGCGGGTACACGTACTGCTTCCAGGTCCGGACACGGGACAAAGCCAGCAACGTCTCGCGCTGGTCGGCGTCGCGGTGCACCAGCGTCGCTCTTGACGACCGGGACCTGGCCGCGTCACGGGGCTGGGCGCGTGCGACCGGCGCGGGCTACTACGCCCGCACGGTGGTCAAGACGTCCCAGCGTGCGGCCACGCTCACCGCCCCCAGAGCGACGTTGAGTGACGCATCGCTCGTCGCGACGCGCTGCAGCGGCTGCGGAAGGGTGCAGGTGCTGCTGGACGGCAAGGTCATCAAGAAGGTGAGCCTGCACGCAGCACGGACACAGCGCAAAGCGATCATCCCTGTCCTGCGCGAACGCAGGGCCCGGACCGGCGTCCTCAGCCTCCGGGTCGCCAGCACCGGCAAGCCCATTGAGATCGACGGACTGGCAACCGCCAGGTAGGCGCTCCGCCCGCGTCCACACCACGCGCTGGGGGGCGTGCCAAGCAGCACTTGTGATCGGTCAGCCGGTGAGGCTGGCCATACTCGGCGCGCACGTGGCGTCGCTGGGGACGTCCACGTGCGCACCGCCTCACGTGGCACTCGATCATGCTGCCGCAGCAACCGGACGGGCCCGACCACGCCGCAGCAGTCGGTATACGGACGGCGGGTAACGATGCCAAGCAGGCACGGGGCCTTCCTCGCCGTACGCGGCGCGTGCCACCGCTGCGGTCTTGGGCAGTACCCACCCCTCGGACCCTCCGCCGATGAGCGCGTAGGGGACGTCGTCGATCCTTCCCGGGGCGAGCTCCCACGCCCCTCGAGCGATGCCCCAGCTGACCCGCATCGCTGCCTGGACTCCCCAGATCAGGTCGTAGTCGGCTCTGCGGCGCGACGACGTGAGATAGATGCGGTGTGCTTGCAGGCGCTCGGCGAGTAGGTGTAGCGGCTTTGCCCACGTATCCGGTGAGAACGGAGGATGCAGAACGTGCGCGCCGACGATCCATGTCGGAGCACTCAGAGGGTTGTACGGCTGAATCGTTTTCGCCTTTGGCCACCAGCTGACCTTCAGCCGCTGCGGGTCTATCCGCTGTTCCAGTTCTTCCAGCAGCAGCCGGCCCATGGAGAACATCACCCTGCTGGGTTCAACGGCCAGGATCTCCACGTGCCGGTCGCCGGCGATGCCGTGCGCCTCCAGTGCGTGCAGCAGCAGAGCCACAGCGACCTCGACGGCAGCGGTGCCGGCCCCCAGATCAACGATCCGCACGGGTCCGTTGTGCTCGAGCACGGCATCGAACATCGCGCTGAGAGCGGTGTTGACCTGCCGGCCTTGGTAGCGGAGGACGTACTCGAACGGCACGCCGAATCGGGTGTAGTCGCAGTGTCCGTCGCCGCTGAGGCGTGCGATCTGCTCTGTGGCCTGCGCCAGGTCCTCTTCCTTCAGCCCCCAATGGCTGAAGTAGCGTTCAGCAGCGATAGCGAAGACCTCATCCAGCACGGCCGCTTGGTTGCGGAGTGCGGCTCGCACGAGTTGCGCGTTGATGTCCTGAATTCGGTGTCGCGGTTCCATGGCTTCCCTGTCCGTCGGGCGGCTCCCGGGTGGACCCGCGCTGCACTGAACGGTAACCTGATCACGTTCAGGAACGCAACAGTTTTTTAGTTCAGAAGGCGGTGCCGCATGGAGCGGTTCACGGTTCAGGACCTTCCGGTAGGCGGGCGCAAGTCCGAAGAGCGCTCGGGGACCCGTTTCGCCCGGCGCTTGCACACGGTGCGCAACGACCTTGACGCGACGCTGGCCGAGCTCGCCAAATGCGCCGGGATGACGGAGTCGGCTCTTGCGGCCATCGAGCGCGGCCGCGAAGTGCCGCCCCCGTCCTCGGCGCGTGTTCCGTCCCCCCAGGCTGTCGTGCGGATCTTGGTCGCCTGTGGTGTGTCGAAGGAATCGGCCTGCGTCGGGGCGGCAGCCAGCTACGAAGCCGCCGCAAAGTTCGCGACCGCTGCCTCGCTGCTCGGCGCCGGCTCACCCCTGCTCACGGGCATCCTCCCCGTGCTTTGGCCCGTCCCCGTCGTCGCCGCTGCCGCCGCGGTGGTCAATACCCATAGGAAGCCCCAGTCGCTGGCTGAGGCTCGGGATGATCGCTTGGTGAGCGCACTGCAAGAGGCAGCCGCCGGCGCCAGGCGGCACCCTCGAGCCACGGAGTACTCCTTGTACGACCTGCCGCCCAGGGAGCAGATGCTCGCCGAGATCGACCGGCTCTCCCGCGACCTCCCACCGGTCGTCCTTGCCGCGGTCGTCGATGAGCTACAGGCCGCGACGGCGAGGTTTGCAGCGCAGCCGGGCCGCTCTGGCTCCTCCTGAGGGGCCTGCGAGCGCAATGCTGTGGCCGGACCCCCACCCCGTCCCCACCACCCGCTACGGTGAGACCCTACGCGAGAGGAACCACCGTGGAGACCTCCGAAACTGGGCAGAAGCCCAGCGAGGCGGGGCGGAATCCCACCTCCACCACCAGACCGTTCGCTGCGCCACCGTGCATCACACCATCGTTGCGATGTTCGGCCTGGATCTCCCCCCTGACATCGATCAGGGAGAAGGTCACAACCTCGCGGTGACGGGGGACGCGCTCGGCGAGGAAGCGGATCTCGGGGATCTCAGGAACTGGAAGGGTCCGCACCACGGTCACGCTGCCGTCGTCGAAGCTCATGCGCACCCGCGTGATCGACTCGTCGACCAGCGCCGCCACCGCACCATCCTCGGTCCGCGGGATGAACGTGGTCGACCTGACGAATTCGGAGTCGAGGCAGCCTTGCTGCGGGCCGAGCCTGTCCGGTACCGCCCAATGGACACAGACGGTCGAACCGGCGCGATAGGCGTAGACCCGCAAGGCCCCGTCGGGCACCGGCAACACGGCGACGAGCTGCAACGGCCCGGTCGGCGTCGTCTCGCCGCCCATCTCCTCGAGGTTCGCCAGCAGCGACTTGGTGTCCTCGCGGATCAGCTCGCCGCGCGTGTCAACCAGCCCATCCACTGCGTCGGCGGCGACAAACGGTCGCGCGGCCGGACGCCCACGCCACATGGCAACCATCCCGGCAGCCGACACGACCGCCAGCACCGCCACCAGTGCCAGCCACAGCCGCAATGCCGCCCCCTCGTGCCGGTGTGTCGAGCCGGACGCTACTCCAGTGCCGCCACCACGTCGCGGACGAATGGCTCAAGGCCCCAGTCGACCGACGACTCGTAGCCGGCGTCCAGGCCGAGGCGGACGATGACGGTGTCGTGCGACGGCAGCACCACGACGTTCTGACCGCTGTTGCCGGCCGCCCAGAAGGCGTCACCGGGCATCTGGGGCAGCCGGACGTTGCCCTCGGCATCGGTGTTGAGCCACCACTGCGCTCCGTACCCGGGGGAGGCGCCCGCCACCGGTGTCGTCGTGAGCTCCACCCAGCCCTCGGGCAGCACGCGCTGGCCGCCCCACCGGCCGTCGTCGAGGTACAGCTGCCCAAGCCGCGCCCAGTCGCGAGCGCGGGCGTATGCGAACGACGAGCACACGAGATTGCCCGCGGCGTCGGTCTCGAGCAGCGCCGAGTGCATCCCCAGCGGTGCGAACAGCAGGTCGCGCGCCAGCGCCGCGGTCTCGGGTCCGCCGCCGGCGGCCTCCTGCAACGCGGCGCACAGCAGGTTGGTCGTTCCCGACGAGTAGTGCCATGCGGCGCCCGGTGCATGCTCCAGCGGCTCGTCTGCCGCGCGAGCCGCCACATCGTCGCTAGCGAACAGCATGTGTGTGACGTCCGATGGCGGCTCGTAGACCTCCTCGAAGGCCAGCCCCGGTGTCATGTGGAGCAGGTGCTCGACGGTGATGTCCTCGCGCCCGTCCTCCGGCCCGGGGACCACGCCGGACTGCTCGAGGTCGATGTCGCCGCGATCCACCATGATCCCCGTCAGCGCCCCGGCGATGGACTTGGTCATCGACCAGCCCAGCATCGGTGTGTCGGCGGAGAAGCCGTCGGCGTAGCGCTCGGCGATCAGCCGGCCGTCGTGCACGACGAGCAAGGCCCGTGTCCGCCGGGTGACACCCTCCGCCGGGTCGTCGGTGAAGGCACGGTCGATCGCGGCGTCGATCGCGTCGGACTCGACGCCGGCCCGTGGCCATCGGCCGACGCCGGCGGGGGGTGTGAGCGGCTGCCTGTCCGGGCGACCCTGTCGCGACAGCGTGCAGCCGCGACCCGGCGTGAAGTAGGCCGTGGAGGGCCACAGGCCGAGCAGCGACACACGGACGGCATCGTCGTCAAGCCGCATCTGCAGCGCCGGCACCAGCGGGTTGTCGGGCAGGTCGTCGACGGCGTCGGGCACGGGCGACCCGGTGACGAAGTGCGTCGAGCAGACCAGCTTCGCCGCGTAGCCGGTGGCGATCGGAGCGATCGGCCGCAGGTACAGGACGGCACCGACCACTGCCAGGAGCAGCAGGCCGAACAGCGCCCCGCCGACGACCGCGAAGACGCGGCGTCGACGGCGGGGCGTCATGCGGTCACGCGCGGGTGGTCACCCGGTTGTCGGCCGGCCACAGCGCGATCGCGAGCCCGGCAAGGGCGCTGACGATGTGCAGGATGTTGTCGGCCTGGTTCAGCGCGAGGAAGTTGATGCTGTCGTTGCCGACGGCCACGAGCCCGAACAGGAAGGTGGCCCCGTAGCCGATCGCGAGCAGCCAGCCGTAGGTGCGGGCCCCGGCCAGGGTCCCCCACAGCGCGACGCCGGCAGCGCCGATGATCAGGTGCACGATGTTGTGCAGCGGGTTCACCTCGAAGATGCCCAGCAGCAGATCACCCTCGGGCGCTGCGAAGCCGCTGAACCCCGTCACGAAGAATCCCAGGATGCCGACGGCCAAGTAGACGATCCCAATGGCCAGCGCCAGCAGCTGGGCAGGGTGGCGGTCGGTGGTGCGGTTGTCAGATGCGGGAGTCACCACGGTCGGCTCCTTTGACAGGTGGGTGGGGCCAGCCGTGCCCACAACCCACGAACCGTAATCCGCGGGGATGGGTTGGGCGTTTTGGCGGAGCCGGAGAGATTCGAACTCTCGAGGGTGTTGCCACCCTACGGCCATTCCAAGACCGCGCCATAGGCCAGACTAGGCGACGGCTCCACGTCATGGTGACGCAGGGCAGTATAGGTCCGAAACCCACCACGGACCCCTCCCACATGACTCACATCGAGCCCTCACCGCAGCGTCCCCGACCCCAGCAGGTCGGGTCGTTTCCCAACGCCTGGACGCTGTTCTCGGTCCGCGGCATCCCGGTACGGCTGGACCGGACGTGGCTGTTGATCGCCGCGTTGGTCGCGTTCATGTTCTTCAGCAGCTTCCGCGCAGCGTTGCCCGCGCACGAGATGACGCTGGTCCTGGCGCTGTCCGCCGCGGGCGCCCTGCTCTTCTTCGCCAGCATCCTCGCCCACGAGCTGGGCCATGCGCTGACCAGCCTCGACCGAGACATCCCGGTGCTGTCCATCACGCTGTTCGCCCTCGGGGGCGTGACCGAGTCGACACGAGAGGCGCGTCGCGCTCGCGACGAGTTCGTCATCGTCGGCATCGGGCCGTTCATCAGCCTGGTGCTGGCGGCTGCGTTCGGCCTGGCCGCCACCGTCGCCGAGCCCTTCCCGACCCTCGCGCTCCTCCTGGGTTACCTCGGCTGGATCAACGTGATGCTCGCCGTGTTCAACATCGTGCCTGGATACCCGCTGGACGGCGGCCGGCTGCTGCGGTCGATCCTGTGGGGGCTGACGGGCAAGGCGCACGCATCGACACGGTGGGCCGCTCGCGTGGGTCAGGTGTTCGCCGGCACGTTGATCCTGTTCGGCCTCGGCGGCTTCCTCCTCGGGCGCGACCACGGGTTCCCCGGGCTCATCGGGGCGCTGCTCGACCTGCTCGGTGGGCTGTGGTCGGTGCTGATCGGCTTCTTCTTGTTCCGCGGCGCCACCGCGAGCTACCAGCGTGCGGCAGTGCGGGAGCGTCTGGAGCGCCGATCCGTGCGTGACGTCATGGGCAGCGTCCCGCCGCCGATCCCACCCAGCGCCTCGTTGGGGGACGCGCTGGAACGGGTGCAGCAGCGACCGTCACTGCTGTGGCCGGTCGGGGACCCGGTCCTGGGCGGGGTGCTGCTGTCACAGATCGACGCGGTCCCCTCCGATGCGTGGGAGTCGACGCGTGTGGCAGACGTGGCGCACGACGTCTCGTTGGTCACCGTCGACGTCGAGCAGTCGCTGGACGACGCCATCGACAAGATGGCAGCCGCGCCGCAGAACATGGTGATCGTCGTCGACCACGGCCGCCCCGTGGGGTTGCTCACACCGAGCCTCGTGTCGGACCTGGCGGGTTGATGCGTGTGCTGCGGGCGGGCTTCCTGCCCGTGTCGATCGCGCTGCTGCTGACCGCCGCGTTCGTCGTGCCCTTGCCGCTGTTCCGCGAGCGCCCCGGCCGGCTGCTGTCGCTCGGCGCGTGCGTGACGGTCGCCGAGGCGGGTGCCCTGGACGGCGACTACCTCCTGATGACGATCACGGTCCTGCGCACCACCGTCGCCGACGCCGTGCCGGCGATCTTCGACCCCGACACCAGGATCCGCTCACAACGCGAGGTCATCCCGCCCGGGGTGGAACGCGGCGAGTTCTTCCGCCAGCAGCGCGACGTCTTCGTCACCACGGCCGACGTGGCCGCGGCGGTCGGACTGGAGGCGGCTGGGCTCGACGCGACCTTCACCGGCGAAGGGGTGCGCGTGCTCCGCGTCATGCCCGGCTCGCCGGCCGAGGGGGTACTGGCGCCGGGGGACGTGATCACGGCTGTCGGCGACCGCCCGGTCACCGTCGAGCAGGACCTGCGCACGGCCGTGGCCCGGGCGGGTTCGGACGAGACGGTCCGCTTGGGCTTCGAGCGCGACGGCGAGCAGCTCGACGCCGATCTCGTGCCGGTCGAAATGCAAGGCACGCCGGTGATCGGGGTGGTCCCGCAGACGGTCAACGCCCGGGTCGACCTGCCCGTCCCGGTGGAGGTCGCGTCCGGCACCGTCGGTGGTCCCAGCGCCGGTCTCACGATCGCGCTGACGGTCTACGACAAGATCCGCGAGGACGTCGACCTCGCCGCCGGCCGCGTCATCGCCGGCACCGGCGCCATCGACCCAACGGGTCGTGTCGGCCCGGTCGGCGGGGTCGGCCTGAAGGTGGTCGCCGCCGAGCGCGTGCGAGCTGACGTCTTCCTGACGCCGGCCGCCAACCATGCCGAGGCACTGGCAGCCCTTCCTCCGGGTTCGCCTATGCAGATCGTGCCAGTCGAGACGTTCGACGACGCGAGGGCCGCGCTGGAGGATCCCGCCGACGGTGAACCACGCGGCGGGGGGCCGGATCGCGACGAGTGCCCGTTCGGCGAGGCCGCCTGACGTCGCGCCGGACGCCCGCGATACACTGCCGGTTCCGCCGCGGTCAGCGCCGGGCGGGTGGCGTGCGAGGTCCCGTGCGACGTCGCCCCGTGAACCTGGTCAGGGCCGGAAGGCAGCAGCCATAAGCGGTTCGCGACGGGTGCCACGGAGCAGCCGCGTACCGTCCGCCCGTCCGGCGGTGGCCGCGGCGACCGCTGTCACGGTCGGTCGCTAGCGTTGGTGACCGACCGGATCACCGATAGAGGGCGCGCATGGCCTACGTCTCGCTGTACCGCAAGTACCGGCCGCAGACGTTCGCCGACGTCGTCGGCCAGACGCATGTGACCACGACGCTGTCGCACGCCGTCAGCGACGACCATCTGCACCACGCCTATCTGTTCACCGGCCCCCGGGGGACCGGTAAGACCTCGACGGCGCGGATCCTGGCCAAGGCCATCAACTGCGAGAAGGGCCCCCGCCCCGACCCGTGCGGCGTCTGTGCGCAGTGCGATGCGATCACCGGCGGCTCGTCGGTGGACGTGATCGAGATTGACGCGGCGAGCCACAACGGGGTCGACGACGTCCGCGAGCTGCGTGACCGTGTCGCGTTCGCCCCCGCCTCGGCCCGCATGAAGCTGTACATCGTCGACGAGTGCCACATGCTCACGACGCAGGCGTGGAACGCGTTCCTCAAGACGGTCGAGGAGCCACCGGGCCACGTTCTGTTCGTGTTCGCGACCACCGAGCCGCAACGGGTGCCGGAGACGATCTTGTCGCGCACGCAGCGCTTCGACTTCAAGCGGGTGTCCGCCGCCGTCCTCGCCGAGCACGTCGAGCGGATCGCGGGGGAAGAGGAGGTCACGTTCGAGGCCGGCGCGGTCGCAACCATCGTCCGGGCCGGTGACGGCAGCGTCCGCGACACGCTGTCCGTGCTCGAGCAGGTGGTGGCGTTCACCGGTCCCACGGTCACGCTGCGCGGGGTCATCGACGTGCTCGGCGCCGTCCCGCAGGAGCTGTTGGTCGAGACCGCCGACCTCATCGCCGGTGGTGACGTCCCCGGGCTCTGCGCCCTCGTCGGCCGGCTGGGGGAGACCGGTGTGGACCTGCGGCAGTTCGCGCGCGACGCAGTCGGTCATCTGCGCGAACTGTTCCTGATCCAAACCGCCCCCGAGGCAGGACTGGTGGAGACCACGCCCGAGCACCTGGCGACGCTGCAGGCGCAGGCCGGCCGGCTGGGGCGCACCGAGCTGCTGCGGGCCGTCGACCTGCTCGCCGAGTGCCAGGCGCAGATGCGCCGTGGCAACACTCGGCTGCCGCTGGAGATGGCCCTGATCAAGGCGGCGATGCCCGAGGCCTCGGGCGATGCCGCCGCCCTGGCTGCGCTCCAGGC
>DATLGM010000146.1:0-3775 GCA_035540515.1 Egibacteraceae bacterium | reverse complement strand
CGGCCAGCGCGCGCGTCAGCCCCTCCTCCGGTGCCGTGCCGTCGGCGCGGCCCAGGACGTTGACCGTGACGACCGCCGGCGCCAGCGCCGCGGTCTCACCCAGCGGCCAGTCGAGCACCGCACGCAGGTGGTTGGCGAACTGCGACGTCACCGAGCCCTCGATCGTCCAGTGGCCGGAGTTGTGGGGCCGGCACGCCAGCTCGTTGATGAGCAGCTGGTCGCCGGTGTCGAACAGCTCGACGGCCATGACGCCGGCGAGGTCGATCGCCTCGGCGATGCGCAACCCCATCGAGCGGGCCTGATCGGAGCGGTCCGGCGCCAGCGGCGCCGGCACCACCAGCTCGCGGAGGATCCCGCTCACCTGCACGGTCTCGATCAGCGGCCAGGCCACCGCGTGGCCCGACGGGTTGCGGGCGACGAGCACCGCGACCTCCCGCACCAGCGGCACGAGGGCCTCGGCCAGCAGCACGCCCGTGCGATCGATGACGTCAGCGGCCTCGGCGGTGTTTGCGACGACCCACACGCCGCGTCCGTCGTACCCGCCCCGGGGTGCCTTGAGCACGACCGGCCAACCGTGGTCGCCGGCGAAGGCCTCGACGTCGGCGATGTCCGCGACGTCGGCGAATGCCGGCGTGGCAAAGCCCCGTCGCGACAGCTCGCGGCGCTGGTGGGCCTTGTCCTGCGCGAACCGCTTGGTCGCCGGCGCCGGCCGCAGGACGTGGCCCTCTTCGGCGAGGGTGGCCAGGTGCGCCGGGTCCGGCAGCTCATGATCGAAGGTGACGACGTCGACGGCCTTGGCGAACCGGCGCAGGTCGTCGGCGTCGCGGTAGTCGCCCAGGTGAACCCCCGGCATGACCTTCGCAGCGCTGTCGGTGGGCGTCTCGGCCAGGACCCGCAGGTCGACCCCGAGCCCGATGGCGGCTTGGTGCGCCATCCTCGCGAGCTGGCCGGCGCCCACGATCCCAACGGTGGTCATCACAGCGCCTCCAACCGCTGCCGGACGACGTCGTGGCGGTGCAGGAAGCGGCTCGGCGAGAAGGCGTCCTCCGGGACGTCCACGCCTTCGGCGGCCAGCGTTTCACGGAACGGCGTGCCGGTCTCCCATGTCCGCATCGCGGCGGCCTGCACCACCTTGTAGGCGTCGTCGCGTGGCATCCCCGCGTCGACCAGGTGCAGCAGGACCTGGGAGGAGTAGACCAGGCCTCCCGTCGCTTCCAGGTTGGCACGCATGCGCTCGGGAAAGACGGTCAAGCCCTCGACGACACGGATCGCCAGGTGCAGCTGGTAGTCGGCCGCGATCAGCGAGTCGGCCAGGATCACCCGCTCGACCGACGAGTGGGTGATGTCGCGCTCGTGCCACAGGGCGACGTTCTCCAACGCTGCCCCGGCGTTGGCCCGCAGCACCCGGGCCAGCCCGCAGATCCGCTCGCAGGTGATCGGGTTGCGCTTGTGCGGCATCGCCGAGGAGCCCTTCTGGCCCGTGCGGAACGGCTCCTCGGCCTCGCGGACCTCGGTGCGCTGCAGGTGGCGGATCTCCAGACCGATCTGCTCGACCGAGGCGCCCAGGACGGCCAGCGCCGACAGCAGCTGCGCATGGCGGTCGCGCGCGACGACCTGGGTCGCGACCGGCTCGACGGCCAGGCCCAGGCGCTCGCAGACGTACTGCTCGACGAACGGGTCGATGTTGCTGTAGGTGCCGACGGCGCCCGAGATCGACCCGACGGCCACGGCCTCGCGCGCCGCTGCCAGTCGCGCACGACCGCGGTCGACGGCGAAGGCGAACTGGGCGAGCTTGTGACCGAAGGTCGTCGGCTCGGCCTGCACGCCGTGGGTGCGTCCGGCGCAGACGGTGTCCCACTCCCGCAGTGCGCGGTCCTTGAGCGCTGCAACGAGGCGCCCCGCCTTGTCGAGCACCAGGTCCGCGGCCCTCGCGAGGGTGGCGCCCAGGGCGGTGTCGAGCAGGTCCGATGACGTCATGCCGTAGTGCACCCAGCGACCGGGGTGGTCGTCGCCTTGTGCGGGGATCGTCTCCATGAACGCGGTCAAGAACGCGATGACGTCGTGGTTGGTGGTCTGCTCGATCTCGGCGCAGCGCTCGGGGGACGGCACGGTCCCGCCCTTGATCGCGGCAAGGTCGTCAGGCGGGATGACCCCCAGCTCGGCGTGGGCCTCGCAGGCGAGCACCTCGACCTCGACCCACGTCGCCAGCTTCGCCTCGTCGGTCCACAGCGCGCCCATCTCGGGCAGCGTGTAGCGGGGGATCATCGGGTCGCTCCGTTTCTCAGAAGTACCAGCCGGACGGTATCCACGGTCCGGGGGGTTGGGGCATGCCGGCGATGAACATGGCCCCCGACCCCTTGCCGCTGACGCTCATGCGCGCGGCCAGCGTGACGCGCACCGCCCAGTCCTGCGCAGCGGTCAGGCACCAGATGGTGGCCTTGCCGTCGGTCTCTGCCAGCGCGCGCCACAGCACGGCCGAGGCGGTGTCAGTGTCCGTCGCGCCGAGCGCGAACACCCGCCCGTCACGATGGACGGCCCAGCCGCGCCCGCCGGCGTCGTCCACGATCTCCAGGCGCGCCCCGCCGCTGGCGACGATCCACTCGACGTCCTCGGCGCGGGAGCCACGCAGCGTGCGGTCGACGGCCTCGACGAGGTCGAGGTCGGCCAGGTCGCCAGTGCGCCCGCGCAGGTCCCCGGGGATCGCCGAGCGGTCGACGGTGCCCTCGGCGTCGACCGCAGGGTGGATCGCGTGGCCGGCGAGCGCGTACCGCCGCATCGCCCGAGGGTCCGGCGAGGACATGATCATCCGCACCGTGGCGCCCTCGGCGTAGGTCAGCGTCGCGTCCAGCAGCTGCCGGCCGAGGCCCTTGCTCTGCTGGTCGGGGTGGACGAACAGCATCGACAGGCCCCAGAACGTGCCGCGGCGGATCGCCTCGGCCATCCCCACGACGGTGCCGTCGTCCTCGGCGACGAACGCGCCGGCGCCGTCGCGTTCGACGAACCGACGCATTCCGCGGCGGAAGTGAGCACGCTGCTCCTCGGAGTGCTCCTCCGGCTCGCGGCCGGCCTCACGGTCGGCTGCCCGGTCGGCTGCGGTGACCACGGCGGCGACCGCCTCGACGTCGTCGACCGTCATCGACCGGATCGTCACCGTCACGCCGTCTCCAGCACCGTGCGCAGACCCCGGGCGTTGGCGAGGTCGTCCAAGGCCGCGGCCGCCTCGTCCAGGGGGCGGCGGCTGGTGATGAGGCGGTCCAACGGCAGCGCCCCGCGCCGGTACAGGTCGAACAGCTTGGGCAGGTCGCGCTGCGGATCGATGCCGCCCATGAAGCAGCCGAGCAGCCGCTTGTGGCTCAGCGCCACCTGCGGGCCGGGAAGGCTGACCACGGCATCGCCGGCCTGCACGCCGACGGCGACCACGGTGCCGCCGTACCGGACGATCCGGTACGCCGTGGCGGTGAGCTCGGGGCGGCCGACGGCCTCGATGGCGATGTCGACCGTGGGGTCGCCGAGGGCGTCTTTGAGCTGACCACGCAGTGCCTTGGCATCGCCCCCCTCGACCGCGTGGGTGGCGCCGAGCGCCAGCGCCTGCTCCCGGCGCTGTTGCACCGGGTCGACGACCACCACGGCGCCGGCGGCCGAGGCGGCGGCCGCCATCGCCGCGGCCTGCCCCACACCACCCCCGCCGAGCACTACCACCACGTCGCCGGGCTGCGGGCGGGCGACGTGGTGGTAGTGCTCGGCGGGGGTGGTGTGGGGCAGGCCGCGGCGATGG
>DATLGM010000145.1:0-4366 GCA_035540515.1 Egibacteraceae bacterium | reverse complement strand
GGCCTCGGGCGGGTCACGGTGAGCCTCGACGCGCTCGATGCCGAGGTGTTCGCCGCCATGAGCGACACCGCCGTCCCTGTCGGCCGCGTCCTCGACGGTATCGACGCAGCGGTCACCGCTGGTCTGCACCCCGTCAAGATCAACTCGGTCGTCCGTCGTGGCGTGAACGAGGACCAGGTCGTGCCGCTGGCGCGCTACGCCCGAGAACGCGGCGTGACCATCCGCTTCATCGAGTACATGGACGTCGGCCACACCAACGGGTGGTCCCCGGCTGACGTCGTGCCGGCCGGGGAGATCCTCGCCCGCGTCGCTGCCGCTCATCCCCTCGAGCCCAGCACCCGCGACGACCCGTCCGCGACCGCGGTGACGTACCGCTACCGCGACGGGGCGGGGGAGGTGGGCATGGTTGCCTCGGTGACGCAGCCGTTCTGCGGCAGCTGCACTCGGGCGCGCCTGTCACCCGCGGGGGAGCTGTTCACCTGCTTGTTCGCGTCGCGCGGCACCGATGTGCGCGGTCTGCTGCGCGGGGGCGCCGACGACGACGCGCTGCTCGACCGCGTCGGGGGTACGTGGACTCGGCGAGCGGACCGATACTCAGAAACGCGGGCAGACCGTCGCGGCGGCCGGTCAGACCGAGTGGAGATGAGCTACATCGGCGGGTAGCGGATCAGCCACCCGGAAGCGGTACGACTCTGGGTCGAACCTGCGGGTCTGGTGCTTGAACCGCCACGTGAAGTCGGGCCACAGGGTGGTGTTGCGACCGGTGTCGTCCAGGTACCAGCTCGCGCACCCGCCAGTGGTCCACACCGTGTCGCGCATGCGCTCCTGCAGCCGGTCGTTGTAGGCCGCCTGCGCCGCCGCGGTCACCTCGAAGGTGCGCAAGCCGCGCCGGAACATCCAGCGCAGGGCCTCGAGGATGTACTGCACCTGCGCCTCGATCATGTACACCATCGAGGTGTGGCCCAGGCCGGTGTTGGGCCCGACGACCAGGAACAGGTTCGGGTAGCCGTGCACGGTGCAGCCGAGGTGGGCCTGCGCCCCGTCGGACCACTCCTCGTGAAGGGTGCGACCTTCTCGCCCCCGCAGCCGCCGGCCGGCCGGGAACTCCGTCACCTGGAAACCGGTCCCGAAGATGATGGTGTCCGCCGGCCGCTCGACGCCGTCGGCGGCGATCACCGCACGTTCCCGTATCTCGGTGAGGCCGGCGGGCACCACATCAACGTGCGGCCGGGTCAGTGCCGGGTAGTAGTCGTTGGAGATCAGGATGCGCTTGCAGCCGATCGTGTAGTCCGGCGTGAGCGTTGCCCGCAGGCGCGGGTCGGGGACCTGCTGCGCCAGGTGGCGGCGGGCGACCCGCGCGGGCAGCCCCATCACGGGGTCGGGGCGTCGGAAACCGAGGACATACGCCTCGCGGCTCCAGTAGATCGCGGAGCGCTGTGCGTGCTGCAGCGCGGGGAACCGGGCGAACAGGCGCTGCTCGACGTGGCTCAGCCGCCGGTTGCGCCGCGGGATGATCCAGGGGGCGGTTCGCTGGTACAGGTCGAGGTGGCCGACGCGGTCGACGATCTGCGGCACGAACTGGATCGCCGACGCCCCGGTGCCGACGACCGCGACGCGCTCGCCGGTCAGGTCGTGGTCGTGGTCCCACCGTGCGGAGTGGAACATCGCCCCCTTGAACCGGTCGATGCCCGGGACGTCGGGCAGCGCCGGCTCGGCAAGCGATCCCATCCCGGAGATCAGGAACTGCGCCGTGAGCGGTCCTTGCGAGGTCTCGATGTTCCACAGCTGGGCCGTGTCATCCCAGCGGGCGTCGACCAGCTCGTGTCCCAGCC
The DNA here is from genome assembly GCA_035540515.1 of Egibacteraceae bacterium. Lineage (GTDB taxonomy): Bacteria > Actinomycetota > Nitriliruptoria > Euzebyales > Egibacteraceae > WHTG01. The sequence continues at coordinate 2,534 of DATLGM010000145.1, read as the reverse complement.
GCAGGTGTGGGCGGAGGCCGAAGTGGTCGGCGCAGTCCTGCAGGTACTGCTGGATCTCGGCCTGCCCGGAGAACGACTGGCTCCAGCGTGGGTTCTGGAAGAAGGAGAACGAGTACAGGTGGGACGGGACGTCGCACTCGGCGCCCGGGTAGGTGTTGTCGCGCCAGGTACCGCCGAGGTCGGCGGCACGCTCGAGGATGAGGAAGTCGCGCATTCCAGCCTGCGCCAGGCGTGCGCCCATGCCGAGGCCGGCGAAGCCGCTACCGATGATCGCGACGGTGGTGTGCGGCATCTCAGGCTCCCGTGTCCGACGCGGCGGCGCTGAGCACGCCGGCCAGCTCGTCAGGGGCTTCCCACACCAACATGTGACCGTGGTCGTCGAGCACCTTCAGCTCCGCGTTGGGCAGCAGCTCGGCGATCCGCCGGCTACGGGAGAACGGCACGATCTGGTCGCGGGTGCCGGCGACGATGGTCACGGGGACGGGGATCGCGGCGACGTGCCCGCTGAAGTCCATCTGCACCATGGCGGCGCGCAGCTGACGCCGGACCGGCGGCGGGGTGGCGACGAACAGGTCCCGGACGGCGGCGAGGTGGTCGAGGTTGAACTTGGTGCCGACGCTCTGGCGGACCAACAGGGGAGCGAGCGGCGAGAACGCCAGCGCCCAGTCGGCGATGCGTCGGTCGACGAACAGCCCGAAGCGGTGCCGGCCCGCTCGGTCGCACGCGGAGGAGACGATGACCAGCGCGGCGACCCGTTGGGCCAGCGTCGCCTGGTGGTTCACGGCAAACGCCTGTGCCGCCATCCCGCCCATGGAGTGGCCGGCGAGGACCGCGTCGGTAGCGTCGACGGCGTCCAGGACGGCCTCCACGTCGGCTCCCAGCGCCTCCATCGTCAGCCCGTCGCCACCGACCGTGGAGTCGCCGTGGCCGCGCTGGTCGTACAGGACCACGCGGTGGCCGGCGGCGACCAGCCGCTTGGCGACCGCACCCCACACCCGGCGGTCGTTGGTCCACCCATGCAGCAGCACCATCACAGGACCGTCCTCGGGGCCGGCGACGCGGACTGCCAGGCGTGCGCCGTCCCGTGTGGTCACCGTGAGGTCGTCGCCGTCGGGCAGGCACAGCGGCTCGCCGCCGGTCGGGTCCTCGCCGGCGCCCCACCGACGGTGGACGGCCACGATGCCGGCGGTGGCTGCTGCTGCACCCACGGCCGACGCGGCGGTGAGCAGGCGCAGGTGCCGGCGCCAGGCGGCGCGGAGCAGCGGGGCGGTCACGGTGCGGACACCTCGTGGTCGGCGTGGTCGTCGGCCGGCAGGCGGATGAACGTCGGGGTGGGCCGGTTGGCGGCACGTCGCTGCCAGCGCCGACGCAGCACCCGGTCGGTGATTCCCGGTGCGCGCCGGGCCAACCACAGCTCCGCGGTGGTCAGCGGCGAGCTGCCCAGCTCCCGGCGGCCGGTCTCCATCGCCGTCACGACTGCCGCCGCGGCGTCCGTGACCGACTCGCAGCGCACCACGCCATCCAGGCCCACGCCACCGGCAGTGGACGCGTCGTGGATGGCGGTCCGGATGAACGCGGGCTGCACCGTCGACACCGTCAGGCGGTCGCCGGCCTCCATGCGCAGCACGTCGGCGTACCCGGTCAGCGCCCGCTTGCTCGCGGTGTACACGCCGGCGTAGGGCACGGTCGCCACGGCCAGACCCGAGCCGATGACTACCACCTGTCCGTGGGTCGCCACCAGGTGGTCGGCGGCCGCAGCGACGACTGCCCACGCCCCCCAGAAGTTGACGTCCATGACCGAGCGAACGGCCGGGTCCGGCGCAGCGAGCGCATCGTGGGGCGTGCCGATGCCGGCGTTGACGATCACGGTGTCGATCCCCCCGAGACGCCGTGCCGCCTCGTCGACCGCGGCCGCCACGGCCGTCTGGTCGCAGACGTCAGCGGTCAGCTCGCTGTGCGCCCCGCCCACGAGGTCCAGTCCCACCACCGCGGCGCCGTGCCGCTCCAGCGCGTCGCGTGTGGCACTCCCGATGCCGCCGGAGGCACCGGTCAGCAGCACTCGGCGGCCGACCAGCGAGCCGGTACCGCCGATCCAACCGTTGCCGCGCCGGCGGCGGTCCAGCGCCACGGCGCCCGCGACGATCAGTACCAGGATCGACAAGATGGCGCCGGAGACGTACGTGTAGCCGACGACCCCCGGCCACGTCGGCCCGTCCGTGGCCTCGCGCAGCAGCACATCGGGGTCCAGCTGGAAGTCGGCGACCTTGACCGGCTCCAGCGGCACCGCCCGGGCACCGATCGCCGGGTCCGCCGGCAACGAGATCGGAATCGCCGCGACGTGCGAGCCGTGCCCCAGTCGCAGGTTGGTCTTCCAGCGGCCGCCGACAGGAACGGATTCCTCGGTGGTGTACCGACCGGGGCCGGTCGGCACCAGGCGGGCGTGCTCGTGGCCGTCGCCTTGCCACGACATGACCTCGAACCGCTCGGCACCCTCCACGGCGTCGGCCGGCATGACGGTCACGTCGACGGTGATC
>DATLGM010000144.1:0-6641 GCA_035540515.1 Egibacteraceae bacterium | reverse complement strand
GACGTGCCGTTGAGCCCGATGCGCCGGCGCCTGCCCCGGTCCCCCGCTCCGACGAGGCCGCCCGCACCAGCGTGCTCCCGCGCAACGAACTCGGCTCCTCGGCGGCGATCCTGGTCGGTGGGGAAGGCGGCCGGCGCATCGGGCTCAACGGCACGGCCACGGTCGGCCGACTGCCGGAGTGCGACGTGACGCTCGATGATCCGTCGGTGTCGCGGCGCCACGCCCGGATCCAGCGGCGGGCCGGCACCTGGACCATCGAGGACCTGGGTTCGACCAACGGGCTGAAGGTCAACGGCGAGCGGGTGCAGCAGGCTGACCTGGCCGACGGCGACCGCCTCCAGCTGGGAAGCGTGCAGCTGCTGTTCTCGATGGGGGACTGAGCGGGTGCCACCAATCGTCTTCACCCTGGTGCAGGGACTGTTCCTGATCCTGCTGTACCTGTTCGTCGCCCGTGCCGTGCGCTGGATCTGGCGTGACATCACCGCCCCGCAGCGCGCTGCGGTGGCGACGCCGGCCCCCGCCCCCGCCAAGCGGGGCACAGGCAAGGGCAAGGACAAGCGCAAGCCCCGCGCCCTGCCGCGGGAGCTGGTCATCCACACCCCCCACGGGCGCCCGCAGGTCGTCCGCCTGGACAGCCACGACGTGACGTTCGGCCGGGCGCCGGCGTCCACCGTGACGCTGGACGACCCCTACATCAGCGACCACCACGCTCGGGTGTTCCTCAAGGACGGTGAGTGGTGCATCGCGGATCTCGGCTCCACCAACGGTACGTTTCTGAACCAGGTAAAAGTGACCTCAGCGACACCGATCGCCGCGGGCGACCAGCTCGGCATCGGGAAGACGACCGTCCAGGTCCGCAAGTGAGCGTCAGCAAAGGGCATTGATGCGCATCACCGCCTACGCGGCCACCGACGTGGGCCGTCACCGGGAAGGCAACGAGGACAACATGTTCTCGGGCACGACCGTGTTCGCCGTGGCCGACGGCATGGGCGGACACGTCGCCGGCGAGGTCGCCTCGGAGACGGCGCTGCGCCCGATCGCCGAGCTCGACGGTCAGACGTTCGACGAGGCCCGCGACGCCACCGAAGCGCTGCGTCAAGCCATCGAAGCCGCCAACCGCAACGTCGTGGGCCAGGCGCAGGCTGATCCGCAGCTGGCGGGCATGGGCACGACGCTGACCGCCGTGATGGTCCGCGACGGACAGCTGCACATCGCCCACGTCGGCGACAGCCGGGCGTACCTGCTGCGCGACGGGGAGACCATCAACCAGCTCACCACGGACCACACGCTGGTCGAGCAGCTCGTGCAGGACGGACGGCTGTCACGCGACGAGGTCGCCACCCATCCGCAGCGCAGCGTCATCACCCGCGCGATCGGGGTGGATGCCGAGGTCGAGGTCGACACCCTCGCGCCGTTGGTGCTGCAGCCCGGAGATCAGGTCTTGCTGTGCTCCGACGGTCTGTCCGGACCCGTCAGCGACCCCCAGATCTCCGACCTGCTGCGCGACGAGCCGGACGGCAACGCCGCGGTCGAGCAGCTGATCCAGGCGGCCAACGACGCCGGCGGACCGGACAACATCACCGTCGTGCTGCTGCGCGTGGAAGGTGACGAAGGCGACGGGGCGACGGCTGGTACCGCCGCCGGCCCGCCGCCGCGCAGCATCCCGATCCGCACCCGCCCCGAGCCCGAGAGCCACGACTGGGCGCGCGACATGGGCCGCTACGGCGACCGCCAGGGCGTGGAGAGCGGCACCGGGCTCGACCAGCGGCCGCGGGGGCGCCGCATCCTGGCGATCCTCACCGGCGTCATCGTGATCGTCGGCATCATCATCGCCGGCGGCTACCTGGTCCTGTCCCGCGCGTACTTCATCGGCGAGGCCGATGGGAACGTGGCGATCTACAACGGCCTGCCCGACCCCATCGGCGGCATCGCCCTGCACCGCGAATTGGAGCGGACCGACATCCCACTGGCCGGTCTGCCGCAGTTCCAGCGCCAGCGGATCGAGGCCGGCATCCCGGTCGGCTCGCTCACCGAGGCCCGCCAGACCGTCGAGGGCTACCGCGACGAGATCGAGCAGATGGGCCCGCCCGCCGAGCCTGAGCAACCCGCCGACGAACCCACCCCCGAGTCGTGACCGCCGTCCCCGCCGCGGGCCTGTCCGCCCGGCGACGGTCCAACACCGAGCTGGGGCTGCTGGTGCTGGCCGTCGTCACCGTCGTCTCGGCGTACTCCCTGGTGGGTCTGGCCGAGACCCAGGAGTTCCCGCCCGGGCTGCTGACCTACGGCGGGGCGCTGGCGGCGATGGCGCTCGCCGGACACCTGGCCAGCCGTCGGCTGGCGCGCGGCGCGGATCCCCTGCTGCTCCCGCTGGCGTTCCTGCTCAACGGCCTGGGCCTGGTGATGGTCCGACGGCTGGACTTCGCGCAAGAGGCGACACGCGCGCCCGCGCAGACCGTGTGGAGCATCGTGGCGATCGGCTTGTTCATCGCCACGCTGGCCGTCATCCGCGACCACACCGTGCTCGACCGGTACCGGTATCTCATCGGCATCGCCGCGCTGGTGTTCCTGCTGATGCCGCTGCTGCCGGTGATCGGCCGCGAGGTGAACGGGGCGCGCATCTGGCTGCGCATCGGCATCATGTCGTTTCAGCCCGGCGAGATCGCCAAGCTGGGGCTGGTCGCCTTCTTCGCCAGCTACCTCGCGGACAAGCGGGCGCTGCTGACGATCGCCACGGGTCGCCTGGGCCCGTTCCACGTGCCCTCGGCCCGGGCGTTCGGGCCCATCCTGGTCGTGTGGGGTGTCAGCCTGTCGGTCCTGGTGTTCCAGAAGGACCTCGGCCTGAGCCTGCTGGTCTTCGGGTTGTTCGTGGCCATGCTGTACCTGGGCACCGGCCGGCCCGCCTACGCGTTGGCCGGGACGGCGCTGTTCGCCGGCGGCGCGTTCGCCGCGTGGAGCACGTTCGGTCACGTCGCTGCGCGGGTCGGCACGTGGCTGGACCCGTGGGCCGAGTACGAATCCGCCGGCTTCCAGGTCGCGCAGTCGCTGTTCGCCCTGGGCACCGGCGGGATGTGGGGTGTGGGCCTGGGCCAGGGCCGCCCCGACCTCATCCCCGAGGTCAGCACCGACTTCATCTTCGCCGCCTTCGGCGAGGAGATCGGCCTGATCGGCACGACCGCCCTGCTGCTGTGCTACTTCCTGTTCATCGGCAGGGGGCTGGCCATCGCGTCTCGCGCGCGCGACGACTTCGGGCAGCTGCTTGCCGCGGGGCTCACCGTCCTGTTCGGGCTGCAGGTGTTCGTCATCCTCGGCGGCGTGACGAGGCTGCTGCCGTTGACGGGTCTGACCCTGCCGTTCATCTCCTACGGGGGCTCGTCGCTGATCGCGAACTACGCGCTCGTCGCGTTGCTCCTGCGCGTGTCCGCGGCTGACGAGACGACGCCGGTGAAGTCGTGAACCGCCCACTGCGCCGCGTCACCGCCGTGATGTTCCTGCTGTTCGCAGCGCTGTTCGTCAATCTCAACTACCTGCAGGTCATCCGTGCCCAGGACCTGGCGGACGACAACCGCAACACGCGCAAGCTGGTGGAGGAGTACCAGCTGCAGCGCGGCTCGATGATCGTCGGCCGCGGCGAGGGACGCACGGAGATCGCGCGCTCGGTCGACACCGGTGGCCGCTACCGCTACGAGCGCCGCTACCCGGACGGGCCGCTGTGGGCGCACATCACCGGCTTCTACTCGATCGTGTACGGCCGCTCTGGGTTGGAGAACAGCGCCAACCGGTTCCTGGTGGGTGATGCCCCCGAGCAGTTCGCCCGCAACCTCGGCCACTTCCTGTCCGGCCGCGAGCGCCAGGGCGACGACGTCCTGCTGACCCTGCGCCCCCGGGTGCAGCAGGCCGCCCGCGACGCGCTGAACGGCCGGGACGGGGCGGTCGTGGCGATCGACCCGTCGACCGGTGACCTCCTCGCGGTCTACGCCAACCCCACCTTCGACCCCAACGAGCTGTCGACGTTCGACCGTGAGTCCGCGATCAGCTACTGGGAGCAGTCCGAACAGGACCGGCGCAACCGGGCGCTGCGCGAGACCTACCCGCCGGGCTCGACGTTCAAGATCGTGACCGCGGCCGCGGCCCTGGAGGACGGCGCCAGCCCGGACTCGACGTATCCGGACCCGCAGGTCTACACGCCGCCGTTGACCACGCGCGGCATCCCCAACTTCGGCGGTGGCCTGTGCGCCGGCGGCGGGCAGATCACCCTGCAGCGCGCGCTGGAGGTCAGCTGCAACACGGTCTTCGCGCGACTGGGCAACGAGGTCGGGGCGGAAGGCCTGATCGACACCTCCGAGCGCTTCGGGCTCAACGCCGAGCTCGACGGCTTCGTCGGCGCCGCAAGCAGTGCGATCCCCCAGGACCTCGACCCGCCGGCCGAGGCGCAGAGCGCGATCGGCCAGCGCGACGTCCGCGTCACCCCGCTGCAGATGGCCATGATCACCGCGGCGATCGCCAACGACGGGATGCTGATGCAGCCACGCCTGATCGAGCGCGTGCAGCAGTTCGACGGTCGCGTGGTGCGCGAGTTCGAGCCCCAGCCGTGGGAGGTCGGCGGCAACGACGACGGTCAGGCGATCCCCCAACGTGTCGCTCGCGACCTGCAGCAGATGATGCAGGGTGTGGTGGACAACGGCACCGGGACTGCGGCGGCGATCAGCGGTGTCGACGTCGGCGGCAAGACGGGGACGGCGCAGGTCGGCGAGGGGCGCGCTCCCACCGTCTGGTTCGTCGGGTTCGCGCCGGTCGACGACGCACAGGTCGCGGTGGCCGTGGTGCTGCCCGAAGGCGGTGGCGTCGGGGACGACGCGACCGGAGGCGCGATCGCCGCGCCCATCGCGCGGGCCGTGATGGAGGCTGCACTGCAATGAGGACCCCGACGAGGACAACGAGCTGCTGATGGACGAGACCACACCGCTGTCCGGGCAACCCACGCGGATCCTCGCCGGCCGATATGCCCTGCAGGGCCTGCTCGGCCAAGGCGGGATGGCCGATGTCGAGCTCGCCCACGACCAGGTGCTGGACCGTCAGGTCGCGGTGAAGATCCTGCACTCGCGCTACGCCGACGACCCGGCGTTCCTCGAGCGCTTCAAGCGCGAGGCGCGCGCCGCCGCGAGCCTGAACCACCCCAACATGGTCGCCGTGTACGACACCGGCGAGCAGGACGCGCGTCCGTTCATCGTCATGGAGTACGTCGCCGGCCGCAGCCTGCGCGAGGTCCTGCGCCGCGAGGGTGTGCTGCCGCAGCGGGCCGGGGAGATCGCCTCGGACGCGGCGCTGGCGCTGCACTACGCCCACGAGCGCGGCCTGGTCCACCGTGACATCAAGCCGGCCAACATCATGGTGTCCAACGAGGGACAGGTGAAGGTCACCGACTTCGGCATCGCTCGCGCGGTGAACGCGGAGACGGTGACGCAGACCGCCGCCGTCTTCGGTACTGCGGCGTACATCGCGCCGGAGCAGGCCCAGGGTCTTGACGTCGACGCCCGCACGGACGTCTACAGCCTGGGCGTCGTGCTCTACGAGATGCTGACGGGGCGCCAGCCGTTCGCGGCGGACTCGGCGGTGGCGCTGGCCTACAAGCACGTCAGCGAGGACCCGGTCCGGCCGACCGAGCTGAACCCGGAGATCTCCCCCGAGATGGAGTCGGTGGTCCTGCGGGCGATGGCCAAGAACCCCGACAACCGCTACCAGAGCGCGCGGGAGCTGCACGAGGACATCCAGCGGGCCATGCGGGGACTGACCGTGGCGGCGCCGCCGATCATGGCGTATGCGCCGACGCAGGCGCTTGGGACGCGGACGATGCCGACGCCGGCACCGGTGACCGAGGTCTACGAAGACGACGAGGAACCTGAGGGCCGGCGGGGCTTCGGCTACATCGCGCTGATCCTGTTGCTGCTGCTCGCCGTGGCATTGGCGGCGTTCCTGATCGCGCGGATGCTCGGCACCGACCCGGTGGACATGGTCGAGGTGCCGGACGTGACCGGCCAGCGCGCCGGCCCGGCACAGCAGGAGCTGCAGGCCCTCGGCTTCGAGACAGAGGTCACGCGCGTCAACAACGACGAGGTTCCCGCCAACCGCGTCATCAGCACCGACCCCGCCCCCGGGGCGATGGCCGAGCAGGGTTCGACCATCCAGCTGGAGGTCAGCCGGGGGCCCGAGCAGGTCGAGGTGCCTGACATCATCGGGATGACGCAGTCAGACGCCATCGGGGCGATCCAGGAGGCCGGGCTGTCCGTCGGAGAGCTGTCCAACGCGCGCAGCGACGAAGTCGACCAGGGCCGTGTGGTCGAGGCGTCGCCACAGCCGGGCACGACGGTCGACCCCAACTCCCCCGTGGACATCGTCGTCTCGGCTGGTCCGGCGACGGTCCCGATCCCCGACGTCCGGGGCATGGAGGAGTCCAACGCGCGTCAGGCGCTGATCAACTCCTGCACGACGCCACCGTGCCTGGACGTGACCTCCGAGCAGCGCTTCAGCGAAGAGGTCCCACGCGGGCGGGTCATCGACACCAGGCCCCGTACAGGCGAGCGGGTCAACTTCGGTTCCAGCGTGCTGCTCATCATCTCCCAGGGACCCGAGCCGCCCCCGTCGCC
>DATLGM010000143.1:0-5340 GCA_035540515.1 Egibacteraceae bacterium | reverse complement strand
GGGCGTACCGGTTCACCGTCGGGCAGCGGCGTGGCCTGGGGCTGGCCGGCTTCGACGAGCCGATGTTCGTCACCGCCATCGACGGCGACCGCGTCCACGTCGGTCCCCGGGCGCACCTGGAAACGCCGGCGCTGACCATCTCGTCGGTCTCGTGGGTCCAGGGGCACCCACCGGCCGGGGCGGTGGCGGCGCAGGTCCGCTACCGGGGGGTCCCACAGCCGTGCACGCTGGCGCAGATCGGCGAGGAGCGGTGGTCGGTCACCTTCACCGACGAGCGCCCCGTCGGCGTCGCGCCCGGTCAGGCCGCCGTGCTGTACGCCGGGGACGAGTGCCTCGGCGGCGGGACGATCACCGCGGCCGAGCGGACAGCGGTCGCGAGGACCGCCGGCTCCGTCTAGCGCCGCTGCTCGAGGTAGCGGGCCAGGACCTCTTCCTGCAGCGGGTTGCGGCGGACCCGCAGCGGCTGCGGCTTGGGCGGCGTCCACACCACGAGGATCGCGGCGGCGGTCAGCAGGAGCACCAGCAGGGGCATCGCCATGGTCATCGCCTCGTGCGTGTCGGTCGGTGTGGTGACGGCGGACTCAACGACAGAGTTCTCGGCAACGACACGGCTGAAACTTAGAATTAGTCAAATATGGCTGATCCCCAGACGCGCCGGCGCGTCGAGACGCTGCGCAGCGAGATCGAATCGCACCGTTACCGCTATTACGTCCTTTCTGACCCCTCGATTCCCGACGCCGAGTTCGACGCGCTCATGCGCGAGCTGCAAGAGCTCGAGGCGCAGCACCCGGAACTGGACGACCCGAACAGCCCGACGCACAAGGTGGGCGCACCGGTCTCGGGGGCGTTCGCCGAGGTCGCGCACCGCCAGCCGATGCTGTCGCTGGACAACGCCTTCTCCCGCGAAGATCTGCAGCGTTGGGCCGACCGCAACGAGCGGATGCTCGAGGGAGCGACGGTCCGCTACACCTGCGAGCTGAAGATCGACGGCGTCGCCATCAGCGTCAGCTACGTCCGCGGCCGGCTCGAGCAGGCAGTCACCCGCGGCGACGGGCGCACCGGTGAGAACGTGACCGCCAACGTCCGGACCATCGCCAACGTCCCGGACTACCTGGAGATCGACGACCCGCCGGCGCTGGTGGAGGCCCGCGGCGAGGTGTTCTTCCCGGTCGCGGAGTTCAACGCGATGAACGAAGCGCGCGAGGCCGCGGGGGAGGCGCGGTTCGCCAACCCGCGCAACGCCGCCTCCGGTGCGCTGCGCCAGAAGGACCCGGACAAGACCGCGCAGCGGCCGCTGCGGCTGATCTGCCACGGAATGGGGGCGCTGGACGGGTTGACGGTCAGCAGCCACTCGGAGTTCCTCGGCTGGCTGGAGAAGGCCGGGCTGCCGGTGGCGGAGCAGACGCGCACGTTCGACACCCTCGACGAGGTCTGGGGGTTCGTCGAGCACTGGGGCGAGCACCGCCACGACACCGCCTACGAGATCGACGGTGTCGTCGTGAAGGTCGACGACCTGAGCCTGCAGCGCCGGCTGGGGTCGACCAGTCACAGCCCCCGGTGGGCGATCGCGTTCAAGTACCCACCGGAGGAGCAGCAGACGAAGCTGATCGACATCTTCGTCAACGTCGGCCGCACCGGGAAGGTCACCCCGTTCGCCAGCTTCGAGCCGGTGCGGGTCGCCGGCTCGACCCTGCAGCTGGCCACGTTGCACAACGAAGACCAGGCGCGGATGAAAGACGTCCGCCCCGGTGACACGATCATCGTGCGCAAGGCCGGCGACGTGATCCCGGAGGTCGTCGGGCCGGTGCTCTCGCAGCGTCCGCCCGAGGTCGAGGCCGCCGGCCCATGGGTGTTTCCCGACACCTGCCCGTTCTGCGGCTCGCCGATCGAACGGCTCGACGGGGAGGCCGCGTCGTTCTGCACGAACCTGGACTGCCCCAACCGCCTGCTGGAGTCGCTGGCGCACTTCGCCAGCCGCGGGGGGATGGACATCGAGGGGCTGGGCTACGAGACCGCCAAGGTGCTGCTCGACCAGGGGTTGGTGACCAACCTCGCCGACATCTACCGGCTCAGCGCCGACGACCTGTTGCCGCTGGAGGGCTTCGGTCAGCGCAAGGTCGAGCTGTTGCTCGACGGCATCGCCAAGTCCAAGCAGCAGCCACTCGAGCGCCTGCTCATCGCGCTGAACATCCGCATGATCGGCGGCACCGTCGCCAGGGTCATCGCCCGCCACTTCGGAACCATGGACGCGATCCGCGCCGCCTCGGCGGACGACATCGCCGCCATCAGCGGCGTCGGACCGACCCGTGCGGCGGCGCTGCGCAGCTTCCTGGACAACGAGCGCAGCCAGGCGCTGCTGGACGACCTGCGTGACCTTGGGGTGCGGATGGACACCGAGACCACCCGCGTGGGCGACACCCTGGCGGGCTGGACGGTCGTGGTCACCGGCAACCTCGAGGGCTTCACGCGCGACGAGGCCAAGCAGGCGGTCGAGGACCGCGGCGGCAAGGCCACCGGCAGCGTGTCGAAGAAGACCTCGGTGGTGGTGGTCGGCAGCGACCCGGGTGCGGCGAAGGTCACCAAAGCCGAGGAGCTGGACGTGCCGATGACTGACGAGTCCGGGTTCGTGACGCTGCTCGAGACCGGCGCGCTACCCGCATAGTCAGACGCGGGCGCGCAGCTCCCGCCGCAGGATCTTGCCGCTGGCCGACTTGGGGATCTCGTCGATGAACTCGACCTCGCGCACCTGCTTGTAGCTGGCGAGGTGCTCGGCGGTGAAGGCCGTGACCTCCTCGGCGGTCAGGTCCTGCCCGGGCGCCGCCACGACGTAGGCGCGGGGGATCTCGCCGGCGTCCTCGTCGGGCACGCCGATCACGGCGCAGTCGGCGATCTTGGGATGCGAGATCAGCAGCGCCTCGAGCTCGGCGGGAGGCACCTGGAAGCCCTTGAACTTGATGAGCTCCTTGAGCCGGTCGGTGATCGACAGGTAGCCCTCGTCGTCGACGACGCCGATGTCGCCCGTGTGCAGCCAGCCGTCGTCGTCGAGCATCTCACCGGTCTCCGACGCCCGGCCCAGGTAGCCCTTCATGACGTTGGGGCCGCGAACCCAGATCTCCCCCTCGCCGCCGGGCCCCTGGTCCTCGCCGGTTGCGGGGTCGACGATGCGCATCTCCAGACTCGGCACGAGCACGCCGACCGTCCCCGGCTTGGGCGCGCCCAGCGGGGTGAGATGGGTCACGGGGCTGGTCTCGGTCAGGCCGTAGCCCTGCACGACGTCGGTGCCGATGCGCTGGGTGGCGGCGCCGGCGAGGTCCGCGCCCAGCGGGGCGGCCCCGGACACCACCTGCTTGAGGCTGGACAGGTCGTAGTTGTCCACGAGGGGATGCTTGGCCAGCGCCAGCACGATCGGCGGGACGACGAAAGCGCGGGTCACCTTGTGCTCGGCGATCAGCGACAGGAACTGCTCGAGGTCGAAGCGGGGCATGGTCACCAGCGTCCCGCCGTGCTGGAGGATGCCGTTCATCAGCACCTGCATGCCGTAGATGTGGAAGAACGGCAGCACCGCGATGACGACCTCGTCGTCGCCCATGTCGACGCCGGGCTTGATCTGCTGCAGGTTCGCCACCAGGTTGCGGTGCGTCAGCATCACGCCCTTGGGCATGCCGGTCGTGCCCGACGAGTAGGGGAGGACGGCGACGTCGGTGGCCGGGTTGACCTCGACGCTGCGCTCCAGCGGCTCGCCGAACAGTCCCAGGAACTGCTCCGCCCCGTCAACGGCGTCGAAAGTGAACACGTCGCTCACGCCGACCTCGTCGGCCGCCTGGCGCACCGCCGGCAGGAACATCCCGATGGTGATGGCGATCGAGGCGCCCGCGTCGCGCAGCTGGTACGCGATCTCCTCCGCGCCATAGGTCGGGTTGACCGTCGTGACGGTGCCGCCGGCCATGGTCGTGCCGAGGAACACCACCGCGTACTCGGGGATGTTCGGCGCGATCACGGCCAGCACGTCGCCCTTGCCGAACCCGCGGCCGGCCAGCCCGCCGGCGAAGGCGCGGATCATGCCGGCGAGCTGCCCGTAGGTGTAGGAACGCCCCGAGGGGCCGTCGACTGCAGCCAGCCGGTCAGGGTGGTCGCCGGCGCCGGCCAGCACGAAGTCGTGGATGCCGACGTCCGGGATCTCGACGTCGTCGTAGCGGCTGGTGAACACGTGGCTCATGGGGTCCCCCGGGCGTCAGCGGTCGCGAGCCGCGGGAGCCTACCCGCCTACGTGATGCGGCGGATGTTCACCATGCGCCGGCCGTACCGCCGCGCCGACGAGCACCGGTTGGGCATCGCGACGTCGAACTCCGAGCCGTGACCGATGCGGTCCTTGACAGTCACCCGCTCGCCGCGCATCGGACCCGAGGTGATGACGAACTTCGTGCCCAGCGGCACCCCGTTCATCGCGACGGCGCCGGTGTGGGCTCGCTGCCCGTTGGCCATGTAGCCGGTCAGGCAGTACGCGGTCGACTCCACCCGCAGCGACGGGCCCGTGGCGTGCTTGGTGCCGGTCTTGCCATCGTTGTCTGCGTGCCAGCGGTGCCAGCGGCGGTGCCAGCTCAGCCGACGGTCGGTGCGGTAGATCCAGGCGCCGTGGTGGTGGCCCAGCCGGCGCTCCCACCGGTCGGAGTCCCGGTGGTGGGCCTGGCTGGGCGCAGCGGCCGGCAGACCCAACGCGAGTGCGCCTACCGCAAGCATTGCGGTGGTACGGCGCTTCGCAATCGACACAAATTGACCTCTCGAAGGGGGCAAACGACCCTCCGACCGTAGCCTTTTGCAAGCACGGGGACCAAAGCGCACCGTGTCGGACGGCCAGGGACGACCGGGTGGCAGCAGCTGCAGCACGCAGGTACACGCACCCCCCGCACCCCTCGTTGGGCGGGATCGGGGGGCAGGCGGTAGCGTCGGGGCGCTGATCTCGACGTCCGCGGAGCGCTGCCAATGTCTTTGTCGACCGACGACGTGCGCCACGTCGCGCGCCTGGCGCGCCTGGCGTTGACTGACGAGGAGGTCGACAGCCTCGGCGCGCAGCTGTCGGACATCCTCGCCTACGCCGAGAAGGTGGGGGAGGTCGCCACGTCCGACGTGCCGCCCACCAGCCACCCCTACCCGCTGCGCAACGTGTGGCGCGACGACGAGCCGCGCCCGTCGCTGCCCCCCGCCGAGGCCATCGCCACCGCCCCGCAGGCCGAGGACGGCCGCTTCCACGTCCCGCGCATCGTGGGGGGCGAGGCGTGAGCGTCGACCTGGTCACCGCCACCGCGGCCCAGCTGCTCGAGCGGCTCAACGCCGGCGACGTCT
>DATLGM010000142.1:0-1887 GCA_035540515.1 Egibacteraceae bacterium | reverse complement strand
CGGGCAGACGTACTACTACCTGCGGGAGATGGCCCGGGTCGACGGCAAGCCCAAGGTCGTCTCGCAGACCTATCTGGGCAAGGCCGACGACATCGCCGCGGCAGTGGCCGGTTCCGGTCCGGCCGGGGTGGAGCCTGAGCGCAGCCGGCACCTGGCCTTCGGCGACCTGGCGGCGGTCTGGTCGGTGCTGCAGCGCCTCGGAGTCGCCGACATCATCGACTCCGTGGTCGGGCCGCGCCGGGCCGACGCCGCGGCCAGCGTCGGGACCTACCTGGCGCTGGCGATCACCAACCGGGTGGTGGACCCGCGGTCCAAGCGCGGCTTCGCTGACTGGTGGTCCGGCACGGCGGGCGACCGGCTGGTCAAGCTTCCCGCCGCAGCTCTGGACCACCGCCGGTTCTGGGACGCGATGGACAACCTGGACGAGAACGCGCTGCGCACCGCTGAGCGGCAGATCACCGCCAGGATGGTCAGCGAGTTCGGGCTCGACCTGTCCGCGCTGGCGTTGGACATGACCAACTTCGCGACCTTCATCGACTCCACCAACAGCCGCGCCCCGATCGCCCAACGCGGCCACGCCAAGCAGAAGCGCACCGACCTGCGGCTGATCGGACTAGGCCTGGTCGTCACCCGCGACGGCGGGGTGCCGGTCGCCAGCCACAGCTACCGCGGCAACGCCCCCGACGTCACCCAGTTCCCCACCCTGATCGACGAACTGACCGCCCGCTACGTCCAAGCCGGCGGCGACCGCGCCGGCCTGACGGTGGTGTTCGACGCCGGCCAGAACTCAGCGGGCAACTTCGCCCGACTGTCCGCCGCCGGGCTGCACTACGTCGGTTCGCTGCCACCGGCCGAGCATCCCGAGCTGCTGGCGATCGACCGCCGGCGCTACCGCACCGTCGATGCCGAACACTTCCCCGGCCTGACCGCGCACGCCACCCGCGCCCACGCCCTGGGCGCCGAACGCCGGGTGATCTGCACCCACTCGGCGACGCTGCACGACGCGCAAACCCGCGGGTTCGACCAGACCCTGGCCAAGGCCACCCGCGCGCTGGACGAGATCGCCACGACCCTGGAGCGCGGTCACGGCCGCCGCGACCGCACCGCACTGCAGGCCGCGGTCGAGAAGATCCTGCGGCCCCGCTGGATCCGCCGGGTCCTCACCGTCACGCTGACCGGCGAGCAACCCAACGACCTGCGGCTGACCTACGCCCTGGACGCCGCCGCCCGACGCGCCCTGGAACGCGAGATCTTCGGCAAACGGCTGCTGGTCACCGACCACGAGCACTGGAGCATCGCCGAGGTCGTCGCCGGCTACCGCTCCCAGTCCGAGGCCGAAGCCAGCTTCCGGCAACTCAAAGACGTCCACGTCGTCGGGTTCTCCCCGATGTTCCACTGGACCGACAGCAAGATCCGAGTGCACGCCTTCTACTGCGTGCTCGCCCTGGCCGTCGTGCACCTGATGCGCCGCCAAGCAGCAGCCGCCGACCTGGACCTCAGCGTTCGGGAACTACTCGACACCCTCGCCGGGATCGAAGAAACCGTCCTGCTCTACCCCTCCACCGGCGGCCGCCCCCGCGCCCGCCGGATGCTCACCGAACGCAGCAGCACCCAGCAGCAACTGTTCGACCTGTTCAACCTCGGCCGCTACGCACCCACCAGTTAGGTACTACACGCCAGCGCCCCTCGCACCCACGCTGACCTGCACAAACACGGCTCGAGATCGAGTTAGCCCGGAAACTCCCGCTAGCGGCCGCCCGTGCTTCTCAGGTGCTTCGTAGGCTAGGTGGAGCACGTGGCGCTGGCGGCGTTTTCCCGAGTCCTTGCCTTACACAGCCGTGGCTTTGTGAGGATCGGACGGCTCCTGTGAATCAAGCGTAACCAGAT
>DATLGM010000141.1:0-5363 GCA_035540515.1 Egibacteraceae bacterium | reverse complement strand
GTGCAGCCCGACCGCGCGTCCCTGTGGCTGCGGCCAGCGACGCCGACCACGACGAACACCGTGGCGACGGCACCCACCGCGAGGGCGAGCGACGGCGTCAGCCTGCTCATCGCGCCCCCGCCGCTGGCCGCAGCCACAGGGACGCGCGGTCGGGCTGCACGGTGGCGCCGACGGTGGTCAGAAGGTCGGCGCGCAGGGCGGTGAGGTCGAGCTCGTCGCGCAGGCGGGCGCGGTAGGCGGCGGCGATCTGCTCGGCGTCGTAGCGGCCGCGGTCGAAGCGGCGGTCGACACCGGCCTGAATCCGCCGCCGCGCAGGGCCGAAGGCGGCGGCGGCCAGGAGGGTCGCCGCGGCGACCGCCACGGGCGAGTCTCCGGTCACCGGTGCGAGCAGCGCCGTCAGGGTCGTCACGCCGGCGAGGTAGATCACCGCGACCACGACGGTCACGACCGCGTACGTCACCGTGCGGCTGATGATCCGGTCGATGTCGTACAGCCGATAGCGGAGCACCGCGAGCCCTGCGGCGATCGGCAGGCCAGGCAACGCCACCAGGGTCGCGACCACGTGCAGCGGCTCGTTGTAGAAGCCGGCGAAGAACGTCATGACGGCGACGACCGCGGCGAACACGAACCACTTCAGCTGCTGGCGTTCCAGGCCTCGGGCTCGGCGGAGCTTGACGACCACACCTGCGGCGGCCGCGAACATCCCCACCAGGACCCCGGCGTAGGCGCTGTCCAGCGCTGCAGTGACGACCGGACCCGTGAGCACGGGCAGGGGATGGGCCACGCCACCGAAGGGCGTTTGCTCGGCCGAGTACGGGCTGACCGCGGAGAGCAGCGCGGCGGCTGCGCCGGCCGCGATGACGCCGACGGTGACATAGCGCCAGCGTCGCGAGGGCGGGTCACCGTGCGGGAAGATCAGCGCGACCAGGGTCAGGCAGGTCATGTTGATCGGGACGGCGCACGCGAACACCCACGCGGTCCACCGTGAGGTTCCAACGCCGGCATTCATGGCCAGCACCGTCGTCTCCCGGGAGGCGAACACCAGGCCCGACAGCACGCCGATCGCGACGAACAGCCAGGCCACCGGATTGGCGGGCAGTCGCCGGGCGACTGCGGCGCCCACGCCGGCCGCGGACAGTGCCAGCAGCGCCGATCCCAGGCTCCAGTCCGTCAGGATCGTCGGCCACATCGGAGCGTTGCGGGAGCGGGCCCACAGCCCCACGCCGGTGAGCACGACGGTGCCGACCAGCGCGCCGCTGGTCGTCATTGTCACGGTGCGCTGACGCACCCCATCCCCGCTCACCGACCCGCCCTTCCGCCCGAGGGTCGCCCCGCGCGCCGCATGGTGGCACAGACCACCGTGGAAGGGAACGGTTGCGAGCGCCACATGACGGGCCCACGGTCGCGCGTCGCCGTTACGGGACCGTGACGGGTGCCGGGTTTCTCACGGTCGGTCGCGGTTGCGCATCCTGGCGCCGCCAATCATCGTTACGGCCCACACGGTGGTGAAGTGTTCGGAACGGAGGCGTGGTGCTGGAGCTGCAGCTGCTCGGGCCGCCGGTCATGACGGTGGACGGCGAGGCGGTGGTCGTGGACACCCGCAAGGCCACGGCGCTGCTGGCGTATCTGGGCGTTTCCGGCCAACCGCATCGACGTGACGCCCTGGCCACGCTGCTGTGGCCCGACGCCGATGCCTCCCGAGCCGCGGGTGCGTTGCGGCGGACGCTGTCGACGGTCCGTACCGCGGTGGGCGCTGATGCGGTCCACGCTGACCGGTCCAGCGTCGGGCTCGCCATGGACGCTGTGACCAGCGACATCGCCAACGTCGAGCAGCTGCTGGCCGACTGCGCCTCGCACGGCCATCCCCCCGAGTCGACCTGCGCCGAGTGCATCGCTCCGCTGCAGGCGGTGGCCGCGCTGCACCGCGGCCGGTTCCTCGAGGGCTTTGCGCTTCGTGACAGCGCCGCCTATGACGACTGGCAGTTCTTCACCGCCGAGGAGCTGGACCGGCGGCTGGCCGGGGTGCTGGAGCGGTTGTCGAGCGCGCTAGTGACGGCGGGGCGCATCAGCGACGCGATCGGCGTCGGCCGGCGACGCCTGGCGTTGGACCCGCTGCACGAGCCGGCACACCGTGACCTGATGCGGCTGTACGCGTGGAACGGTGACCAGGGCGCCGCCCTCAGTCAGTACCGCGAGTGCGTGCGCACGCTCGATCGTGAGCTGGGCGTGGGGCCGCTGCCCGAGACGACGGCCGTGTACGAAGACGTCCTCGAGCAGCGTCTGGAGCCACCGCCGACGGCTGCGACACCCGCTCCCCTCGCGCCCGCACCGCTCCCCGCCAGGCCCGCTGGTCACGCCCCGTTTGTCGGGCGCGACGAGGCCATGGCGACGGTCATCTCGGCGGTCGAGGGCATCGCCGAGGACGGTGTGCTGGTGGTGGTCGAGGGCGAGGCCGGCATAGGCAAGACCCGCCTGGTCGAGGAGGTCCTGGCGGCGCGGGCGATGGCCGGGCGGCGGCGGGTCACCGCGCGCTGCTACGAGGGGGAGACCGGGCTGGCGTACGGCGTGATGGTCGAGGCGCTGCGGTTCGCCCACCAGCACCGGGGCGACCAGTGGGTCGACGCGCTGCCGCAGCACGTCGCGACCGAGGTGGCGCGGCTGCTGCCCGAGATCATCTCCCAGCGCGGTGACGTCTCCACGCCTCCATCCCTGGACGGTCCTGGGGCGCGCAGCCGGTTCGTGGACGCCGTTGGCCGCGCCTTGTCGTTGGCTGTCGACGACGAGGCACCTGGACTGATCGTCTTGGAAGACCTGCACTGGATCGACGACGCGTCGCTGGAAGCGGTCAGCCACCTCGTCCGCCGGTTGCGGGGCCGCCCCCTGGCGGTGGTCGTCACCTGGCGCAGCGAGCAGATCGGCCGCGGGCATCCGCTGCGCCGGTTGGCCGCGGACGCGCAGCGCGACGGGCGGCTGACCGCCGTCACGCTGGAGCGCCTGGGCGCCGAGGCCGTCGCCGACGCGCTGGACGGCTTCGGCATCACCGATCCCGAGGCAGCACAACGTGTCGCCACCGAGACCGAGGGTCTGCCACTGCTCGTCGTCGAGTTCGCGCGGGCGGTCGCCGAGGACGAGGCGGCATTGGAGGGGCCGTTGCCGGGCGGCGCTCGGGAGGTGCTGCTGGGTCGTCTCGACGGCGTGTCCGACGCCGCCGGACAGGTGCTGGTCACCGCAGCGGTCATCGGCCGCTCCTTCGAGCTCGACGTGCTGTCCGACGCCTCGGGACGCACCGACGAGGAAGTCGCCGCAGCCATCGAGGAGCTGCTGTCCCGCCGCCTGGTCGAGGAGGTGTCCGACGCCGGCGGCGACCCGCATCACGTCACCTACGACTTCACGCACGCCCAGCTGCGCCGGCTTGCCTACGACACGGCTGCACTGGCGCGCCGGCGCCTGCTGCATCGCCGTGTGGCGACGGCTTTGGAGACGCGCGGTCGGCGGTTGGGCGGCGACGCGCTGGCGGGCGTGGTCGCCGGCCACTGGGCCGCCGCGGGGGAGGACACGGCGGCGGCCACGTGGGAGGTCCGGGCTGGCGCGTACGCCGCTGCACTGCTCGCGGTGCCCGAGGCGATCACCCACTACAGCAACGCGTTGGCGTTGGGCCACACCGACGTCGCGGGGATCCACGAGCGGCTTGGAGATCTGTGGACCCTTCAGGGCCGCTACGCCGAGGCCGCCGCGAGCTACGAGTCCGCAGCCGCCTCGGCCGCACCCGGAGCGGCGGCACGCCTGGAGCACAAGCTGGGCGTGGTGCACCACCGCGCCGGCCGCTGGGACATGGCCGAACGGCATTTCGAGCGCGCACTGCAGATCCTGGGCGACGGGGGGCAGGCGTCGCTGCTCAGCCGCATCACCGCCGACCGTGGCCTGAACGCGTTTCGCAGCGGGGATGTCGACCGCGCCACAGCCCTGGCGGAGGCTGCGGCCGCGGCGGCCGCCGACGGGGCCGATTCGGCGGGTCAGGCCCAAGCGGCGAACCTGCTGGGGTTGATCGCGAGGACGCGCGGCGACCTGGATGCCGCGCGCCGCCACCTCGAGCACAGCCTTTCGCTGGCGGGGGAGATGGGCGACGCCGCCGCCGAGACCTCGGCGCTGAACAACCTCGCGCTGGCGGTCGGCGCGTCGGGGGACGTCGAGCAGGCGCTGCAGCTCGCCGATGCCGCCCTGCAGCGCAGTGCCGCCGTCGGCGACCGACACCGGGAGGCGGCGTTGCACAACAACATCGCCGACCTGCTGCGCGCCCGCGGCGACGCCGAGCAGGCGATGGAGCACCTCAAACAGGCGGTGGCGATCTTCGCCGAGGTCGGGGAGCCCGGCGTGCTGTCACCCGAGGTGTGGAAGCTCGTGGACTGGTAGTCCTTTTTTCCGTTCGGCAGGAGTCCGTGGGGGCCACGGCGAATCTCTCCACCCGACCGCCGCCTTTCCGGACAAAGGACGCCGCCGTGGCCCGCCTGCTCGCCGCTGTACTGACCTCGATGCTGCTGTTCGCTGCCGTCCCCGCCGCCGCCCAGGAGGCCGGTGGTGAGGCCCCAGTGGAGGAGGTCACCGAGGAGCCGACGCCAGTCGAGTGCGCCAACCCCGACGGGCTTGAGGTCATCACCACCGAGGGCCTGACCACCGACATCGCGACGCCGACGTTCGACGGGTCGGGCAGCGAGTACAAGGAGTTCCTCGTCGACCTCGGCGCCTACTCGCTGGACGCCACCGCGCCCGTCGACGTCTCCATGACCTGGGGCATCCTGCTCAACGACTACGACCTGGCGGCGTTCAGCGCCAAGAGCAGCGGGCTGTCGGAGAACTACCAGCCGTTTGACCCCGCCGAGGAGAACGTGCGGCTGGACGTCGTCCGCCACTGCGAGGTCATCGAGGCCGAGGCGATCAACTTCCTGGCGCCGATCGACCTCGACAGCCTGGAGCTGACCTTCGCGGTCGGCACGGTCACGGAGCCGCCCGCGGCTCAGTAAGCGGCGGCCGGCGGCCTGATCGCGCACCATGGGGTGATGCGCTGGGTCGCCGTCGTTCTGGTCGCCGTCCTCGTCGCGTGCACGCAGGGGTTCGACGAGCGGCGACCCGCCCCGGATGAGCGGCCCGCCCCGTCGCCCGGGGAGCCGGTGGGCACGGCGACCCAGCGCATCACCCCATGGTGCGCGATCGGGCCGCCGGCCGCCGCTTACTCAGCGGCGGGCGGCTCCGTGACCGCGCCGACCGCCAGGGTCAGCTCGAGACTGTCGAGGTCGATCGGCGCCAGGAAGTTGATCGCCGTGACCTCGATGCTGCTGTTCGCTGCCGTCCCCGCCGCCGCCCAGGAG
>DATLGM010000140.1:0-11383 GCA_035540515.1 Egibacteraceae bacterium | reverse complement strand
GCAGGCGGCGCTGCAGCGGCAGCTGCCGCAGTCATCGCTGCGCCGCCTGCTAGGCGCCGCAGCGGTCCTGCTTGCGGTGGGCTATTTGTGGTCGGCCGTGCGGTGACCCGCCGGTCCTACACTGGGCCGCCATGGGTGTGTTTGCCAAGAAGGGCGACCAGGAGGAGCCGGGGGGCTCCGGCGGGTCAGGTCTGCACCTGGACCTCGACGAGCGCTACTGCACGACCTGCCGGCGCGCGGTGCTCCCGTGGCAGCAGACGTGTCCCGACGACGGCAGCCCCGCCGTCGCCCTGACAGAGCTGCCGGCGTCGATGCCGGCACCACCCGCCCACCTCCTCGCCGAGGAGAACGAGGAGGCGGACGGGGCGCCGCCCCCCGACGCTTAGGCGGACTCCTGCAGCAGTCCCCACCGGCGCCGCAGCGAGCGCTCGGCGGTCCCGAAGAACAGCGTGTCGACGACGATCCCGATGAACAGGATCACGATCATCGTCGCCAGCAGCGCGCGGGCGTTGGAGAACTCACGTG
This sequence comes from Egibacteraceae bacterium, assembly GCA_035540515.1. GTDB lineage: Bacteria > Actinomycetota > Nitriliruptoria > Euzebyales > Egibacteraceae > WHTG01. Next base: position 10,858 of record DATLGM010000140.1, on the reverse strand, counting down.
CGAACTGCAGCTGCACGCCGATCGACGGGCGGTTGGCCAGGATGACGATCAGCTCACCAGCCATCAGGCTGCGCCAGGCGAATGCCCAGCCCTGCTTCAGCCCGCCGACGAACGAGGGCAAGATCGCAGGCAGCATGACGTGGCGATACATGGACACGCCGCTTGCGCCCAGCACGCGGCCGGCGCGCAGGAACAGCGGCGGGATGTGGTCCGCGCCGTAGACCAGACCGTTGGCGATCGCCGGCGCCGCCCCCAGCACGACCACGAACATGATCGCCTCCTCGGACAGCTTGAAGATCAGGATCGCCAGCGGGAACCACGCGATCGACGGCATGGTCTGCAACCCCGTGAGCAACGACCCCACAGCGACCCGCAGCGGCTTGATCAGGGCCACGGCGCTGCCGACCGCGACCCCGATCACGATCGCCAGGAGGAAGCCGCTGACCGCCCGGGCCATCGTGATCTGCGCCGCCTGCAGCAGCGACCCGTCGGCCAGCCGCTCCCACAGGGTGGACAGCACCGGCCCCGGCCCGGGCAGCACGTACTCGGGCTTCCAGCCCGACAGCACGACGAGCTCCCACAGGCCCAGCCCGAGCGCGACTGCCGCAAGCTTCGGCCACGTGGCGGCCCACACTCGACGGGCGGTGCGGCGCCGGCGCTGCGCCGGCAGGTCCAGCGCATCCAGGCCGGCAAGCTCCTGATCCAGCAGTTGCGCCGTGGCACTGCTCGGGCGCGATCCGGCGTGGTACTCCTCAACGACCGCCATGGCGGCGAACCTCCTCACGCAGCCGCTCGGTGATCTCCCCGGCGAGGGCGGACACCTCCGGCGACTCGATGCGCCGCGGCCGCTCGAACGGCACGGCGAACTCCTCAACGACCCGTCCGGGCCGGCTCGACAGCATCACGACGCGGTTGCCAAGGCGCACCGCCTCCCGCACGTTGTGGGTGACGAAGACGACGGTCAGCGCGCGGTCGTGCCACAACCGCTCCATCTCGTCGTGCAGCAGGTCGCGGGTCATCGCGTCCAGCGCCCCGAACGGCTCGTCCATGAGCAGGATCTCGGCGTCCTGCGCGAACGCGCGTGCGAGCGCGACCCGCTGGCGCATCCCACCCGACAGCTCGTGGGGCCGCTTGTGCGCGAACCCGCCGAGATGCACCGACTCCAGTAGCTGCGCCGCCTGCTGCTTGCGCTCGCGCCGCGGCACGCCACGCAGGCGCAGGGCCAGCTCCACGTTCCCACTGACCGTCAGCCAGGGAAACAGGGCCGACTCCTGGAACATCAGGGCCGTCCCGCCGTGGACCGAGATCTGGCCGCCGGTGGGCCGATCCAACCCTGCGAGCAGGTTCAGCAGCGTGCTCTTGCCGCAGCCGGACGCGCCGACGATGCACAGGAAGTCCTGCTCGGCGACCTCCAGCGAGATGCCGTCAAGGGCAGGCACGGCGGCCTCACCCGACCCGTACACCTTGCTGACGGTGTCCAGGACGATCGGCGGCCGCCCCGGCGGAGGGGCGACCTCCTCCGCCCGTGCACGGATCTGGGTGCCGATCACAGGCCCTCCACGGGGTCGTCACCACGCGCATCGAGGATCTCGTTGAGCATGGACAGGTCGTAGATCCCATTCAGGTCGACCTCCTCGAGCAGTCCGACGGCAACCGCGTCGTCCTTGGACTCCTGCAGCGACGATGCGACGGGGTCGACGGTGAACAGCAGGTTCTCCCACGCGGTGTCCAGCACCGTCGGGTCGGTGTCCTCGCCGGTGATCTCTGCGATGCCCTCGATCACGTGCTGCTTGGCCTCGTCGGGGTTGTCGTTGACGAACCCCGTGGCCTCGACGATGCCGGCCAGCAGGTTCTTGACGACCTCGGGGTGCTCGTTGAGGTAGTCGGTGCGCACGATCACGTGCGTGGTGACGTACTTGCCGTCCGGCCACAGGTCACGCTCATCGACCAGGACCTCACCGTCGCCCTCGGCGATCATGCGGGTCGCCCACGGCTCGGGGACCCACGCACCGTCGATGTCGCCGGCGACGAAGGCCGACAGGATGTCGGCATTGCCCTGCGGCAGGATCGCGACGTCGCCGCCGCCGGTCTCGTCGGTGGCGAGCCCGCCCTCTGCCAGCCAGGCCCGCAGGGCGACGTCTTGCGTGTTGCCCAACTGCGGCGTGGACAGCGTCTTGCCCTTCAGGTCGTCGCGTGACGCGATGCCCGGCTTGACGACCAGGAAGGCACCGCCGGAAGTTGCGCCGGAGATGATGCGGACGGCCTCACCGTTGGTCTGCGCAAAGGCGTTGATCGCCGGGTTCGGGCCGATGAAGGTCGCGTCGATGGCCTCGCTCAGCAGCGCCTCGCTGGCTTCCCCACCGGCGTTGAAGAAGTGCGTCTTCAGCTCGACGCCGTCACCCAAGGCCTCCGCGAAGATCCCTTCGCGGTCGCCCGCCAGCGCCGTCGCGTGGGTGACGTTCGGGAAGTACCCGAGGTTCAGCGTCGTCGGGTTGGCGGCGTCGCCCTCGGTGTTGTCGGTCGCCGCCACGGGCTCCGCGTCGCTCGTGGCGCCACCGCATGCGGCCAGCACTCCGACCACCAGCACCGCCAAGAGGACACGCAAGGAGCGTCCCGCTGCCAGGTTCATCGCTTCTCCACCATCTCTCGTATGTCTACGGACTCAGTAGAGATTATCGACAAAATCGAAGAACGCAACTATCCCCAACGGACAGTGCGAGGATGGGGCCATGCGCGTTTCAGCAAAGGTCGACTACGCCGTCCGTGCCGCCGTCGCCCTGGCACAGGCCGCCGACGAAGACGCGCCGGTCAAAGGCGAGCGCATCGCGACTGCGCAGGGCATCCCGCTGAAGTTCCTCGAGAACATCCTGGGAGACATGCGCCGCGCCGGTCTGGTGCGAAGCCAGCGCGGGGCCGTCGGCGGCTACCGCCTGGCGCTCGGCGCCGACGAAATCTCCGTCGCCGACATCGTCCGCGCTGTCGAGGGGCCGCTCGGAGACGTGCGTGGCATGCCGCCCGAGCGGGTCTCCTACGACGGCGGCGCCGAGGCCTTGCAGCAGGTCTGGCTCGCCGCCCGCGCAAGCCTGCGGTCGGTGATGGAGACGGTCACGGTCGCCGACATCGCCACCGGGCAGCTGCCCGACCTGGTCGACGAGCTGCTGGCGGAGCCGGAGGCCTGGGTCCGCCGCTAGGTACCGGGGTGGTCCGGCTCAGGCCTTGGCGTAGCTGTGCAGGCCGACGATCCACAGGTTCACCGCGTAGTACGTGATCATCAGCGCGACGAACGCCACGACGGCGACCCACGCCGCCCGCCGGCCCCGCCAGCCGTGCGTTGACCGGGCGTGCAGGTACGACGCGTACAGCACCCAGGTGAAGAATGACCCGGTCTCCTTGGGGTCCCAGCCCCAATACCGGCCCCACGCCTCCTCGGCCCAGATGGCGCCGGCCATCACCGCGAACGTCCAGATGGGGAACGCAAAGGCGATGGTCCGGTACGCGAGGTTGTCGAGCTTGGCGGCCGGCGGGAGGTACGGCACGGCGTACCACGCCGCAGTCCCAAGCAGTGCGGCGACGCTGCCGGCGATGATGGCGGCGACCGGCGCCCGCCAGACCGCCAGGACGAACACCACGACCACGAGGCCCGGCACGACCGGGAACCACACCGGGGACAGTGCCTCTCGCTGCGCGAGCGGGGACGCCACGCGAGTGTCCAGCTCGGTGTCGGCCTCGTACCCCTCGGGGCGCTGCTCTGTGGTGGCCGGACCACCCACGTGCGCGGCACCGACCGTCGAGCCGTCGAACGACGCAGCGGACCGCTCCGCGACCCGGCGCTCGGCGGCGTCCTTGACCAGATACAGCGCCGTCGCGACGAATGCGACCATGAAGATCGACGACGACGCCATCGCGGCGGACGTGTGGATCTTGATCCAGTACGAGTTCAGGGCCGGCACCACCGGCCCCGCCGGCGTGTACAGCAGCAACCCGATGGTCATCGACAGCACGGCGGTGGCGAGCACGAACCCCACCAGGTGTCCGTAACCCATGCGCTGCTGGACGACCACGAGCCCGACGACGACGGCGACCAGGGCGAGCAACGAGGAGTACTCGTACATGTTGGCCCACGGCACCCGCCCCGCGGCCAAGCCGCGCATGACGACGCTGGCGGTGTGCGCACCTACCCCGACCACGGCGACGGCGGTCCCGAACATCCCCACACGTCGGCCCACCGCCGTCCCGGCGATCACGCCGTCAGCGGACACGCGGGTGAACGCGAGGCGGAAGAAGTAGGCGACCATCGCGACGATGTAGGCCAGCAGCGCGACGTTGAACCAGGTGTTCGAGCTCTGTGCCAGCGCTTCGTTCGCCATGCAGGGGCTCCTGTTGTCTTGTCTAGCTGCGGACCTCGCGATCGACGGCAGTCGCGATGTCGTCGAACTCGTCGGTGAACACGCCCTTGCGCTGGAGGGCCACGCCCGCCACGGTGACCCGCGAGCCGGTTCCCTCCGGCTGCACGTCGACCCAGACGCGACGCCGGTAGCTGTACAGCGATGGTAGCAACCCGGCCAGGATCAGCCCCGCCCCCAACAGGAGCAGCAGCCGTCCCGGCGCGTGGCTGACCTGCAGCCCCGACCAGTACGCCAGGTCGACGAACTCCACCGACAGGTTGCCCTCGACCAGCGCGGCGTTGCCGCCGGGACGCAGCATCGCCGTGTCCACCGGCCCGCTGCCGCGCTCGAACTGCGACGCGGGGATCGGCCGCTGCAGGCCCAGTGCGCCGAAGTACACGTTGCCGATGAGCACGGGGTTGTTCGGCCGCGGGTCCGGACCGATGGTGGGCTGACCCTCGCTGTCCAGCCGCGCGTCGGGTGCCAGGACGAGGTCCAGGGCGATCTGCCGCTCGGGGTCGTCGAACTTGACCTTCGCGGTGCCCGACCACAGGTTCTGGTCGTCGTTGGGCGACAGCAGGACCCTGTCGTCGTACAGCACACGGTCCCCGGCGCGGACCACGACGTGCGGGGCCATGCCGAACGCCAGCTGGTACAGCACCATGCCGTCGTGGCGCAGCGGGTGGTTGACCCGGATGTCCGCGGTGCGTACGGGGGCGCCCTGCTCGCTGATCGTCACCCGGGACACGAACTCGCGCGGCGTCAGGTCGTCGAAGTAGGAGACGTCGAACTCGTCGAGCGTGACCACGAACCCGCGGTGGTCGTCCAGCTCCCAGCCACGGCCGGCATCCGCGGCGTCGTAGGCGATCCGGGTGTCGGCGAACGAGCCGCCCTCAGGCAGCGACACCTGGCCGGTGAACCCGTAGACCTTGCCGATGATCGCCCCCGCGAGCAGCACGTAGAACGCGGTGTGGAACACCAGGCTGCCGCCCTCGCGGAGATGGCCGCGTTCGGCGGCGACCTGCTGCGCCCCATCGGCGTCGATGCAGCGGACGCGGAATCGGCGCCGACCCAGGACCCGCTGCGCGGCGCCCAGCACCTCGGCGGGTGGGACGTCGGTGGCGAACGTGCGCGTGTTGCTCAGGCGCCCGAGGTTTCGGCCGGGGGCCGGCGGGCGCCGCGCGACGCGCAGGAACGCCCGGTATCGGGGCACCAGGCAACCGGTGAGGCTGACGAACAGCAGCACGACCAGCAGCCCGAACCACCACGAGCCGAAGACGTCGAACAGCCCCAGCGCGTCGATGACGCTGGCGGCCGTGGGCCCCGGTCCCGCCTCCCCGGTACGCCACTGCTCCACCGACTGGGCAGTGACCGGTGCCTGCGGCACGACGGTGGCGACCACCGCGGCGGCGGCCAGGGCGAACAGCAGCAGCAGCGCCGTGGACATCCGCCGCAGCGCGCGCCACAGGCGGCGCGCCGTCTCGATAGGACCCGGGATCGCCGGGAGGCGGCCGCCGGAGGGCGGGTCCTCACGCTGCTGGGACGCCGGGGTGACGGTCTCGGTCATCGTCCGCCGGCGCTAGATCGGGGGCTCGAAGCCGTCGATGAGCGGCCGCAGCCAGATGATGAACCGCGCGTACATGCCCGTGGCGATCGCCAACCCGACGATGCTGAGCATGATCCCGCCGCCGACCTGGATGGTCCGGGCGTTGCGGCGGAGGAATCCCAGGGCACGCCCTGCGGATCCGTACAGCAACCCGAACAGGATGAACGGCAGACCCAGGCCCAGGGCGTACGTGAACGCCAGGAACCCGCCCCGCAGCGGGCTGCCGCCCGCGGTCGACGCGGAGAGGGTGAAGATGGCCGCCAGCGCCGGCCCGATGCACGGCGTCCAGCCGACGCCGAAGACGAACCCCAGCGGCAGGGCGCCGAGCATGCCCTTGTCGATCGCCTCGTCGGTGATCCGCGCCTCGCGCCGGAGCAGGTCGAACGGCAGCAGGCCGGTCATGGCGAGGCCGAGGAAGATGACGATCACACCCATCGCGATCTGCCACTCCTGCTGCTGCAGCGTGGCGGACAGCCGTCCGCCGATCAGTCCCAGCAGGGTGAACGGAATCGCGAACCCGAGGGTGAACAGCAGCCCACCGCCCAGCACGCGGGCTCGGCCGGTGGTCGACGCCTGCTTGATCTCCGAACCCGACAGCCCCGTCATGTACGCGAGGTAGCCGGGGACCAGTGGGACGACACACGGCGACGCGAAGGAGACGATGCCGGCGGCGAAGGCGATGGCCGCCGCCACGAGCACGTTCGCGTTGGTGATCAGCGACTGCACCGTCTCCGCCATCAGCCTGCCTCCCCGTCCAGGACGCGGTCGATCTGGGCCGCCAGCTGCGCCTCGTTGACCGCGCCGAACAGGCGCACAGCCACGCGATGGTCGGCGTCGAGGATGATCGTGGACGGCAGCGCGGCGGGGCCGATGCCGCCGAACGACGCTGCGATGGCCGCCGCCTCGTCGTTCCAGGACGGGTACTCGATCCCGAAGTCCTGCTCGAAGTTGCGCGCAGCGACCGCATGGTCCTTGACGTTGACGCCGACGAAGTCGACCTGTCCGTCGTACGCCTTGGCGACGTTCTGCAGGGCCGGCGCCTCCTTGGCGCACGGACCACACCACGACGCCCAGAAGTTCACCACCACGGGACCGGCGAAGTCGCTCAGCGCGAGGGGTTCGCCTTCGAGCGTGTCACCGCTGACCGCCGGGGCGGCCTCGCGCTGCTCGGCGGGGATGTACGCCGCGGAGCCGTCGCCGGCGACGAACCCGCCGGCGGAGATCCCCTGGGCAGCACCGGTGCACGCCGACGCGAACAGCGCGGCGCACAGCAACAGCACGGCAGGGCGGAACATGCGAGGCCAGTGTAGGTCGGTGCCGGAATGCGCCGTATCGGCGTCCGGGTCGGAGGCCGGTTGAAATCGCGGGCCGCAGAGGCACCGGATGTCAACCGCCTGGTCAGCCCGTCGGTTCGAGGGTGCGCTCCTCGCGGGCGGCGGCGGCCTCGGCGGCCAGCGCCTCCCGCTCGCGGCGCTCCTTGCGCTCGTCGGCGGCCAGGAGCAGCGCATGCAGTACGAACAGCACGAACATGATCGCCAGTGTCAGCAGGCTGGGGAATGCGGGACTCCCCTCGTCGAAGTACGCGAAGGCGGTGTACGTCTCGCCTCCCTCGACGATGTCGCCGATCTCCGTCCCGGGCGGGGCGATGTTCTCCCCGTCATCGGCGACGCGGGCGCCGTCAGGAGTCAAGACCGGCCCCTCGACGTCTTCGGGCGCCGGCTGGCCGGGATCAGCTTGGGCGACCTGGTACGTCTGGGCGAACGTCGCCGCCACGATCGGCCGGCCGTTCTCCGCGACGGCGTAGCGCCGCTCGTCCTCCAGCTCGACCCATGTCGCCGCGGCGATCGGCGGGCTCTGCATCTGTCCCTCGGCCGTGGCGAAGAACGCCAGGATCTCGCCGACGCCGGTGTTCGCCTGCCCCTCGAACTCGGCCGGCAGACCGGCGCCCTCCAGCGTCTCGGAGAAGCCCTCGGGGTGCGTCTGCGCCACGGCGTACGTCGGGTCCTCGGCGACCAGGCTGTCCGGCGCGAACGGCCGCCACGTGTCCTCGTAGGCGTCCAGCTGCTGGCCCGGCAGGTTCTGCGGACCGGTGGCCGGCGGGGTACCGGGAGCACCGAAGGCCCAGAACAGGCTGTAGACGACCATGAAGCCGAAGAACGACGTGCCCAACACCAGGTAGCCCCGGCGCGTGCCGAGGTTGGCCCGCACGAGCATGTACACGCTGCCGATGAACAGCACGATGCCGATGGGCAGCGCGATCTTGGCGCGCCAGTCGTCGCCGGGGATCCCGTGGGCACCCTCGGCGGCCGCCAGGAACGGAAGCGCCAGCCAGTTCAGCGTTGCAAGCATCCCTCGTCCTTGTTCGCGTCCCGTCGGCCCCTAGACGGAGCCGCCGCTTTCCTCGGCGTCCTCTTCGGCGTCCTGGCCCTCGTCCAGCTCCGGCTCCGGGGCGGTACGCCCCTCGCCGCCGGCCTCGTCGCGCGGACCACCGTCGGCGTACGGCGTGCGGTACTGGTCCGAGCCCTCGGGCAGGACCGCCGGCTGCTCGTCTTCGAGGTAGTCGATGATCCGGTTCAGCGCCGAGTCGGTGTAGCGCGTGTCCTCGTACATGTAGCCGGTCTGCCACGGGGGCATCGACACGCCGTTGGCCAGGTAGATGCCGTTTTGCAGGATCCCCAGCACCGTCTGGCGGTTGTGCCGCTCGAACACCCCGACCAGCGACGGCCCGATGAAGCCCTTGAGCTCCTCGCCGTGGCACTTGGTGCAGTTCTGCTGGTACAGCTCCTCGCCCGACACGTTCGAGGCCGGGTCCGCCTCGGCGGCCTCCTCGACCTGTTGCAGCAGGATCCAGTCGGTGATGTCGCTGACCTGCTGGTCGGTCATGGGGCCGCCGTACTCCGCGCCCCAGGCGGGCATCGGCGTGCCGGGCCGACCGCGGTGGATCGTGGTCTCGATGTAGTCGCGGATGTCCTGCGCGACCGGCGTCCCGTCGTAGCGCACCGCGATCGTCGTCAGGTTCGGCGCGGGCCAGGAGTCCGCCGGGTCGTAGGTCGACGAGGCCCCGCCGCCCTTGCCCTCCGCCCCGTGGCACAGCGCGCAGTTCTCGACGTACAGGTCGTGGCCCCGCTCGTAGGAGGCAACGGCGGCGGCCTCGGTGAAGCTGGTCTGGCGGTTGGGCTCGTTGAGCCAGTACAGGGGGAGGAAGATGGCGAAGAAGGCGGTGAAGACGATGCCCCAGCCCATGTACCGCTCGAGCACCTTGCGCTCTAGCTCCTCGTCGGAGTACCCGGGGCGCATCGCCGGGGCGATGTCCTCGTACCGCCGGCGGCCGCGCTGCGCGTTGACCAGCAGCAGCACGAGCACGAGCAGCGCCGCCGCTGCCAGCACCCCGATGATGATTGCCGTCATGTAGCTCCCGATCCCTGTGTCGCTGCCGTGGTCAGCAGTGCGGGCCCTCGGGGGGCTGGCGCAGCTGGTTGGTGCCGCGGGACGGCCCCGTGACCACGGTCGAGGTGTCCACCATCACGCGGCCCTCTTCGATGCGGACCGCGAAGCGGTCCAGGCCGCGGGGCGCCGGTCCGAACTCGTACTCGCCCCAGCGGTTGTAGCGAGACCCGTGGCACGGGCACTCGAACCACGACGACGACTCGCACCACGGCACCCGGCACCCGAGGTGGACGCACTTCTGGTACAGGGCCATGAAGCCGCCGTCGGTGATCTCCGCGTAGTTCTGCTCCTGGTCCGTCGCCTCGTCGTAGGCGACGATGTATGCGCGGCCCGAGGGGAACTCGAAGCGGCCGCCGCCGTCGGCGATCGCCTGGCGAACCTCGTCCTCGGGGCCGGCGTCGATGACCGCACCGAAGCCCCCCCGCAGCGTCGGCCACAAAAAGGCCAGCGACGCCCCACCGAACGCCGCGAGCACACCACCGAACGACGCCAGCAGCCCGTAGCGCAGGAAGTCGCGCCGGTTGGGGCCCGAGCGCTTCTTCTTGCGCTTCAGGGCAGCGGGCCCTGCCGTGGTGGGGCCGGCACCGGACGATGCGGTCCCGGCCGTCGAGGTCGTCGCCGCCTGGTCGGCCGCGGTCGCCATCATCAACCGCTCGCCGAGGTCGCAGCCGGTGGGCAGCGGACGCAGCTCGCGCGGCGCGCGCCCCACCGGGTACACGGCGAGGTTGTTCCGGCGGATCCACCAGAACGCCAGCGCCAAGAGGCCCGCGGCGGTGGCCAGCAGCAGAAGCGTCGTGGTCATGACAGTTCCAAGGGTTGTCAGCGGGTTGTCAGAGCTCGAAGAACAGGCCGTCGATCCACGGCCAGACCCAGTTGAAGCCGGGACCGCGGAAGAACGAACCGACCAGGGTCATGGCCGCCGAGCCCAGCAGGAACACCGTCATCATCGAGAAGGCGAACGCACGGTTGTCGGGGCGGACCGAGGGGTTCTTGTCCAGGTACGGGATCATCATCAGGCCGAGCAGACCGACGATGCCCGGGATCGTCACACCCGCGATCATCGGGTGGAAGTAGCGCAGCAGCTCCTGAAGGCCCAGGAAGTACCAGGGCGCCTTCGAGGGGTTCGGTGTGATGTTGGGATTCGCCAGCTCCCGCAGCGGGAAGGCGGGCAGCAGCGACATCAGCGTCAGCAGCGCCGTGATGGCCATCAGCGCGACGAACTCGGCGCTGATCAGGTGGGGCCAGGTGTAGACCTTGTCCTCCTGCTTTGCGCGGATCTGCTGGATGCCACTGGGCGGCACCATCGCCAGCAGGCGGTGGGTGTGCGCCTGGCCCGCGTACTTCGTCTCTGCCGGCGCCGCGCCACCGTTGCCCTTGGCGGCCAGGGCGGCGGCCACGCGCTTCTGGCGCTCCTCCGGCG
>DATLGM010000139.1:0-8010 GCA_035540515.1 Egibacteraceae bacterium | reverse complement strand
AGGTCGTCGTCGCTGCCCTGGCCGGTGGCCACCGCACGATCGATCGCCACCGCCAGCACGTGCTCGAGGGTGAAACGGCTGTCGGAGCGGACCTCCACCGGCCGCCGGTAGATGGTCAGGACGCCGTTCGCGAACGTCGCCAGCAGCACACGGTCGCCCGGTGGCGGGACGTCCTGGACGACCAGCCGGGCGCCGGTGACGCGCCGCTGGACGGGGGGCGCGAGCGTCGCCACCGCGTCGGCGACGATGCGACGAAACCGAGCGGTGCCGGCCACGCGGAAGCCGCCGTGCGGCCGCCGCCGGCCGTCACCATCGGCACGGTGAATCCTGCCGTGGCGATCCATCGCACCTCCCGTGTCAGGCGTGCGCCGCTTCCGCGGCGGCGGGCAGATCGTCGTCTACCGTCACGATCATGGCTGACGTCCTGCGCTCGTGCTCCAAGACCGCGTGCCGGTGGCCCGCGGCCGCGTCGTTGTCCTACCGGTACGCCACCCGCCAGGTCTGGCTGCTCGACCTGGCCTCCGCGCCGGATCCGTCCCTGTACGACCTGTGTCCCCACCATGCCGACCACCTGGTGGTGCCGCGCGGGTGGGAGCGGGTCGACGACCGCACCGCCCAGGACGTGATGGTCGAGCCTTCGGCCTCGGCCCGCGCCGAGGAGGCGGCACGCCGGCGCGCCGCACAGAGCACGCCGGCCCCCACCGCCCACGGCGCGGTCGACGAGCCGGTCGCGGCCGGGGGACGCAGCCGCTACGCGGCCCTGGTCGAGCAGCTGCCCCGCCTTGCCGCGGAAGCCTCGGCCGCTCACGCCGCTCACGCCGCCACCGCGGTCACCATCCGCTCAGCGCCCGCCGATGGTGCGGCGCCGCGTGCCAGCGCTGCCCGACCCGAGCCGACGACCCCCCATCGCCCCTCGCGGCCGACGTCGGCCCCGCCGCCGGCCCCGGTGCCCAGTCGCGAGCTCGCACCGCTGCCACCGACGACCTGGCGCGCAGCGCCGGTGGGGCCCGGCGCGTCGTCAGAGGAGCACGGACAGCCCGATCAGCCCGGGCAGGGCGAGGACCTGCCGGGTCAGCTGGCCATCGACGTGGATCATCTGAGCGACGAGGGCGTCGTCGTGCCGTTCGACTTCGCCTCCGGCGCCCGGCGACGCCCGCGCGGTTGAGGCTCAACCCTTGAGCGATGCTCGTGTGAATTCTTATGTAACGGGTCGGCGGCGGTGAGCCTGCCCCGCGAGCTGGTGCGCGCGGTCCGGCGGCTCGACGAGCCGCAGCTGCGACGCCTGATGATCCTGGCGCGCGGCCTGCTCATCGGCTCGCCGGGCCCGACGGTCGAGCTCGACGACGTGCCCGGGAACCCCACCGTCACCTATCGCAGCCAGATGGTGCGGTGCGGCAAGGGCTGCGCCTCGTGCCCGCACGGGCCCTACTGGTACGCCTACTGGAAAGAGGACGGCAAGACCCGCTCGCAGTACATCGGAGGGGTGCTCCCCGCCGAGATCCGGCAGCTGGTCGAGGGCGGCTGACCACGCCCGACGCCCGACCGGACTAGATCCGCCTAGTCCTTTCCGGCCCCCTGGAAACCACCGAAGGTTGCCATGCGTTCGCGCGGCCCGCCTGCCGATGGTTCTTGCGACGACGGCTTCCCACCCACAAGGACCCACGATGAGCAACTGCGGCAAGTGCCACTCGGACGACATGGTGCGCATCGCGATGAGCCTCAACGGGGGTCCCGTGACCTTCTGCCACTGCCGGCGCTGTGAGCACCGCCAGTGGGTGGCCGCCGACAACGGCGGGCAGCTCGGCCTGTCCGACGTCCTGGAGAAAGTCGCCAGCTAGACCCACGCGACCCCCCGCGGCGCCGTGCCCTGTCCAGAGGGTGCGGCGCCGCAGCCATGCTCTGGGTCCTACCGCTGCGCTGCCTGAGGCCAGACTCCGGGCCCTACCGCTGCGCTGCCTGAGGCCAGACTCTGGGTCCTACGGGGGTGGGCACCGGTAGGATGCGCGCGACGTGGCCGGCGGTGCCGCGGCAGCGATGCGAGGAGTCGGCTCGGTGGACCTTGGGGGGATCGTCAAGGCGTACGACGTGCGTGGGCTCGTCGGCACCCAGCTGGATGCCGAGGTCGCCCGAGCGCTGGGCCGCGCGGCGGCGGTCGAGCTACACGGCGAGGGCGTCATCGTCGCGCGGGACATGCGACCTTCCGGGGTCGAGCTCGCCGAGGCGTTCATGGACGGCGTGCGTGCCCAGGGCGTCGACACCGTCGACATCGGCTTGGCGTCGACCGACCTGCTGTACTACGCCTCTGGCCGTCTTGGCCTGCCGGGCGCCATGTGGACCGCCAGCCACAACCCCGCCGAGTACAACGGTCTGAAGCTGTGCCGTGCCGGCGCGGAACCGGTCGGCATCGAGACCGGGCTGGCGCTGATCCGCGACCGCGTCCACGGAGAACACTTCCCGGCAGCCGATCGCCAAGGCGTCGCCCGCCAGGCCGACCTGATCGGGGAGTACGCCGAGCACGTCCGCAGCTTCGTCGACGTTGGCCGGATGCGGCCGTTGAAGGTGGCGGTCGACGCGGGCAACGGCATGGCCGGGCTGGTGGTACCGCCGGTGTTCGACCCCATGCCGGCGCATGTGGTGCCGCTGTACTTCGAGCTGGACGGGACCTTCCCGAACCACCCGGCGAACCCGATCGAACCCGAGAACCTCGTCGACCTGCAACAGGCCGTGACGGCCAACGGCTGTGACGTGGGGTTGGCCTTCGACGGCGACGCCGACCGGGTGTTCATGGTCGACGAGCGCGGGGAGCCCATCAGTCCCTCGGCCGTGACGGCGGTGATCGCCAAGACCGTGCTCGCCACCCACCCCGGCGAAACCGTCCTGTACAACCTCATCTGCTCCAGAGCGGTGCCGGAGGCCATCACGGAAGCCGGCGGCCATGCGGTGCGCACCCGCGTGGGGCACTCGTTCATCAAGCAGGTCATGAAGGACACCGGCGCGGTGTTCGCGGGCGAGCACTCCGGTCACTACTACTTCCGCGACAACTTCCGCGCCGACTCCGGGCTCATCGCCGCGGTCATCTTCCTGGCAGCGCTGTCCGACCACGGCGGGCCGGCATCGGCGTTCGTCGCCCCGTTCACCCGCTACGCCGCCTCGGGGGAGATCAACACGGCGGTCGCCGACCAGACCGCGGCGATGGAGCAGGTCGCCGAGGCATTCGCCACCAAGGGCGAGCTCGACTGGGCCGACGGGCTGACCGTCAACGCCGAGGACTGGTGGTTCAACCTGCGACCGTCGAACACCGAGCCGCTGCTGCGTCTGAACGTCGAAGCCAACCGGCCCGCGACCATGGAGGAGATCCGTGACCGCGTGCTGTACATCATCCGCAGACGCCAAGGAGTGATGGACTGACATGGCCGTCGATGCCGCGCTCGTCGAGCTGCTGGTCTGCCCCGAATGTCACGGCGACGTCGAGTACAAAGACCGACGCCACCTGATCATCTGCACCAAGTGCGGGTTGCACTACCCGGTTCGTGACGACATCCCCGTCATGCTCGTCGAGGAGGCCACGCGTCCGGCCCCACGCGGCCGGCAGCGTCAGAAGGACGAGTAAGTGGACCTCGACGACGTCGACCGCTACGCCGCGGTCGACCGGTCCGACGCGCTGGGTGACGTCGAGCGCACCGCCGAGCAATGGGAATCAGCGCTGCGCACCGCGCCCGCCCCGGTGGATCTGGTCGGCGTCGACGCCGTGGTGTGCACTGGTATGGGCGGCTCGGGGATTGCGGGCGGCGTCGTCCGTGCGGTGGCCGGCGAGACCTTCGCGCTGCCGGTGGTCGTCCACCGCGGATACGGCGTGCCGGCGTTCGTCGGGTCGTCGACGCTGGTGGTCGCCTTCTCCCACTCAGGCAACACCGAGGAGACACGATCGGCGTTCGACGAGGCCGGCCGCCGGGGCGCCCGTCGCCTGCTGGTCACCAGCGGGGGCGCGCTTGCCGCTGCCGCGACGGACCGGGACACGGTTGTCCGCTACGACCCCCAGGGCCGCCCGCCCCGCCACTCTTTGCCCTCCCTGGCGGTCCCCGCGCTGGCAGCGCTGGGGTTGACCGACGGGCTCGACGAGGCGGTCACCGTGCTGCGTGCCTTGGCCGGTGACCACGGCCGCCACGTGCCGACCGCGGACAACCCGACCAAGGCGCTGGCCGCTCGGTTGGCCGGTGGTGCCGTTGCGATGTGCTGGGGCGGCGAGGGCATCGGGGCGGTCATGGCGTACCGGCTCAAGTGCCAGCTCAACGAGAACGCGAAGCTGCCGGCCGGCGTTGCCGTCCTGCCGGAGGCCGATCACAACGACGTCGTCGGCTGGGAGCAGCCGTCGAAGCTGTCCGGCGTGGCTGCGGTGGTCGCCGTGCGCGACCGCGCCGGTGAGCACGAGCAGGTCAGCCGGCGGTTCACGATCACACTCGACATCGTCCGGTCCCAGCTCGCGTTCGCCGCCGAGCTGTCGGCCGTCGGCACGACACCCGTCGCCCGTGCGGCCTCCCTGCTGCTGCAGTGCGACCTGCTCAGCGTCTACACCGCTCTGGCTCTTGACCGCGATCCCAGCCCAGTGGCGTCAATCGACCGTCTGAAGGCCGACCTCGCCGGCGTGGTGGCCGGGTGACGCTGCGCGAGCGCCTCGACGGCCGGCGCCCCAGGGCGCTGCTCACCCTCGGCTCGGGTCTGGGTGAGCTGGCGGATGAGGTCACCGACCGGCTCGTGGTCGACTTCGCCGACATCGGATTGCCGACGCCCACGGTCCCCGGCCACGCTGGCCGTCTGATCGTCGGCGACCTCCATGGCGTGCCGGTGGTCGTCCAGCAGGGCCGGCTGCACCTGTACGAAGGCGTGCCGGTGGCGGACGTGACGGCGGTGCTGCAGGCCGCCGCCGATGCGGGGGTCACCACGTTCATCGTGACCAACGCCGCGGGGGGGTTGGCGCAGGAGATGTCGCCCGGCGACGTCATGGTGATCACCGACCACCTGAACCTGACCGGCCACAACCCGCTGATCGGCCGCGCCGGCGGCCCGCACTTCGTAGACCTGACCGGCGCCTACGACTCCACGCTGGTGGCCGCGGCCTGCGCCGCCGCCGAGGAGACCGGCACGACACCGCGCACCGGTGTCTACGCCGGTCTGGTCGGGCCGTCCTACGAGACCCCAGCCGAGGTGCGGATGCTGCGCACGCTGGGAGCCGACGCCGTCGGCATGTCCACCGTCAGCGAGGTCATCGCGGCCAGGGCACTCGGGCTGCGCGTCGCCGGGCTGTCGCTGATCACCAACGTCCACCGCCCGGGCGGCACTCCCACCGATCACCACGAGGTCCTCGAAGCGGCTCACGTCGGCGGCCCGCGGCTGGCCGCGGTGCTGCGCACCCTTCTGCCGCAGCTGTAACCGACGCCGCGGGCGGGGTCGGGAGGTGCCTGCGGTAGGCTGGGCCGATCGGTTTCCCCTCGTCGAAAGCCCTTTCCACCATGCCTGAGCTCGTACCGCACGACGTCGCTGACCTGTCCACCGCGCCGCTGGGCAAGGCGCGTATCGAGTGGGCCGAGCGGTCCATGCCCGTCCTGCGCGCCATCCGGGAGCGCTTCGAGGCCGAGCAGCCGCTGGCCGGTCACACCATCGCCGCGTGCCTGCACGTGACGACGGAGACAGCGAACCTGATGCGCACCCTGAAGGCCGGCGGTGCCGACGTGACGCTCGTCGCGTCCAACCCCCTGTCGACGCAGGACGACACGGCCGCCGCCTTGGTCAGCGAGTACGGGATCTCGACGTACGCCATCCGCGGTGAGGACAACGAGACGTACTACCGACACATCGACGCAGCGCTGGACCTGCAGCCGACGATGACGATGGACGATGGCTGCGACCTGGTGAACCGGCTGCACGCCCAGCGACCCGAGCAGGCCGAGAAGGTCGTGGCCGGCACGGAGGAGACCACCACCGGCGTCATCCGCCTGCGCGCGATGGAGAAGGCCAACGCGCTTCGCTACCCGATCATCGCCGTCAACGACACCCCGACCAAGCACCTGTTCGACAACCGCTTCGGCACAGGGCAGTCGACACTGGACGGCATCATCCGCGCCACGAACGTGCTGCTGGCGGGACGCACCGTCGTCGTCGCCGGTTTCGGCTACTGCGGCCGCGGCGTCGCCAGCCGCGCCAAGGGCCTTGGCGCGGACGTCATCGTCACGGAGGTCAACCCGATCCGGGCGCTCGAGGCGGCGATGGAGGGCTACCGGGTCATGGCGATGGAGGAGGCGGCGCCGCAGGGCGACGTCTTCATCACCGTCACCGGGAACACCTCGGTGCTGCGCCAGGAGCACTTCGAGGCGATGAAGGACGGGGCGATCGTCTCCAACTCCGGCCACTTCGACGTCGAGATCGACATCAACGCGCTGGAGAAGCTGTCCGACGAGCGTCGTGAGGTGCGGCCCAACGCCGAGGAGTTCGTGCTGTCCGACGGCCGGCGGATCGTCCTGCTCGCCAACGGCCGCCTGGTCAACCTGGGCGCCGCCGAGGGCCACCCCGC
The DNA here is from genome assembly GCA_035540515.1 of Egibacteraceae bacterium. Lineage (GTDB taxonomy): Bacteria > Actinomycetota > Nitriliruptoria > Euzebyales > Egibacteraceae > WHTG01. The sequence goes on along the minus strand of DATLGM010000139.1, from coordinate 1,445 downwards.
CTCGGTCATGGACATGAGCTTCGCCGACCAGGCGCTGGCCGCCGAGTGGCTCGCGAAGAACGCCGAGGGGCTGACGCCGCGCGTGTACGACCTGGCCGTCGAGCTCGACGCCGAGGTCGCCCGCCTGAAGCTGGCGTCGATGGGCAAGACGATCGACACGCTCACCCCCGAGCAGGAGCACTACCTCGCCTCCTACGACATCGGAACGTGAGCAGGCGGTGATCCTGGAAGACCTCGAGGCGCTCCTGCGGGAGCGCCTCGCCGCAGCGCCGCCTGAGTCGTACTCCGCGACGTTGCTGCACGACTCGGAGACGGCGCGCCGCAAGGTCATGGAGGAGGCCTACGAGCTGACCCTGGAGCTGGGGCGCGACCCGGTGGACCGCGAGCGGACCGCCGAGGAGGCCGCCGACCTGCTGTTCCACGCGCTGGCCGCGCTCGTCGGCGCCGGCGTGCCGCTGTCCGACGTTTTCGGGGTGCTCGAGGGGCGGTGGCGGTGAGCAGGGCTCGCGTCGCGGTGCCGTCCAAGGGCCGGCTGCGTGACGAGTGCCTGAGCCTGCTGTCGTCGGCCGGGTACCGCACGTCCATGCTGCACGGCGCCGGCTCGATCGCCGCGGTCGACGGACTGGAGCTGATCGAGATGCGGCCGCGCGACGCGGCGGCGGCGCTCGCGGCCGGACAGCTCGACGCGGCCTTCCTCGCGACCGACATCGTGGCCGAGCACGACCTGGAGCACCTGCCGGCGGTGGCGCTGGGCTTCAGCCGTTCCGAGCTGGTGGTCGCCAGCCGCGACGACGACGGCCGGCGGGGGGTGGCGGACCTCGCCGGGTGCGTGGTGGCGACGCACCTGCCGGTCACAACCGAGCGGTACTTCCGCGACGCCGGCGTCGTCGTGACGGTGGTCGCCATGGGCGGCTCGCTGGAGGGTGTGTGCGCCGCCGGCCTGGCCGACGCAATCGTCGACCTGCGCGAGACGGGCACGAGCCTGGCGACCAACCGGCTGCGGGTGCTGGAGGTCATCACCGCCTGCGAGGCGCTGTTCGTGCGCCGCGACGACGCGCCGGCGCTGGACGACCTGACCCTGCGCGTGGACGCCGTGCTCGCCGCGCGCCGGCACCGCTACGTCATGCTGCACGTCCCCCGCGAGCGCCTCGAGCAGCTGCGCTCGGTGTTCGCCGGCCTCGCCTCGCCGACCGTCCTCCCGCTCGCCGGCCGCGAGGACCTCGTCGCAGTGCACTTCGTCGTCACCGCCGACGCCTTCTGGGGCGGCCTCGGCCAGCTCCGCGCGATGGGCGCCACCGGCATCGTCGCCCTGCGCCCCGAAGCCCTGCTCCCGTAGCCGGTCACCAGAAACCCGCGCCGGCGCGGGTTTTGCTGGGCAGGGGATGGGGCCGGGTGCCAGAAACCCGCGCGGGCGCGGGTTTCTGGCACCCGGCCCCATCCCCTGC
>DATLGM010000138.1:0-3608 GCA_035540515.1 Egibacteraceae bacterium | reverse complement strand
GATCGCATCCGCGCCCACCTCGCCCAGCGTGGCGCCGTCGCAGACGACGTCCATGCCGTGGCCGACGCCGCGTGGGAGCTGCTGTCCGGGGGGTTGCTGGACCTGCCGCTGCCCGGGGGCGGGGCCACGATCACCCGGTGGTGGGCGCTGGCGGAGATCGCGGCCTTCGACCTCGCAGTGGCGCAGCTGGCCGAAGGGCACCTCGAGGCGCAGACGCTGCATGCCGAGGCCGGACGGCGTCTTCCCGACGGCCTGTGGGGATCGTGGGTCGACGACGCCGTCGACGACCTGCACGCCGAGCCTGACGGTGACGGATGGGTGATCGAGGGCACGAGGGGGTGGTGCGTCGGAGCGCGCACCGTCAGCGCCGCGGTCGTGTCCGCGATGACCGCCCAGGGCGCCCGGCTGTTCGCCATGCCCACCCGCGACGAGGCGGTCCGGTTCGACCCCGACAGCGGCCATGTCGCCGGTCTCGCGCTGGCTGACCCGCTGCGGATGTCGGTGCAGGGCCTGCACCTGCGGGCTGACGCCGAGGTCGGGCCCGTCGCCGGCTGGTATCGCAGCCGCCCCGGCTACTGGGCGACGGCCGCCGGCAACGCGGCCGTCTGGTACGGCGGGGCGTTGGGCGTCGCGAGGGCCGTGCGGGCGGCCGTGGACCGGCGCGCCGATGATCCGTTCGGCCTGGCGAACCTCGGGCTGATCGACGCGATGTGCGCGGCGATCGAGGCCGTGCTCAGTCGCGCTGCGCGGGTGGTCGACGCCAATGACACGACGCACACCCGGACCGTCGCCATCCAGGCGCGGGCAGCCATCGAGCTGCTGGCGACGCGCACGATCCGGGAGGCCGACCAGGTCCTGACCGGCCGGGCGGTCGCCGGGGACCCGCCGCTGGCTCGGCGGCTTGCCGACCTGACGATGGCACTGCGCCGCCACGGCGGTCGGCACGAGCTGACCGAGCTCGGCACGGACGCCCTGCTGGGCGGCCGGTTGACCTGACCGCCTGCGGGCCTCAGTCGGTTTTGCGCGCGGCGGCCACCACCTGCTTGGCGACCTGCTCGGGAACCTCCTCGTGGTGGCTGTAGCGCATGACCACAGTGCCGGCGCCCGACGTCAGCGAACGCAGCTCGCCGGCGTAGGACAGCAGCTCCGCCTCGGGTACGGACGCGCGTACGGTCGTGTGACCGGGAGCCGCGGCCTGCTCGGTGCCCATGATGCGACCGCGCCGTGACGACAGGTCTCCCATGACCGCGCCGGTCAGGTCGTCTGGCACGGTGACCTCGATCTCCTGGATCGGCTCGAGCAGGATGACCCCGGCCTTCTCCGCTGCGTCGCGGAACGCCAGGGAGCCGGCGAGCTCGAACGCGACCTGCGACGAGTCCACCGAGTGGTGCTTGCCGTCGAACAGCCGGACGGCGACATCAACGACCGGGTACCCGGCCAGCACCCCCTTGGTCATCGCCTCCCGGACGCCCTTCTCGACCGACGGGATGAACGTGTTGGGGATGACACCGCCGACGATCGCGTCCTCGAACGAAAAGCCCTCGCCTCGCGGCAGGGGCTTCGCTTCGATCTCGCAGATGCCGTACTGGCCGTGACCGCCTGACTGCTTGACGTGGCGCCCCAATCCGGTTGCCGGGCCCCGCAGCGTCTCGCGGTAGGACAGCCGCAACGGCACCCGCTCCACGTGGACGCCGAACTTGCGCTCCATGCGGGCGAGCGTGACGTCAACGTGCGTTGGCCCGTAGGTCCGCAGGACGATCTGGTGCGTTTCGGCGTCCCGCTCGACGCGCAGCGAGGGGTCCTCCTCGGTCAGACGGGCCAGGGCCGTCGACAGCTTGTCCTCGTCGCCGGACGACGCCGCCTGCACCGCGACGCGGTGGTAGCCCATCGGCGGCATGATCGTGTCGCTCTTGACGTCGGTGCCGTCGGTCAGCACGTCGCCCGTCACGACGTCATCGAGCTTGCCGACCGCGAAGATGTCGCCGGGTTCGACCTGCTCGATCGGTGTCTGCTCCTTGCCGTGCACGGCCATCAGGTAGTGCATCCGGACCTCGTTGCCGGTTCGGGCGACCTTGAGGCGGTCGTCTTGGCGCAACGTGCCCGACAGGCTCCGCACGATGTTGATGTGGCCCACGTACGGATCGGACATCGTCTTGGCCACGACGAGCGCGACACCCTCGGCCTCCACGTGCGGTGCCGGCCCCTCCTCGACGATGAAGTCCGCGAGCAGCTTCACGCCGATGTCCATCGCCGCCGAGCCGCACAGCACGGGGAAGAACCCGCAGGTGTCGATCCCGTGGGCGAACAGGTCGGCGATCTCGTCGTTGGATGGCACCTCCCCGTCCAGGTAGCGCATCAGGACGTCGTCGTCGTTCTCCACGATCGCTTCGATCAGCAGCTGGCGGTTGGCCTCGGCCTGCTCCCGGCGCTCGTCGGGGATCGGTTCGGTGACCCGCTTTCCGTCGACCTTGCGCACCGATACGCCGTGCAACAGGTCGATGACCGCCGTGAAGTCGCTTTCGACGCCGATCGGCATGTGGACGGGAGCCAGCGGCTTCCCGTAGCGCTGGCGCAGGTCGTCGATGATCGGCTGGTAGGCGGCCCGCTCCTTGTCCAGCTTGTTCAAGAAGATGATGCGGGGCGTGCCCAGCTGCTCGCACGCGCGCCACAGCTCGTCGTGTTGGGCCTGGACCCCCGCGCTGGCGTCGATGACGAACACGGCGAGGTCGGCCGCCGACAGGGCTGGGTAGGCGTCGCCGATGGCGTCGGGCGTCCCCGGAGTGTCGAGGATGTTCAGCTTGTGCTCGCGCCACTGCATCGACGCCGCGGCCAGCGACAGCGAGTGCTCCCGGTCGGTCTCCTCCGGCTCGAAGTCGAACACCCCGCCCCTGGTGTCGATCCCCCGCAGACGCAGCATCGCCTCGCCGAGTGTCGTCTTGCCTGTGCCCCCGTGGCCCACCAGGGCGATGTTGCGGATCCTCGACCGCGAGCCGGAATCAATGCCAGGCATGACGAACCTCCATCGCCGGGCGCCGGCCGGAGCGGTCCGGCGCGGATTGGTGATGGAAGCACGCCGAGGTCGCGTTGCCTAGGGGCAATCAGCTCGACGTCGCAGCCCCCTGAAGGTCACGGCCCCCTGGGGCCCGTGACCCTCGCCCGAAGGCTCAGCCGTTGGCCTGGACCAGCACCCGGTTCTGCAGGTTCTCCTCCGAGGCGTTGAAGATGATGCCGGAGGGGGCTTCGGCGGCGTTGTAGACGTACAGCGCCTCGTCACCGAAGTAGAACGGCACGATCGCGATGCGGATCGTGTGCTCGGTGTCCGGCCCGTTGTCCATCCTCCAGTACTCCATCACGTCGGCGATGCCCGTGATGGCGAAGTTCAGCTGCTTGGCGGCCTGGCCGCCGGGTCGCAGCGGCACGTCGAACGCCTCGCCGTCACGGTGGACCATCTCGCCGTCGATCGTGACGTCCACGCGGATCCCCTGCCGGACGTCGGCGGGGTTGACGAAGGCGTACAGGTCCACGGCGAGGGTGTCCAGAGCGCCGGTGAACGTCCCCTCGAACGTCGGCCCCGACTCCGCGGTCAGGTCGCCGAACACGATCTCGGC
>DATLGM010000137.1:0-6044 GCA_035540515.1 Egibacteraceae bacterium | reverse complement strand
CTGAGGGAACTCCGCGGCATCGTCGCTGCTGTCGTCGATCTGGAGGCCGCGCAACGGCGAGGCGTCACCGCCGAGCGCCTCGGTGATGGTGACGTAGTTGAACCAGATCAGTCCCGCCCACGAGTGGCCGGGCTCGGCGGGGTTGGCGGGGAGGTCGTCGTCGCGTAGGACGTCGACGTACTCGACTCCCGCCTCACGGCCTATCTGCTCCAGCACGGGGCTGGGGAACACCTCAGACCCGAAGATCGCGGGGACGCCTTCGGCCCGCACCTGCTCGATCAGTGCCGCCACTTCCTTGGGCGACGGATCGCCGAAGTCGGAGACCTGGATGGCGCCGATGACCTCCCACCCGTAGTCGCGGGCGAAGTAGGCGTAGGCGTCGTGGTAGGTGAGCAGCTTGCGGTCGGCGGCCGGGACGGTCGCGAAGGACTTGCGCATCGCGCCGTCGAGCCGTTCGGCCGCCCGCTCGAACTCCGCGAGGTTCGCCTGGTAGTAGGAGGCGTTGCCCTGGTCGCGCGCAGACAGGTCCGCGGCGACCAGCCGGGCGTACTCGACCCCGTGGCGGGGGTTCGTCCACAGGTGCGGGTTGGGGCGTCCGGCGTCGCGGGGGAACGAGAAGTCGTACGCGTACTCGTCCTCTTCGATTGCGAGTGACCCGAGTTCGACGACCTCCGCGCCTGCCGGCATGTTCGCGTCGGCGAGGTCGCGGACCGGCCCCTCCAGCTCCAAGCCGTTCGCGTACAGCACGTCAGCGGCCGACACGACAGCAGCCGCGCTCGGCCTGGGCTCGTAGGTGTGCGAGTCGGCGCCCTCGGGGATTAGACCGCGTACGTCCGCGCGGTCGCCCGCCACCGAAGCGACGATGCTGGTGACGGGGGCGACGGTCGCGACCACCCGGAGCCGGTCTTCGCCGCCTTGCGCGTCCGCCGGCGAAGCGGCCTGCGCGCACGCGACGAGGGCCAGGCCGGCGGCAGCCGCGGCGGCGACACGGAAGCGGCCGGCAAACCGGCAGTTGTTGCAACCCACTTGCAATAGCATAACCATCGCAACGACCCGCCGTAGTAGTTTTCCACCCTCCCGACCGCCCAGGAGCCGTATTGAACCGCGCCATATTCACCAGCCGGCGCCCCGCCGCGAAGGCCACGGCCTACCTCGCGGCCGTGGGCGCCGTCGGTGCCCTCACGATGGCGGTGGCACACACCGGCGCCGGCGTGCCGCTGGTCGAGCGGCTTGGCCCTGCGGCGCCCGTGCCCCCCGCCGCCGTTGGGTTCTTCGTCGGTGCCGCGTTGTACGCGGGTCTGGCGGTCCTGGCGTGGCGGCAGGCGAGCGCGGCGTGGCCGTTTGGGTTCGCGGTCAACTTCGTGGCGCTCGTGTCGGCGACCGTGCCCTACCGGGGAGCGGTAAGCGCCGTGGCCGCCGCTGTGAGCGTGGCCGCCGTCATCGTCCTTCTGTCGCCTTCCGGACGAGAGGCGTTCGGGCGGAAGTGATGGACGCCAGCTTCGTGGCGCGTGCGGCCGGGCGGCGGCTCGGCCGCCGACCCGCCGGCTCTCGCAGGGAGGTGGTACTGCGGGCGTTCGCGGCGGCTCTCACGGCGGCGCTGATAACTCACCTGGGAATGCTGCTGCAGGCGCCGCACGCGCCGGCCGCCGTCGGCTCCCCGGCTGCGGCGGGTCACGCGGCTGCCGATGGGCACGAGGGCGACGCCGAACGGACCCACGCGATGGTCATCACGTGCGTGGTCGTTCTGTCGCTGGTACTGGCGGGGGGAGGCGCCGCCGGCTGCGGCAGCACGGCGACGGTCGTCGGAGCCCAACGCAGGCGGGGGGCGCCGGCACCCGGCGCCGCGGCGTCGAGGCGGGCGCCTTTGGCTCGTGGCCCCACTCGGGTCGACGCCGGTGTGGTGCTGAGGGTGTAGAGGCTCGCGGCCGGCCGCCGTCGCGGCGCCCTTCCACCACGTACACGTGCCGACCCGAAAGGAACCGAAGATGCGCAAGATGTCCCGTCGTCGGCTGCTGCTCGCCCTCGTGGCGGGCTCGGCCCTGATCCTCACTGCATGCGGTGGGGGCGAAGACCCCGCCCTGACACCACCCGCCGGAACGGAGGGCGGGTCGACGTCGTTCAACGACGCCGACGTCGACTTCCTCCAGGCGATGATCCCGCACCACGACGAGGCCACGCAGATGGCCGAGATGGTGTCCGAACGCACCGAGCGCGAAGAGCTCCGCGCGTTCGCGCAGAAGATCATCGCGGACCAGTCGACCGAAATCGACGAGATGAGGTCCATGCTCGAAGCCGCTGGCGCCGAGGAGGCGCCAGCCCACGACATGGAGAACATGGACGGCCAGATGGACGCGTCCGAGATGACCGCGCTGGAGCAGTCCGGCGGCCAGGAGTTCGACCTGATGTTCCTCGACATGATGATCCGCCACCACCAGGGCGCGGTGGACATGGCGGAGCAGGTCATCGACGAGGGAGAGAACGCACAGGTGGCCGACCTGGCGAACCGGATCATCGACGCGCAGCAGGCCGAGATCCAGCAGATGGAGGTCTGGCGCGAGGAGTGGTCCGCGTGAGCCCGCGTCCCGGGGCGCGTGACGCGCGCCCCGGGACGCCGCACCGTCAGCCGTGCTGGCAACCGACGTGCTCCTACAACGTGTCGTCGGTATCCTTCCGGCGAACCTCTCTTCGCCGCCTCGGAGCCACGTCCGTGACCACCCCCACACCGTCGCCGCCAACCCTGCTCGACGGCGCCGACGACGCGCCCGCCGGCGGCGGTTCGGCCGGAGCATGGCTGCCGTCCGCGCGGGGGCGCGGCCGCCGGCTTGCGACGGGTGCCGTGCTGGTCGTCCTCGTCGGCGCGGTCGGCGGGCTGTCCGCAGCCGCGCTCACCACCACGCTCTCACCCGACCCGCGAGGTGACGCGCGGGCCACGCCCGGAGAACGCCAGCCCGAGGAGCCCACAACATCGCAGCGGGCCGACACGCCCGAGCGAGCCGCCGAACAGCCTTCCTCCGCAGAGGCTCCGCGGCCCAACGCCCGCTGGGTGCCGGTCGAGGCGGAGGTGTACCCGAACGCCAAGCGTCTCGCCGCGAGGGTTGTGGAGCGGCTGACATCGTACGAGGCCGGCACCACGCGCCGAACGGCCGCGGCGAAGGTGGCTCGCCGCTTCGGCGTGGCCCGGGCAGACGTGGCTGACGCCGCACGCGAGCTGGTGAGGCCGGGGACGTCGTCGGTCGGCACGGTGGTGTACCCGCAGCTCGGGGGCGTCGCCGCGTCGACGTCGTCGGTGATGGTGGTCGTCGACCAGGAGCTGGACGACGGCGCCCGGCGGTGGACGGAGCGGCGAACCGTCGACGTGCGGCTGCGGCTAGTGGACGGCGGGTGGGCCCTCGACCGCCTGGGGTCGGGCGGCGGCGCGGCCGTCGACGCCCCCGAGCGCCTGTCCGCAGCCGCGTGGGCCGTGCTCGCCCACGAGGCCATCGAACTGACAGACAGCGCCCGCTGGGACATCTACCACGGGATGGTCGACGACCGCCTCCTGTCGCTGATGGTGTCGATCGGCGATCGACACGAGATCGCGGTGGCGACACTGGCGACGGGGCACCCGCCCAACGTGTGGTCCACCGACCGGCCGAGCAACCACACGCGCGGCCGGGCCGTCGACATTTTCCGTGTCGACGGCGAGCTGGTGGTCGAGCAGCGCGAGAAGGGGTCCGCGGCGCACAGGCTGACGCGGTGGCTTTTCAAGCAGGGAGTGCCCGAGCTCGGGTCGCCGTGGGCCCTCGACGGCTTCGGCGGCCGCTCGTTCACCGACGTCGTCCACGCCGACCACGTTCACGTTGCCGTGTGAGACCGCCGCTCGTGCAGTGTCTCGCTCGTGCATCTGGCGCAGCGTAGCCCCGTTTGGCGCAGCGTCACCCCGCTCAAGTCGTCTCCACGCGCCGCCGAAGCATCTCGCGTGTGGACAGCAGTTCGGTTTGGTCGGATCGGCCGTCGCCTTCTAGCGGTCGGTCTCTGTGCTGCCCTGGCTGTGGGCGGCATCACCACGGCGGCCGTCGCGGCCGAGGATGCCGGGGTCGCTAAGGCCACCGCCAGGCTGCAGACCGCGCAGGAACGAGCGGCGGCGCTGACCGGCGCGCTGGACGAGGCCGCGCAGTCGTACGAGCGCGCCAACGCGCACCGGCTACGGCTGGGGGCGGAGGCGCTGGACTCGGCGCAGGACCTTGCTCTCGTCGACGCCGCCGTGACCGTCGCCGAGGACGAGCTGCGTGCGCGTGTGACCGCGGCCTACAAACGCCCCGGGCCTCAGATGGTCTTCACCGACATCATCCTGCAAGCCTCCGACGCCGGCAGCGCCCTGCACCGCGCGGCGCTGTTTAGCCGATTCACCGCCAGCGGCGCGCACGACGTCGCGCACGTGCGCTGGGCCGCCGCGCTGACCCGCACGGACGTCACCCAGGAGCGCGTGATCGCGGCCGGCGCACAGGCCTCCGTCGAGGAGTGGCAGTCCCAGTCCGACCGTCTCCGTGACGCGCTAGAAGGCGCCCAGCGCGAGGTGCTGGCGGCCGAGGACGGCGTGGCGTCGGCGAAGGCCGAAGCCGAGCGCCGGGCCGCCGCAGCAGAGGCAGCACGACAGGCCGCCGCGGCCGTCGGCGGTGCCCCCTGGTTCACCATCACCCCTCCTCAGCGCGTGAACGGCAAGACCTGCCCCGTCGGGACGCCCAACGGCTTCATCGACTCGTGGGGCTTCCCGCGCTCGGGTGGCCGCACTCACGAGGGCGTCGACATGTTCGCACCGATGGGCACCCCGCTGTACGCCGTCGCGCAGGGCACCATCTACCGCGTCTACACGAACTCGTTGGGCGGCCTTGCGATCAACCTGATCGACGACGAGGGCAACATGTACTACTACGCACACCTGTCTGCGGCGTACGTCAAGGACGGGCAGAACGTGGGGACGGGCCAGGTCATCGGTGCCGTCGGCGACTCGGGCAACGCACGCGGCACGCCGCCGCACGTCCACTTGCAGTTCCACCCGGGCAACGGTGCTCCGGTCAACCCGTACCCGCTGGCCTACTCGCTGTGCCGAAGCTGACCTGCGGACGAGGGCGTCGGTAGCCACGCCGAAACGAGGAGGCAACGGCCCGCGGCGACGCCGCCTAACCCACACGCGGCGAGCTCCTCGGCTGATCACGGCGTCGGTAACGAAGTTCGCATTCCCCCTGCACGCCGACCCTGGGCGAGCCCGCGATCCCACGCGGCGCGTTCCGAACCTCGCGGGCCCTTACAGCTCTTGGTATTCGACCCGGCACGTGTAGGACACACCGTCCGCGGCGTCGAAGTCCTCGTAGACGTCGGAAGAGAACGTCGTCACGTCACCCGCCCCTAGATCAACAACCAGCGGGACGCGAGCCGCTCCCACCTGGTCCAACAGCGCGTAACCGTCAGTCGTCCAGAACGACACGTTGAAAACGTGCGCCGCGTCTGTCACCAACCTCCGGCTACCCGCCGTGACCCGGACGTTGCACCGGAAGTCGCGCACCTGCTCCTGCGAGCTACGGGTCGCCTCGTCGAATCGCACCTCGACCCGAGCCATCGCTGCTCGGCTGCGTTGCACGGCAGCATCCTGTGTCACGTCAGCGGCCAGGCTTCGGATCTGCCACGCCCAGCCACCACCGTCGGCCACTGTGGCGGGTTCCGCCGTGTCGAGGCTGAGTCCCTCGCCCGCGAGCAGCGCGAATCGGCGCCCGTCCCCGGGGTCGGCGGGACTCGGCGGGGTCGGGTCCCCTTCTGGCTCGACCGCCTGTTCGGGCTCCCGTGGAGCTCGTGGGGGCGCTGGCCTACCACCTCCGGACGGCGGTCCTTCCGTGTCGTCCGGGTGTTCGGCTGGGTCGGCCGCCGGCGGGACGTGAGCGTGCGCCTCGGTCGGTTCCCTTGGCGGGTCGCTGTCGAGCGCAGCGTCGCCGGCGACACCACGGGCTGGCCGCGTCGCCTCATCGACGGTTTCCGGTGGCTCTGATGGTTGCGTCGTGTCGGGGCGTTCG
>DATLGM010000136.1:0-8773 GCA_035540515.1 Egibacteraceae bacterium | reverse complement strand
CTCGTGGACCTCCTCGTCCTCCCACGCCTGCTCGACCTCGTCGGGCACCTCGAATGGGTCATCGACCTCGACACGGTCGTCGTCGGGATGGGTGCCGGACTGCTGTGGATCGGACACGGTGCGCCTCCTTTGGCCTGCGGTCGTGGTGCCCCACCGCGGCGGGCGTTAAGCCCGCGCGTCAGCGGGTAGCGCAGCGGTATGAGTGACAACCGCACCGCCATCATCACCGCTGGGGACTCGGGGATCGGCAAGGCGACCGCCGTCGCGCTGGCAAAGGCCGGGTACGACGTCGGTCTGACATTCCACACCGACGAGGGCGGTGCGAAGGGCACCGCCGAGGAGATCCGTGCCGCCGGCCGCCGAGCCGAGTTCCGTCAGCTGGACTTGACGGAGCTGTCGACTGCGCAGCCGGTCGTCGACGACCTCGCCGACGCCATTGGCGGGGTGGACGTGTTCATCAACAACGCCGGCCGCGGCGGTGGCGCCCCGTTCCTCGAGCACACGCTGGACGACTGGGAGGCGGAGCTCAAGGTCAACCTGACCGGCGCGTTCCTGTGCGCGCAGGCGGCCGCCCGAAGGATGGTCTCGGCGGGCAATGGCGGGCGGATCATCAATGTCACGTCGGTCCACGAGCACGTACCGCTGGAGGGCTCTGCGGCGTACTGCGCGTCCAAGGGTGGACTCGGGCTGCTGACGAAGGTCATGGCGCTCGAGCTCGCTGAGCACGGCATCACCGTCAACGCGATCGCCCCGGGCGAGATCGCCACTCCGATGACCGACAACGAAGACGTCGACCCGCACACACAGGACCGGCCTGGCCTGCCGGCGAAACGCCCCGGCCACGCTGCGGAGATCGCCCACGCGATCGTGTACCTCGCCTCGCCCGAGGCCAGCTACACGACCGGGGCGTCGCTGGTCGTCGACGGCGGCCTGATGCTGATGGCCGCACAGGCCAACCAGCTCCTGGCCTGACTCAGCTGGTCGAGAACACCAGGTTGTAGGGGCTGTACGTTCCCGGCAGCGGCTCGCCTTCGAGGAGTGCGTCGGGCGGGTCCAGGTGCAGTGGGAGCGCCGCGACCAGCGACGCGAGCATGGTGGTCGTGGTCAGCAGCACCAGGTTGCGGCCGGGGCACATCCCCGGCCCTCCGCTGAACGGCACCAAGGGCCAGTCCTTGTCGGTGCGGTCCTCCAGCCAGATGTCGGGAGCGAAGCTGTTGGCGTAGGGCAGCGTCCGGTCGTCGCGGTGGAACAACGGGGCGAAGATGACCAGGCCGGCGGCCGCCGGGAGGATGCCGGTCTCCCACCGGGTCTGGGTGGTCGTGTCGCGCAGGATCGCCGGCGTCGTCGGCCACAGCCGTAAGGATTCGAGGACGGCGCACCGCAGCAGCGGCAGGTCCTGGGGGGTGTCGAGGTCGCGACCGTCCAGATCGGCGCGGACACGCTCGAGCTGCTCTGGATGGGCGACCAGCAGCGCGAGCGCCCGGATCGCCGCGATGCCGGCGGGATCGGACGCGAAGAGCCACTGGGGCACCTGCTGGGCCGGCTTGGTGACGTGGGTGGTGGGAGCCTGCGCGATGAGCGCGGCGAGGCTGCCGGGCTCCGCCCGGTCCAGATGCCCCTGCAGCTGACGCAGGAACCGCTCGTTCAGCCCCTTCCGCTTGGGTTTGAGGTAGGAGAAGTTCGCGTCGTGACGCAGCTCGGTCAGCATGTCGGTCAGCGCGTGGTCGTCACGGGCACCATCGCCCAGGTACACCCGGCGGACGGTGCGCCACCAGGCGACGATGAAGTCGTCCCACGTCAGCCGCCCGGCGTTACGCGCATGGCGAACCAGCACGTCGGCCTCCTGGCGGATCTTCGGAATGAAATCGGCCGCCATGTGGTGGATGGGGTTTGGGTTGTCCAGCACCTCCTCGTTGAACGGCCTGCGGTCGGCGCGCTCAGCCGGTTCCGAGATGAGCACCCCGTGGGGCTGGAAGTGGGACAGCGCCTGCCGCTTCTCGAGGTTGGCGGTCGCGAATGGGTCGGGTGATCCGTTGAGGATGCGGTGGACGTGCTGGGATGCCAGCACCATTGCCAGGTCGCGACGGGGGAACTTCAGCAGCACGGGTCCCGGTCCGTAGCGGTCACGGACCCGCTGCATGCGCCGCACCGCCCGGCGGTCCGCGTCCATGCGCTCGGACAGGGTGGTGATGCGGGGCCGTCGGGCGATGGGCCCCCGAGCGGCAAAGGGGATCAGAACGTCGGTGGCCAGAGCCATCGTGTCGGCGAGCGTGGCCTTCGGGACGGATGCGGCGGGTGTCACGGTGTCTCCTACGGCGTGGGGGGATGTCACCCGCCTTCCCCCTGCCCCGATCCGGAAACCCGGGCTAGGCGCGACTGACGCGTCCGCCCCGCACTGCCAGGCCTTCGGCAGTCAGCAGGGCCGCTTGCTCGACGGCGCACCTGCTGACGATTCGGTCCCCCGAGCCCAGCACCCGGTGCCACGGCACCTCGTCGGCGGTCCGCCGCAGGTAGTTGCCGACCGCACGTGCGGCGCCGGGGTAGCCGGCCTCGGCGGCGACCTCGCCGTAGGTCAGCACCTCCCCGGGGCGGGTCGACATCAGGACCTGCCGTACCGCGTCCTCGAACGCCGTCATCTGGAGCAGTTTGGCAGCAGGCGCGTCAGCCGACACACTTCGTCGCGATGTTCGAAGAGCTGCTGGACGCCAACGCCGCGTACGCCAAGACATTCGACGGTGCCGGTCTGGCACGCGAGCCCGCCAAGCGGTTGGTGGTCGTCACCTGCATGGACGCCCGCATCGACACCCTCGCTGCACTGGGGTTGAAGCCGGGCGACGCGCACGTGCTGCGCAACGCAGGCGGCCGTGTGAGCGACGACGTCATCCGCTCCCTGGTCGTGTCCACCCGTCTGCTGGGAACCGACACGGTGGTGGTGATGCACCACACAGGCTGCGGGATGGCCACGATCAACAAAAAGAGCGTCCGCGAGATCCTCACCGACATCGACGAGGAGCACTGGGAGCCGTTTCAGTTGCTGGAGATCGAAGATCAGCAGCAAGCCCTGCGTGAGGACGTCACCAAGGTGCGCGAGTCCCCGCTGCTGCGCGACCTGCGGGTGGCCGGGTTCATCTTCGACGTCAAGAGCGGTCGGGCGACGCAGTACCTGTAGGCCCAGACGCCGACGGCGCGGCCCCCCGTGGGGCCGCGCCGTCGTTGCGTCGTCGCGACGAACTCAGGTCTGCGACAGCCGGCACAGCAGGCGCTCGGCTTCCGCCTGGGCGCCGACCTTGCCGAGGTTGATCAGCCAGGACTGCTTGAACTCCTCGGCCGTGGGCTCCGGCGCGTCGGGGTTGAACTTCAAGATGTCCAGGCCGCGGGCGTAGTCCGCCGAGTACACGTACTTGTTGCCCTCGGCGTCGGTGATCCAGTGGGCGGCACCGGCCTGGGTGGCAATCGGCTGGAAGAAGCCCTTCTGCGTGATCTTGCCGGTCTCCCGGTCGACGTGGAAGAACCGCACACCGTGCTCGTACCAGCTGGTCGTCACCATCTCGCCGTCCACGGTGAACCAGTGGCCCGAGCATCCCAGGGCGTTGGCGGCAGGGTTGCCGTCCACCCAGTTGCCGTTGAACGGGCGGAACACGTCGATCTGCTGCATCGGCCGACCCTTGTCGAAGTCGGTCATGTTCCACGTCGACAGGCCGCCCGCCTGGTTGCAGTTGCGGTTGATGTTGCTCTCGGAGTTGCCGATCATCAGCTCGCCGGCGCGCATGAGCGGGTCGGTGTCGCCTTCCTCGCGCGGCACCCACTGATCGGCGTCGGGACGGACGTTGTTGTGCTGCAGCAGGCCGTCCTGACCGAACTTGCGGGTGTCAGGCCGGCCCTCGGCCAGCGCCACCGGGTTGGTCGGGTCCGACACGTCGAGCACCAGGCGAGGGGTCGAGTCGGAGATCATCAGGCCTGATGCGTCCCGGTTGAGCGCGTGCGAGCCGGTGACCCCGTTGCGGAACCACTTCTTGCCGGTGTCCTTGGGTGCGGCCGGGTCCGTGGCGTCCACGATGTGCCCGCTGCTGCCGTACAGCCACTCGCAGGCGGCGTCGGCGCACGTGGTGGTGTGGTTGCTCAGCGCGATGAAGCCCACAGCCTTGGGCGCGGTGACATCACTGGTGTCGATGATGTGGATGCCGTTGCCGGTGGAGCCGAACCCGGGGTAACCGGGCAGCCGGGCCGCAGCGGTGTCGGTGGAGATGATGACGCGCTTGCCGTCGTCACTGACGTCTACGTCCTCGTTCTGGAAGTGCGGCAGCGGCAGACGCCCCAACGTGACGGGTGATGCGGGGTTGGTGACGTCGAGGATCGTCAGGCCCTTCGCGCCGGTCATGTAGAAGCGCTGCTGACCGTCGACCTCAAGCACCCGGCCGCCGATCCCCGGTGACTCGACGGGGATGGTGCCGATGTACTCGACGTTGTCCGACATGATCCCGCCGGCGCCGAGCCCAAGCTCGACCACCTCGACGCGACCGTCGGCGGCGGCGGGGACGGCGGACAGCGAGCCCAGCAGCAGGGCAAGAACAGCAAGCAGGTTTGCGCGACGCACGGGCGATCTCCTGACGGGAAACAGGGACGTTGCACCCCCTACTTCGCCTTCAGGCCCCCCGTCTCCTGCCCGGACCCGCCACCGACCCGCTCAGCTGCTGCCGGGCGCGACCTCGAACCACACCACTTTGCCGTCGCCGCGCGCCTCGGTGCCCCACGCGTCGGCCAGCTCCTCGACGAGCATCATCCCGCGGCCGGTGGACGCCTGGCGCATCGCGGGAGCCTTGTGCGGCCCGGCTGGACACCGGTCGGCGACCTCGACGCGAACCGTGCGGTCGTCCAGGCCGATCCGCACGTGGACCTCGGTACGCGCGTGCAGCACCGCATTGGTCACGACTTCACTGACCAGCAGGGCGACGACGTCGCCGATCTCGGCGGCGCCGGCCGTCAGCGCATGCTCGACGAACCGACGCGCGCGGCGCGGCGACTCGATGTCGGGCGGGAGGACGACCTCTCGCGATTGCACGGACGTGGACAACACCTGACCCCGTGGACCATCGGTTGCGGAGCGGCCCGCCCAGCCCCCGGCCCGGCGAACACTGGTGGTATTCCCCGGGGGGCAAATCTCACACTCCGGGCGAGACCCGCGTGGCGGGCACTTAGACGTAGCGCAGGGGATCCGCGTCGGCGGCCGCCACGACCTCGTCGCAGGTGGGGCAGAACCAGCGGGCCTGCAGCGGCGTGCCGCACAGCACGTGCCCGACCGACTGCGCGTCGTCACCGTGTGCGGCACCCCAGGCCGCCAGCAGCCGCAGGGGGTCGCCGAGCTCCCTGCCGGCACCGGTGAGGGCGTAGCGGTACCGGGGAGGTCGCTGCGAGTACGGCTCGGCGCGGACCAGCCCTTGCTGCTCGAGCTGCTTCAGGCGCTGCGACAGGACGTTGGTGGCGATGCCCGCCACCGCCTCCTGGAGCTGGTTGTAGCGCTGCGGACCGTCCAGGAGCGCTTCGACGATCAGCAGGGTCCAGCGGTCACCGACCCTGCGCAGCGCGGCGTCGAGCGCCCCTTGCTCAGGCATGAGCGGAGTGTACGGGTGCACTGCCACGAAGTCACTGGTAGATTGCAAGTGACAAGCCCATGTGCGCTGCGGGTACCACGAGAGGAGCGGGACCATGAACGTGCTGACGCAGATCGGAGAGGCCGTCGTCGCGGTGGCAGGCGCCGCCGGGGAGGCGGTCGTGGGCATCGGCCGCAACAGC
Source organism: Egibacteraceae bacterium (assembly GCA_035540515.1). Lineage (GTDB taxonomy): Bacteria > Actinomycetota > Nitriliruptoria > Euzebyales > Egibacteraceae > WHTG01. The sequence continues at coordinate 2,983 of DATLGM010000136.1, read as the reverse complement.
CGTGGCGCCGGCGTGGTGGTTGCCGAAGGCACGGTCGTGACCAACGCGCACAACCTGCGTGACCGCACGACCCAGGTGACGTTCCCCGACGGGCGCGTCGCCCAGGCGAGCGTCGCGGGGTTGGACGTCGACGGGGACCTGGCGGTGCTTGCCGTCGACACGGGCGGGGTCACGCCGATCCCGTGGGCCGACGCCCCGATCCAGCTGGGCGCGCCGGTGTTCGCCCTGGCCCGCCGGGGCGCCGCCGGCTTGCGGACGACGTTCGGCACGGTGTCGGCGGTCGACCAAGCCTTCCGCGGCCCCCGAGGGCGACGCATCCAAGGGGCGTTCGAGCACACCGCCCCGCTGGGGCGCGGCTCCTCCGGCGGCCCGGTGACGGACGCGCAGGGGCGGCTGCTGGGGATCAACACCAGCCGTCTGGATCACGGCTTCTACCTGGCGGTGCCGGCAGATGCCGCGCTTCGTGACCGCGTCGCGTCGCTGTCCCGCGGTGAGGTGCCACAGCGCCCGCGGCTGGGCGTTGGGCTGGCCCCGAGCAGCGTCGCAAACCGGCTGCGGCGGTCGGTCGGCCTGCCGGAGCGGGAGGGTTTGCTGGTCCGCACCGTCGCCGAGGGCGGTCCGGCGGACCTCGCCGGCGTCGAGCCGGGTGACCTCATCGTCGCTGCGCAGGGGCGACCGACGCCGCGTGCGGACGACCTGATGGACGTGCTCGACGCCGCGCCAGCGGCATCGGTGTCGTTGACCGTCGTGCGGGGGGTCGACGAGCGGCAGGTCGAGGTGACGTTCGCACCGTCCGAATGAGGCGGCGCTACTCGTCCTCGTCGTCGTCGCCGACGTAGGAGCCGCCGACCGCGGCCAGCGTCGCGGCCAGCGCCTGCTCGTCGAGCATCGCGTCGACGCGGGCGACGGCATCGTCCACGGCGCCCTGCAGCTGCGCGACCGTCCGCTGCAGCAACGACCGCAGGTCGTCCACGGCGACCTGGAGCTCGGCGACCTGCGCACTGGAGGCAGCGCCTCGTGCGGTGATCTGCTCGCTGACGACCTCGGCGACCGACGCCGCGGTCTGCTCCAGTGCCGTACGTGCGGCGCTCAGGGAGCGGTTGGCCTCGGCGAGCTCGGCACTCGATGCGGCGTGGATGGCGTCGATGTGACGGACCATGGTCGCCTGCAGCGACTCGCCCATCCGCTCGGCCGACTGCTGGATCCGGGCGATGCCGTCGCGCATCTGGGCGCGGTCGTCCTTTGCGGTCTGGCGCAGCGCGGACAGAACCTCGCCGGCCGTATCAGCCAGCGCCGGCTCCAGTGTCGCCGCGACGCGCCCGAGCGCCGCCGCCGTCTCCTCCAACCTGCCGGTGCGGTCCATGACGTCGGCGGCGGCGCGGCCGGCCGCCTGGGTGTGCTCCGCGGCAGCGGCTTCCAGCCGTGCGACGACTCCCTCGACCAGGGTCGACGACTGCTGGGTCGCGGCTTGCAGCTCGTCACGCCACGCGGTCAGGTCGCGCTGCAGCGAGCCGACGTCGGCGCTCAGGGTGGTGCGCACGCCTTCGAGCATCGCTTCGACCCGCTCCCCCAGGCGGTCCGCTGCTTCGCCGGTGGCGCCCTGGTGCTCCGCGACGGCCGCCGACAGACGTTCAGCGAGCTGCGCGATCTCGACCTGGACCGACCGGACGGACGTGTGCAGACCGGACAGCTCCGACGTCGCGGCGGCGCGGGCGGCGTCGGTGTCGCTCAGCGACGCCTGCAGCTCGCCGACCAGGCGCTTGGCCGAGGCCTGCAGGTCCGTCAGCGTCTCGCGAACCTGGCGCCGGTCCTCTTCGGCGGTGTCCAGCAGCGCCTCGCGAACGTCGCGTGCCACCTCGTTCAGTGCGCTGCGGACGGTGTCCAGACGCTCGTTGAAGCCGGTCCCGACTGAGGCGGTGGTCTCCTGCAGCGCGCCAAGGACGCCGGCAACGGAGTCGGCGAGAGTCTGCAGCTCCGCGGCCGCTCCCGAGTGCAGGCGGTCGACGGCCGCCTCGACGCGCTGGGGTAGGGCCTGACCGGCTTCCTCGGCGGCCGTGCGCAGTCCCGCCGTTGCGGCCTCGAGGTGCTCGTGCTGGTTCTCCAGTGCCCGCGCGTTGGCACGCTGCAGGTCCGACAGCGTCCCCGCGACGATCTCGGCCAGACGATCGCGCGTCTCGTGGTGCAACGTCTCGGCGCGTGCCGACGACGACTCAAGCGCGGCGAGTGTCTGGCGTTGCTGCTCGGCGGTGGTCTCGGCGACGTCGCTGAGGCGGGCGATGGCAGCGGCGGCCTCCTCCGACAGCGCGGCGCGCACCGTGTCGATCTCCTGCGCCTGGCGCTGCAGCGCGGTGATGGCGTCCTCGACGGCCGCGGTCATGCGCTCGTCGCCGGTTGCCGACCGCTCGGTGATCTCGTTGCGCAGCTCCTCCAGCCGGCGCAACGTGCTCGCGGTCGCCAGACGGTCGACGTCGTCGCGGACCGCCAGCGCCCCAACGAGCGCGGCTTGCAGCTGCTCCAAGCGACCCGGAAGCGACGCTTCGAGCTCCGCCGTGCGCTTCTCGAGCCGCTCGAGGACCGCGGCCGCCTCGCCGTCCGCGACCGGCTGACCGCGGCGCACGACGTCACCGATGTCCCGGCGCAGGTCTTTCAGGGTGGTGTCCACCCGGGCGAGCAGCTGGTTGAGCGTGCGCTGCTCTGACAGCTGCTCCTCCATGGCGCCGGCGAGCAGGCGGTCCACGCGCAGGCTCAGATCGCCGCCTGCGCCGGCGGCACTCGCCGGGCCCGTCGGTTCCTGTACCACGACCGTCCTTCCGAGGCGGGGCGGCCCCGCCGGTCTCCGGGGCAGTCTAAGGCGGGCACCGCTCGGATCCCCGCCGGTCGGACGGGCAGGAGGCACCGACGTCAGTCGTCACTGAGCGCACGCAGCGCCTGCGCCGCCTGGGCCGCCGCCGCGGCGGCTTCGTCGGCCTGCTGACGGCGCTGC
>DATLGM010000135.1:0-2092 GCA_035540515.1 Egibacteraceae bacterium | reverse complement strand
CTCGTCCGCTCCCCGGCAAAACCGTTGCGCCCCCTCCCCCCGTTCCCGGGGGAGGGGGCGCTTTCGGTCGTTCAAGGCCCCGGGTCGCATCCCCCGATACGGCCGTCGCGGTTGACTCACCACCACGTCACGCCGGACACTGACCGTTCGATGACGTTCGGGAGGGCGACCCGATGAAGCCGAGGCTGACGTGGACGCACCGAGAGTGCGGATCGGGGAAGACGTGCGCGGGCGAAGCCCGGCACACGAAGCTGCCCGGCGGCCGGATCATCCAGGGCTACACGATCACCGACCCCGAGGTGCTAGCCGACCTCGGCCCGGCCCCAGCGGGCGAGGTGTTCGCGTACCTTCCGGACGACCTGCCCGAGGTGTGACCGTGCGGCTCGACGAAGCCGCGCTCGACGCCTACACCGACCAGTTCGAGCACGACGCCTTCCGGCACGAAGTCCTGGACCACTACGACGTCCCCTCCGACGGCGGCGACTTCGCCCGCTGGCTCGCCGGTGAACCCGACCCCAGCCCCGACGTCATCGGCCCGTGGGCGCAGTGGGTGCGCGCCCAACGCCAGCGTGGTGCCAGCGTCCGACGGTTGCGGGTGCTCACCGAGTCACCGTCGGAGTACCTCCGGTTCGAGGCAGCTTGGGCGTACCGGGCGAACGTGGCGGCGGGGGAGGACATCCGGGTCCTCGACCTCACCGAACAGGCCCGCCCGCTCGGGCTGGACCTGCGCGAGTTCTGGCTCCTCGACGGCCAGCGGGCCGCGGTGATGACCTACGACGACGCCGGGCGGTTCCTGTACGCGGACACCATCGAAGGCCGCGCCGGCCGAGTCATCCGACGGTCCGCCGACATCGCATGGGCTGCCGCTGAGCCGTTCGAGGCGTGGTGGGCGCGGCACCCCGAGTACCACCGCGCGCGTGTCTGACACCCGCCCAGGGGAGCTCGCCGACACCCTGCGCCGGCTGCGGGACGCTACCCATCCGCGGGTGAGCGGAGAGGCCGCCGCCGCGAAGTTGGGGAAGTCGCAGGCGTCGCTGTCGCGCTACGAACGTGGCCAGCAGATGCCGACCGAGGTCGATGTGCGCACGCTGTGCCGCCTCTACGGGGCTCCTCCCGAAGTGACCACGCGGCTGTTACGGCTGGTGCGGGACCTGCGCGCGGACCCGATCCAGTCCGCGCGGGTCGTGATGCACCGCGGCGGCGCGGGTCGGCTGCAACGCCGGATCCGCCGGTTCGAGGAGGCGTCGCGCCGGGTCGCTGTGTTCCAACCGCTGCTCGTCCCCGGCCTGCTGCAAACCGAGGCGTACATGCGCGCCGTGTTCGCCACCGGCGACGAGATGCCTGCGGCGGAGCAGCGCAGGGCGGTCGAGGAACGGTTGGCGCGGCAGGCGATCCTGGCCGAGTCCGGCCGGGCGTTCCTGTTCCTGATGCCGGAGGGAGCGTTGGCCTGGCAGCTCGGTTCGCCTGCGGTGATGGCTGAGCAGTGCGATCGGCTCGCCGTGGCCGCCACGTCGCCGCAGGTGCGGTTGGGGGTGATCGTCGCGGCGGCGACGGTCGATGAGGCCCCGACGCATGGGTTCGAGCTGTACGACGAGACGGCGGTGATCGTGGGTACGACTGCGGCGACGGCGGTCCTCGTCGACCGCGCTGACGTGGCTGTGCATGCTCGGCTGCTGGCCGGGTTGGAGCGCGCCGCGACGTTCGGTGACGCTGCGCGTGCCGTGTTCGCCGACCACGCGGAGCGGTACCGCAGCCTGACCTGACCCTCCCTGTGCTTACACACCGGGGCTTCCCTGCCGCCTCTTGGCTAGTCGGCCGGAACGGCCGTATAGTCACGGTGCCGGTTGCTGTCGAACGACGAAGGGTCGCCCTCCCACCGCCCTCGGTGGCGACCGGCCACCACGCCACCAGGAGGACCCATGACCGCCGCTCTCGCCCCCGCAGCCCACCGGTGTCCGCCCTGGTGCGCCCACCCGCACCGCCCCGACGACCTCCCGGACGACCGGGTGTGCCTGTCCGAGCAGCCCGGGTCCGACATCGCCACGATCGACCGCGACATCCAGGTGTACGCCCGCCACGAACACGGCCGGAC
>DATLGM010000134.1:0-1880 GCA_035540515.1 Egibacteraceae bacterium | reverse complement strand
GTCCTGGACCAACGGTGCGCGGACCGCCGACGTCGCCGTTCGCATGCTCGCTGGCACCACGGCACCGGCCACACCCTCGGCAGGGACGGCGGTCGGCAGCGGTCTGCGGACCTCGGCTGCGGCCAAGGGTCTCAAGGCCGGTACGGACTACGCGTTCAGCGTCTTCGCCCTCGGCGACGACGGCGCCGCCTCGGCCGCCCGCAGCGTGGTCGTCCGCGGCACGAAGCTGACCGCCAAGACCGCCAAGGCGATCAACCACGGGGGCAAGGTCAAGGTGACCGGGACCCTCACCCGCGCGACCAGCGGCGCCAAGATCGCCGGCGCCACCGTCAAGCTGCTGCAGCGCCCCGGCAAGGGCACGGCCTGGAAGACCGTCGCGACGGGCAAGACCTCCGCCAAGGGTGTGGTCACGCTGACGCACGTCGCGCGGCGCAACGGCCAGTACGCCCTGCGCTTTGGCGGCGCCGGCACCGACGTCGGCGTCACCAGCCCGGTGCGGACCGTCAAGGTGCGCCAGGTCGTCACGGCGACGCTGAGCAAGAGCCGCGTCGCCCCAGGGACCGAGGTGACGGTCTCCGGGTCGGTGACCCCGGCGTCCAAGGGACACACCGTCAAGCTCCAGCAGCGCACGAAGAAGGGCTGGAAAGAGATCGCCTCGCAGAAGCTGGCCAAGAAGGGCACGTTCGCCTTCACGGTGAAGCCGGCGGCCAAGGGGTCCTACGAGTACCGCGTCAACTCACCAGCTACCAAGACCCACGCCGCAGCGACCAGCCCCGCGCGCACGCTGAAGGTGGCGTAGGCCGCCGCTTGCGGCCGCCCCGCCAGCGTTCTCGAACGGTTACCCCCGACAGGTTCGGGCAAGTGTTCGAGAAACGGGGCGGCCGGGGCCCCGCCCCCCGTCAGTCCGGGACGATCGTCAGACCGGGCTTGGTTGCCGAGAGGATGCAGTTGTAGAAGACGCCTTTGGGCACGACGCGGCGCAGGACCCGCTCGTCGAGCTCGAACAGCGTCAGCCACGCCTTGTAGGCCCAGAACGGGTACCCCTCGGGCAGCAGGCCCGGCTTCAGCATCGCCTCGACCGTGCGCGTGGCCCAGCCGAACCAGTTGGCGGTCAGCTCCTCGGTGACCGTGTCGATGTTGACGAAGCCGGCGTAGTAGGCGAGCCGCTCGATCTGCTCGGGGGTGAAGATGTGCAGGTCCACCTCGGTCTCGAGGCTGGCGGCGTGGCGCTCGTCATCGGGCAGGTCGGCCATCGGATCGGCGAGAACACGGTCGGCGCCGGCGACCAGCGCCGCGACCTTCACACCAACCCGGGCCGCCTGCTTGACGCGGTTGGCGATCCGGTCGCCGGTCTGCGTCGGCTCGCCGGCGATGACCAGCCGTCCGCCGGGCTTGAGCACCCGCCGGAACTCCGCGAACGCCGAGGTCAGGTCGGGCAGGTGGTGGATGACCGCGTGGCCGAGCACCAGGTCGAAGGTGTTGTCGGGATACGGCAGCGCCTCGGCGTCGGCGACCTCACCGCGCACCTCGATGCCCAGGCGCCGGCCGTTCTCCACGCACTGCGCGACCATGCCCGGCGAGATGTCGGTGCAGTGCGCCTGGCCGATGAACCCGGCCTGGGCGAGGTTGAGGAGGAAGAACCCTGTGCCGCACCCGACTTCGAGCACCGTGTCGAAGCGGCCGCCGTCGGGCACCGCGCGCAGGAACCGCCCCGCGGCGTAGTCGATGCACCGCTCGTCGAAGCTGATCGACCACTTGTCGTCGTAGTGGGTCGACTCCCAGTCGTGATAGACGACCTGCGTTTGCTTGATCTCCACGTGCGCTCCGTTACCCGCTGGCTCGACGGGCCAGGGTAGTCAGGCCCGCCCACCCCCGCGAAC
>DATLGM010000133.1:0-3054 GCA_035540515.1 Egibacteraceae bacterium | reverse complement strand
CCTACCCACCACACGTGGCCGCCTGCGGCACGGCGGGTCACACGACGGGCTCGGGGTGCCGGTCACCGTCACGGTGGGCGTCGGGTCGCCGGCCACCACCGGGCGGTCCTCCTCGGGTTGGGCCGGGGGGCTGCCGGCCTCGCCGCAGGCCAGCAGGGTCAGCAGCAGCGTGCAGGCGGCGGCGCGGGCGGTGGCGGGCACGCGGCCAGACTGTCACGCCGGCCGAGGGTCAGCGCAGCGCCTGGTCCACGAACCGCGCCAGCACGCCGCGGCGCACGTTGGCCGACGGGCAGAATCGCGACGCGTCGCAGCCGTCGACGATCCCTGCGGCGGCCACGGCGTTCGCGGCGGTCGCCTGGGTGCCGCGGACGTCGGTGAAGCGGTTGCCCGAGGCGGCCGGCAGGCGCAGGGCGTCGGTGAGCGCCATGGCGAGGTAGCCGCGGGTCACCGTTGCGTTCCAGCACGCCGACCGGCTGCCGCACCGGTCGCGGACGAAGGTCGTCGCGTTGCGCGTGCCGGTGGCGCGGTCGAGCAGCACGGCCATCGTGCGCCGCGTGACGACCTGCCCAGGGCAGTACCGGTGCGCGGTGCAGCCCCGCACGATGCCCTTGGTGAACAGCCGGTTGACGGCAGCGCGGTGCGGCGAGTCGCCCGTGTCGCGATACAGCGGAAAGCCGTCGCGCGGGCCGAGGAGGAAGTTGACGGCCACCCACATGCCGCCGTTGCCGGCACGAACGACCCCGACGCCGACCTGGTTGAACCTGCCCAGGATGTGTGCCCGGTGGCCTGACGATGCCATGAAGGCCTCGTGGATGCGCCGCGCCAACTCGGCATCGGATGCGCCGGCGACCCGCGCGTAGCCGACGTTCTCGCCCAGGCGGCGGTACGGGCCGTAGACGGCGTCGGCCAAATCGGGACGGTGGTACAGGCGCTGGCGCGCCGCCATCGTCGTGGCCCATTGGCGGCCCAGCCGCACCATCTGCAGGTTGCGGGTCAGCGCCGGGAGCCCCCGCGCCTTGCGTTCGGCGTTGATGCTGCGCACCAGCTGCCCCTCGGGGTCGGGCAGGCCGGGGGCGGCGGTGGCACTGGGCGCGAGCGCCGCCAGGGCGACCATGACGAGCATGGCCAGCATCCCGGTCGTGCGCACCCACCTGTGCATCGGCCCCTCCGCGGTCGTCGTTCAGCGCGCACCGCAGTGCAGGCCCCGTCCCCTGCGCGGTGGTGGTCGCTGTCAGCTCCCGCGTCGATCGGCCGCTCGACGCCTTGTTTCGCCGCACTATTCCCGAGCGATGACTAGCCAAAACGAGGGGGGAGGGACTAGTTCCGTTCGTTGTCTGTCACAAAACGGCGCAGAACGGTACATATCCAGACGGCAGCGGTCGGCGCTGTCGGCGCAACGAGGCGCCGTCGGTCACAATCCCCGGGTATGTCCGCTGCGCCGGAGCTGTTACTGAAGCGTGCGCGACGGTCGGAGCGCACCATGGTGCGGATCCGATGGGTCGCGGTCGTGTTCGCGTGCCTGCAGGTCGCCACGTACTACCTGCCGTACCCCCCGGGCACCCAGGCGGTCGCCTACGGGATCGTGGCACTGCTCGCGGCCGGCAACGCCGCGGTCTGGTGGTCGTACCGGCGCGCGCCCGACCTGCGCTCGGTGCGGTGGCTTCAGATCGGGTCGCTCGTCCTGGACGCGGTCGTCGTCATGGCGCTGGTGTTCGTCTACACCTTCGACGCGGACACCGCGATGTGGGCGGTCATCTACATCCTGCCGCTCGAGGGGGCGATCAAGTTCGGGTTGCGCGGGGCGCTGCTGACCATGGCTGGTGCCGCCGCCGCCTACACCGTCCGGGAGCTGTACGGGCAGGCGGCGTTCGGAACACCGTTTCTGGCGACGTCGGTGTCGTTTCGCATGGGCATCGGGTTCATCATCGCCGGGGTGGCCGGGGCCATGGCGTCCAGCCTGATGCGCGACCGCGACGAGCTCGAGCGCGCCAAGGCCGCCGTCGAGCGCTCGGCCGACGAGCTTGCCGACGCGCTGGGGCAGCTGCGCGCGGCCACGGCCGTCAAAGACGAGTTCGTGGCGATGACCAACCACGAGCTGCGCACGCCGCTGACCACGATCCTGGGGTACGCCCAGACCCTGCAGACGCGGTGGAGCGAGCTGCCCGACGACAAGCGGCGGGAGTTCATCGATCACATCGGTCACCAAGGCCGCCGGCTGCGCACCCTGGTCGAGGACCTCCTGACGCTGTCGTCGGCGCAGTCGGGGGCGCTCAACATCGAGATCACCTCGGTGCGCCTGCGCACCGCGGTGGACGAGGCCATCGCGGAGAACGGGCTGCGCGCGTCGCGTGTGATCAACCAGTGTCCTGACCATGTGTTCGTGCGCGCCGACGCCGAGCGGCTGGTACAGATCTTCACCAACCTCGTGTCCAACGCACTGAAGTACGGGGCCGAGCCGATCGTGATCACGGCCAGCGCCGACGGTCCGTGGGTCGAGGCGGAGGTGGCCGACGCCGGCAACGGCGTCCCCCCGGAGTTCGTCCCGCACCTGTTCGACAAGTTCAGTCAGGCCAGCCGAGGAGCGTCACGCACCGCCGAGGGCACCGGGTTGGGGCTGGCCATCGTGGAGCAGCTCGCGACGGCGCAGGGGGGGTCGGTGCACTACGCGCCGAACCGCCCCGCCGGCGCCCGGTTCTGCGTTCGCTTACCCCGGGCCCGGCCTCCTCAGACCGACCCCGCAGGCTAGAACTGCCGACCCTTCGCCTTGGGGCTGCGGGGCGGCTTGGGACTGGCCACCGGACCGGTCGGCTTGGTGGGCTCCAACCCCGGCGGTGAGGTCGGCGGAGTTGGGTTTGCGCCGCCGCCCGGCTTGTCGGACCGGCCGGTGCTGCCGTCGTCGGTGCCGCCCTTCGCGGGTGCGGGCCGTTGCGTTGCCGGTGGCTTGGCCGGTGACCGGGGCTTCGTCGTCGTCCCTCGCGGCGAGTCCTGGCCGGGCCGGGGCTTGGGCGCCGTCGCCTTGGGCCGCGCCGGGGGCTGTGTCGTCGCGCGCCGGCG
>DATLGM010000132.1:0-4027 GCA_035540515.1 Egibacteraceae bacterium | reverse complement strand
ACGTCGATGCCGACGCCCGTTCCCACGCCCGCCAGGTACGCGGCGACCGCGTCGTCGGACTGCGGGCCCGCCCCGTCCAGGACGGCGCCGAGGTGTTCGGCGACGCGGACCATCCGGGTGCGGACGCGGTCACGCAGTTCGGCAGTCGCGGCGCGGGTGAACGTCACGACCAGCAGCCGGCGCAGCGGGAACCGCTCGGCGACGTACCGCGCCGCCAGACCTTCGATCGTGTACGTCTTCCCGGTGCCGGCGCTCGCCTCGAGCACCGTCACGCCGCGGGGCAGGTCGGCCAGGGGATCGAAGTCCATCAGCAGTCCTCGATCTCTTCGCAGGCCAGCAGCGGATCCCACAGCTCGTGCGCCAGGTCGCAGAAGCGCGGGTCAGCGACGTCGTCGTAGGAGACGACACCGCCGAGCACCAGCTGGTGGTACGCGTCGCGGTCCTCGTTGGGGATCTCGTAGCTGGTGAACCACGCCTTGCGGGCGTCGCCCTCGGCGTCCTTGTCGTTGTGCACGCCCTCGGCCCACGCCGCCGAGGTCTTGCAGTACAGCGGCAGCGGCTCGCGCATGCCGCGGTCGTACAGGTCGACCAGCCCGGTCAGCAGGCGCAGGGCCTCGTCGCGCCGCTGCTGCGCGGTGTCGCCGAGCGGCCCCATGAACGAGATCGACACGTCCTTGCTCTTCGAGCTGCGGCAGCGGCCGGCGGTCACCGCGCGCAGCGGCCGTTCGGGCTGCGTCGCCGTGGCGGCCAGCAGCCGAACCCACGCCGCCAGCCGGTGCTTGGGTCCCAGCTTCGAGTACTTCAGTGACAGAACCGTGTCGTCGACCACGTCGCTGACGGCGCCGACGATGCAGCGCGTGTCCCCTGGCAGCGCGATCTTCACCGTCATGGGGCTGCGCTTGGCGTCCAGCGGCACGTGCTTGGCCGCGGCGTTCAGGATCGCGTCGACAGTGGCGTTAACAGTGGTGATCTCGGTCTCGGCCAGCGCGCCGGGTGGCAGGGTGCCGCGTGCCCGCTCGGCGCGGGTCCATGCCTCGGCGTCGCTGCCTTTCAGCCGGGCGTCGAGCAGCTTGTCCCCCAGCGACCACCGCTCCAGAAAGTTCAGCTCGACGGGGATCGCGTCGCTGGGCTCGTCGCGCGTCTCGGGCAGGTAGACCTCCAGGCGGCGGCGCAGGAACGACTTCACGGGGTGCTCGACGAACCGGATGAGGTCGTCGAGGGTGATGTCCTCGGGCTCCAGCGCCGCGAGCGGCGCGGTCAGGAACTTCCGCGGCTGCCGGTCGTCGCGGCCCAGGGCCAGTGCCCCCTCCAGGCGGGTGCGGTCAAAACCCCACGGCCCATCACGGCCGAGTTTCCCGGCGGTGAAGTTGGTGTGGTCGTACGGCTGCAGTGGGTGTTCGACGACGATCTTCGACCGGGCGGGCGTCGAGCCGTCCCCGATGCGCACGGTGCGGTCGACGACGTCGAGCAGCTCGCCGATTGGCACCGCCGGCGGCTTGGTCTCGTTGGTCCGCACGTCGCGCCCGGTGTAGGTGATGATCAGCTTGTCGGTCGCAGCCATCAGCGCGTCGAGCAGCAGCTGGCGGTCCTCTGTGCGCGGGTCGCGGTCCCCGATGTACGGCTCGCGGTCGAGCAGGTCGTCGCCGTCACCGGTCGTCCGGCGCGGGAACGCACCGTCGTCCAGGCCGAGCAGACAGATCACCCGGTGCGGCACCGACCGCATCGGCACCAGGGTGCAGATCGTCAGGTCGCCGGTGCGGTGGTTGGCCCGGGTCGGCCGCCCCCGCAACCGGTCCTCGAGCAGCGCGCGAACCTCGCCGAGCGCCAGCGGCAGTGTCGACGCTTCGCCGTCGACCTTCGCCTCATCGACGACGTCGCCGAGCATCCGCTCCAGTTGCAGCCACTGCCACTCGTCGCGCTCGCTGGTGCCCAGCAGCGCCCGGGCCGCCCCGAGCAGCGCGGTCCGCCAGTCTTCGACGGTGTGCGGCTCGCGCAGGACCCGGATGTGGGTGTCGAGCCGTTCGATCATCTCGGCGAAGCGCCCGGCGACCGCCACCTCCTGCTCGGACACGTCGTCGAGCGGGCAGACGCCACCGACCAGCCGGTCCTCCTCGTCGGCCATCGTCACGCCGAGCAGGATCCGGTCGAGCCCGGCGCGCCACGTGTTCTCCGGCACCTCGCCGAGGCCGAACGCGACCCGGTGCTCCGCGTCAAGCCCCCAGCGGATGCCAGCGGACGCCACCCACGACTCGAGCCGGCCGAGGTCGTTGTCGTTGAACCGGAAGCGCCGGCGGACCGGCTCGCGGCCGGCGAAGTCGAGCACCTCGGATGCGGTCAGGCGGGCGTCGGCCAGCGTGAGCAGCTCGGCGACGGCACGGAGCACCGGGTTGGTCTGGCGGATGGCACGGTCGGCGAGGCGCACGCGCAGGTCGGGCAGCGCCCCGTCAATCGGTTCGCCGTCGGTGGTGACCGCCGAGGCGCCGAACACCGCCGAGATCAGTGGCGCGTACGTCTCGATGTCGGGGCACATCACGAGGATGTCGCGCGGCTCGAGGTCCGCGTCGTCGGCGAGCACGTGCAGGATCGCGTCGCGCAACACCTCGACCTGCCGGGTGCGGCCGTGGCAGGCGTGGACCTGCAGCGACCGGTCCTTGGCGTCCAGGCCGGCGCGGACATCGAGCTGGTCGACGCGCGGGGGGGCCGGCGCTTCGTTGCTGCGCACCTCGGCCTGGATGCGCTGCAGCAGGCTGCTCGGCTCCTCGTCTAGCGGCAGGTGCGTGCCGTCTGTGGCGCCGGCGGCGGCGAGCACGACCTGCATCTCGCGGCTGTCGCGCCCCCAGGACCCGAGCAGCGGGTTGACCGCCGCGGTGCGAGTGGGGTCGTCGTCGCGGTGGCGGCTGCGCAGCGGCTTGCGGAGCACGGCGGCGGCCGCGTCCCAAAGCTGACCCGAGGGGTGCAGCAGGAACAGGTGCGCGTCGCGGCGCTCGGCCAGCGCGCTGAGGATCTCGATGTAGCTGGTCGGCAGGGCGGTGAGCCCGAAGACCGCGAAGCGGTCCGGAAGGTTGGGCACGGCCAGGCCGTCGTGCAGTTGGGTGACGGTCTCTTGGAGGCGCTCGGCCGGGCTTTTGACGGGCAAGCGGCTACGAACTTCGCGCCACAACCTCGACTGCCACACGTCGGTCTCGCTCAGCGGGGCGCCGTTGCCGTCGACGTCCTTGCCGTCCTGCCACGCGAGCAGCATCTGGGGGCGGTGGACGCCGTAGCGGTCGAACAGGTCCGCGATGTGGCGGGCGGAGGAGAAGCGGCGGCCGGCGCGAGCGGGGTCGCCGTCGGCGCCGACGTTGCGCCGCAGCGTGTCGATCCAGGCTCCATCGAGCGACTCGTCGGCGAGTGTGTGCAGCACCGGCCACACCAGCCGCTGCGGGACCCACGGGTCGGTGTCCTCCTCGAGCCCGGCGGCGGCTTCGATCGCCCTACCGACGAGCGAGGCGGGGAAGGGAAAGTCGATGTTGGCGGCGACGCCGTCGGCCTGTCCTGGGGTGGTGCCCAGGCGCGCCGCCAGCTCCTGTGTCAGCCATCGCTCGATGCCGCGCGCCGGGACCGCGATGACCTCTTGGATCAGCGGATCCTCGGGCGGTTCGGCGAGCACACCGGCCAGCGCTTGGACCAGCCGGTCCGCCCGCTCAGCGCGGTACAGGTGCAGCATCCCTGGCGTCCCCCTCGGCTGCCTCGTCGGCCCTCGACCATACGGCAGCGGTGTGACAGTCCTGGAGATCCTGCAGGCCGTCTGACCCGACGTCGATGGTCGCGGCGCTCCTCGCAGCCGATGCCGTCGTTCCCGTGGTCCGGGTGGGGGCCGCCACTGGGGTCACCCCGGTGCACCGGGGGCGGCGGCCTTACCTGATGCGCGAGGCGGTGATGAACAGCGGGAAGAGAAGCGGCCAAACCAGTCGCAACGGCGGCGAATGGCCCCTTACCTCCTGCTTCGGCTCGACCACCACAGGCCGCCCGCCGCGATGACGCACAC
>DATLGM010000131.1:0-2583 GCA_035540515.1 Egibacteraceae bacterium | reverse complement strand
GGTTCGCCTTGTGCGTGGAGACGTTAAGGCCCGAGCCGTAGTTGCCGCCACCGCCGCCTGCGTAGCTATCCCCAAGGTTCAGCCAGCACGTCCCGTCCCGGCGCAGCACTCGGCGGACCTCACGGAACAGTGCCACCATGTTCGCGACGTACTCCTCCGGGGTCGGCTCGAGGCCGAGCTGCTTGTCGACGCGTCGAGCGCTGCACTTGCCGCAGACGTCGCGGAACTGCGCCACTATCGCGCCCTCCGAACTCGCCTTGTGTCCGCCGCCCGCGTAGCGCTCGCCGAGTTTGTCGAGGTTCTGGGTCGCCCGAGATGCGACGTGGTCGCAGCCGGAGTCGCCGCCTTCCCACTCGCCGGTCCCGTAGTCGCGCAGCCCCCAATAGGGAGGCGACGTGACGCAGCAGTGGACCGACTCGTCCGGCAGACCACGCAGCACCTCCAGCGCGTCGCCCTGGTAGAGACGGAAGTCGCTGTCGTCAACGTACGGCTGCACGACGCCTCTCGTTCTCGCGCTCGCAGGCGCGGCAGTAGCGGTTCCCGTTGGCGTGCCTGCGACCATCCTCGGCGTAGGCATGGCCGCGGCGACAGTGCGTACGTTCGGCGGCATGGAGTCGCTTGTGCTCCCTATCCGTTCTCGCAAGAGCGAGGTGGGCAGGATTCACGCAGGCACGATTCGTGCAGCGATGGTGGATCTGCGCCCTCGCCGGGATCTCGCCGAAGCACTCCTCGTAAATGACCCGGTGCGCGAGCTGCGGGTTGCGCCAACGGCGACGATTCACACGGCCGTAGCCGTCCTGGCCGATGTACCCCCACCACGGCAGACACGCGTCCGTGAAGTCCGGGTCGTCGAGGTAGACGCTCACGCCGTCTCCGCCGTGACGTGCCGGTACCGGTTCTCCCGCCGGCAAACGCTGCAGGAGCGGCGCCTCCGGATTGGCCCCTGGTAGGCGTACTCGTACCCGGCGAGTCCGCACACGGTTTCGGTGCGGCCACTGTCGGGGGTCGGCTCGTCGGGGAGGTGCCAGAGCGTGTCGAACTCCGGGACGACGATCGCGCGGGCACCCAGCTCGACCCTCACGCGTCACCGTCCAACTCGGGCGGTCCCCCCGCGTTCACGGGGACGTTCCCGGTGATCGCCTGGACGCAGTGCCAGAACTCGCAGCAGCAGCGGTCGCAGGAGACGCCGCAGTCGCACGGGTCGGTGTCACCGTGGAGCGGGAAGAGGTCGCGGTCGCGATAGACGCTCACCGCAGCCCCAGCTTCCTCGAGCACGCCGGCCACGCGTTCCAGCCCTCAGCGGCGAGCGTCACCCTCGCGACGGCGACCTGGACGACCGGCGGTGCCTGCCACGCGTACGCGTAGCCGCGCGCCGTCGGCACGTGCACCTTGTGCCGGTTCCACGTGTCGGGGTGGAACTGCAGGCCGCCGTCGAACCCCGACCGGCCGTTGTAGTTCCACTGCGGCAGCCCGGTCTTCGGGTTCCGCGCCTCGCAGAGCGCGAGCGCGTACCACGGCCACTCGGGTACCGCGTACAGACGCCGCCACTCCTCGGTGCGCTTCCGCTCGAGCGCGGCCCGGTCGACCCAGAGCTCGGCGGCCCACCGGACGTACGCGCAGCCGATCGCACGGTGCGACTGGCCGTACCGGGTGCGGGTCGCGCCGCGCGCGTCCTGCCACCGCCACGTCGCGTCGCGGTAGAAGACGACGGCCTGGCGCGCGCCGGGGCAGCGGGCGGCTAGGGCGGCGTTACCGCTCGCCCCAGGCGTCGCAGCGATCGCCCGACGGCCCTCTGAATCCGCCCGCTGCCCGAGCGCGTGCCCGTCCGTCGCGAGCACCGCGAGCGTGAACAGGCCGGCGGCGACGACGAGCGCGCGCATCAGCCCTTCCCCCCAGCCCGCACCGAACCAGCACGGGGACACGCCGAGGCACCCTCAGACGGCCGGTCCTCCCCCCGTCCAGCCGCCGGAAACGGCATGGTTACGCCATCCGCACCCCCCGCGACAGCTTCCAAGGTGGTAGCGCGGGTTCGAATCCCGCCGGGGGCATCCGCCGTTTTTGCGATTGCAGCCCGCACTGGGGTCGCACCGTCAGACGCGTTCACGGGTGTCCACACCTCCTGTCGGGTTCGCGGCACGGTCGGCCATGACGCGCATCCGGCGGTGCGCCTCCCCGTACCAGTCGTCATCAGCGGGGTCGATCACGACGTGCCGGTACAGGTCCGTCAGCACCTTCGCCGACGCCCACCCGCCCCACTCCTGGATCAGCCGCTCCGGCACGTTCTGCGCGTGCCACAGCGACGCGCGGCGGTGCCGGAACGTGTGCGGCGAGAAGTGCGGGCGGCCGGCGGCCCGGAGCGCGGCGGCCATCTGTCCGCGCGCCGCACCCGGTGTCGCGTCACCGAACACGCGCCGATCGGCCCGACGGTCCTCCACCGGGAGCAGGTCGGCGAGGTCGTCGAGCAGCGCCGGCGGAACCGGCGCCCACCGGGCCCGCTTCGTCTTCGCGGTCGCCGCCGTCACACGGAGCGTCTCCTCGGCGAAGTTCACGTCGCCCCAGGTGAGCGCGCACAGCTCCCCCACC
>DATLGM010000130.1:0-16569 GCA_035540515.1 Egibacteraceae bacterium | reverse complement strand
CAGATCGGCGTCGGCGCCACGGCATGCGAGTCGGCGTGCCAGAAGTGAAACGGCAGCAGGGCGGCCTTCACGAACAGGCCCGTCATGATGAGTGCGAACGCCACGACGACGAGCTCGTCGGTGCCCGCTCCGGCCAACCGTTGCCCGGCCTCGGCGATGTTGGGGGTGCCGGCCCGGGCGTAGATCATGGTTCCGCCGACCAGGAACAGCACCGCCCCGATCGTGTTGGTCACGGCGAAGTTGAGCGCACCTGTCAACGGGACGTCGGCCTCGATCTTGAACCCTGTCAAGGCGTACGCGGCGATGCTCATCAGCTCGAGGAACACGAACATCGTGAACAGGTCGGCCGCCATGACGAACCCAGCGAACCCGCCCAGGAACACCAGCGTCAGCGTGTGGTACAGCGTCCCGACGGTGCGGTAGTAACGCCACGAGAAGATGAGGACGGCAGCGGTCAGCACGCCGGCGAGTGCGATGAGCCCGGACGCCAGCGGATCTGCCACCAGCGGGATGCCGACAACACTGCCGCCCTGCGGCCGCCATCCACCGACCCAGTGCACGATCGGCGCCTCGGTCGAGGCCCACGCCAATGCGGTGGCCAGCAGGGCCGAGACAGCAGCCGCCACGACCGCCGCGACGTCGGCGACGCGACGGGGGATGGCCGTCGGCGCGGCCCGCAACAGTGCGGCGACGATCAGGGGCACCGCGAAGGTCAACGGCGCAAACGCGTGGGTCGTCATCCGTCCATGCCCCGCAGCGCTTGCGGGTCGATGGTGCCGTGGCGCTTGTGCACCTGCATGACCAGCGCCAGCAGCAACGCGAGCACCGCGGCCCCGACCACGATGTCGGTCACCGCCAGTGCCTGCACGACGGGGTCGACGCCAGGGGTGCCGACCGGCACGTCGTCGTAGATCGGCGCCGTGCCCTCGGCGCGGTACCCGACACCGAGCAGCAGCAGGTAGGTCGAGGAGTGCAGCACCGACAGGCAGGTCACCAGGTGCAGCAGGTTGCGGCTGGTCGCCATGCCGTACCAACCGGCGCACAGCAGGAACGCCGCGACGACGTACGGCAGCGCGCCGGCCACCGCGGTCATTCGACGTCCCCCTCGACCTGCAAGGCCTGGCGGGCGTACTCAGCCACGATCAGCGCCACCGCCGCCGTCGCCTCGAGGCCGACCAGCACCGACAGCACTGGGATCGTCCCCGCAGACAACAGCGACCCCAGCGCACCGGTGGGCAGGTAGTTCGCGCCCAACGCCCCGGTGACGACGACCCCGACCAGGGCCACGCCTGCGAAGCCGGCCGCCCCCACCGTCTCGCCGGCGTCGAGGACCTGATGCGGCAGCAGCCTGGTCATCTGCCGGTAGCGACCCGCCACATACACCAGGACGGCGGCGGCGGCGACCAGGACACCCCCCTGGAACCCACCCCCGACCGACAGGTGGCCGCGCACGATGATGGCGATGCCGATCAGCGCGGCCGGCGCCACCAGGCGTGCCGCGGCGATGCGCATGGCGTCACTGGTCGCCGCGACGGGTCGGTCACCGACCCGGTCGTCGGGCGTCGTGGTGTGCTCCTGTTCCATCTCGCGCAGCAGCATCTGCACGGACACGGCCCCGGCGAACAAGGCGAAGACCTCGCCGAGCGTGTCCATCAGCCGCAGGTCGAACAGCACGGCGGCGACGGCGTTCGCAGTCTGGCGTTGCTCCACGGCGATGTCGATCATTCGCAGCCCGTAGTCGGCTGCTGTCGCGTCGACCGGCGGCAGGTCGAGCATCGCCCAACCGAGCCCGCCACCGACGACGCCGAGTGCGACGAGGAAGGTGGCGATGCGCACCCGTTCAGCCATGGTCGTCCTTGCGGACCCGGCCGATCGCGAACAGCAACAGCAGCGGTACGGCGACGCCGCTGACCAGCGCCTGCGACAGGGCCACCCCAGGGGCGTGGAACGTCAGGAACAGCACGGCCAGCGTGAGCCCGTAGAAGCCGTACGTCATGGCCTGCCGGGCGGGGTTGCGGGTCGTCACGACCGCCCAGCCGGCGGCCGCCACCAGGATCAGGATCAACGACTGGAGCAGGGTCACTCCGTCACCGACCACTCCCGCCCCTCGGCATCGTCGCCGGGACGGGTGAGCACTGAGCGGGCGGTGGCGTGGGCCACGACCGGTCCGGTGACGACCAGCACGAGTGCCACCAGCGCGGCACGACCCGTCGAGACACCCCAGCCGCTGTGCGCAGCGACCGCGCCGACCAGCAGCACGGGAGCGACCGTGCTGGCGGGCGCCAGGTAGTGCAGCTTGTCGTACGGGTCAGGGAAGGCGATCACCCCGACGACGGAGACCGCCACGGTGACGACGGTGAGCGCGAGCAGCGCGGTCGCGACGATCGTCACAGCCAGCGCTCCGCGAAGCGTGCGTAGACCAACCCGGTGATGAAGGACGTCAAGGCGAGGACGATCCCGACATCCAGGTACAGCGGCCGGTCCACGGCAACGCCGAACGTGACGAAGCCCAGCGTCGTGATGACGCTCGCCAGCTGCAGCCCGATCAGCCGCTGTGCCACCCGGCCGCGCATGCACACCAGGCCGCCCAAGAGCAGCAGTGCGGCCAGGCCGATGCTGGCAGCCATCCACACGGTCACGAGGTCGTCAGCTCCTCGGCGATCGGTGGGTCATCAGTCGCATGCAGCTCGTGGACCACGATGGTCCCCCGGCGCCGGTCGAAGCCCACGACGTAGGTGTTCGGCATCGCGCTGGTCGTCACGGTGACGAAGGCGCGCCGCGCCGCATCGCTGGGCGCGTCGCCATGTTCGAACGACAGTTCGACGAACCGCCCGGAGACGGGCCGACCACAAAGCCGCGACACCAGGACCCGTGTCAGGACAACCGTGTCCGTGACGCACGTCCACGCCACCGTCGGAAGGTGGTGCAGCCAGCGGCGCTGCAGACCCGGTGGGGCGATGTGGTTGACGGCCCAGGTGCTGAGCACGGCGACCGCTGCCGCGACAACGGCGCCGGTCACCACGTCAGGACCCGCCAGGGATCCGGTCACGGCGATCCACAAAGCCCACAAGCCGAGCCACCGGGGCACCCACGCAACCATCGCCGGCAGCATGCCATCACCGACGCGAAGTAATCCGGGATGCTCCGTTGAAACCGCCGCCGCCGTTCCCTAGGTTCGACGCGCCAGGTCCCCCGTCCGACGCCGCCCAGCCCTCGAGGCGCCGGTCGAGTCACCGATGCGGAAGGGGCGTTCAGGTGGACGCCGCGACAGATCCGACCGACGGACGGCGAAGGCTGCCGTTGCTCAATCGCCGACGCTTCCTGACGGGGTCCGCGCTGGTGGCGGGCGCCGGCGTCATCGGCACGGCCTGTGACCGTGACACCGAGACCTGGCCCGAAGAGCCCGTCGGCGCGCCGCAGATCACCCCGCGGGACGCCGCACCCGTCGGACCCGCACGCGACGCCCTGCAGTTCTTCAACCCCGACCAAGCGGCGGCCGTCGACGCGATGATCGCCCGGCTCATCCCAGGCGACCAGGGCGATCCCGGGGCCCGCGAGGCGGGCGTGCTGTTCTACATCGATCACCTGCTGGCCACCCACACCGGCTGGGCGGAGAAGACGTACACCATGGGTCCGTTCGCCGCGCCGTACGAGGGTGAGCAGGAGCCGCCGGCGGAGGAAGGCGTCGTCTGGGTTCCGGAAGACGAGCTCGAGCGATACGGCTGGCAGACCGGTCTGGTACCGCGGGAGATCTACCAGATGGGGCTACCCCGGCTGGACGCGCTGGCGCAGGAGCGGTTCGGGGACGATTTCGCGGACCTCGACGACGGCGACGCCGACGAGCTGTTGCGAGCGCTGGAGGACGACGAGGACGACGACGTCGGGGAGATCTTCGACGAGGTGAGCGCCGGTGACTTCTTCGACCTGGTGCTCAAGCACACCCTCGAGGGGTTCCTGGGGGATCCGGTCTACGGCGGCAACCGGAACATGGCGGGGTGGCGGCTCATCGGCTTCCCCGGATCGCGGCGGTCCTACAGCCCCGGTGACATGCAAAACGAGCGCTTCCACCTGGCGGTAGAGCCGCAGAGCTTGCTGGACCTCCCGCCGTTCAACGCCCACCACGACCACGACCGTGAGCACGACAAGGCCTTTGTCACGGTCCGCAAGCGCCACCCGAACGGACCGATCGACTAGCAAAAGGAGCGCGCGTGCAGGAACACCCGGAAGTCGACGTCGTGACCGTCGGTGCCGGGTGGACCGCTGCGATCATCGCCCAGCAGCTGACCGCCGAGGGATTGTCAGTCGTGTCGATCGAGCGGGGCAAAGCGCAGTGGACGTGGCCGGACTTCGCGCACAACCACGACTATCTGAAGTACGCCAACCGCTACGAGATGATGCACGACCTGTCCAAGGAATCCTGGACGTGGCGGCCGAACACCCGACTGCCGTCCCTGCCGATGCGCCAGTACGGGTCCTTCCATCCCGGCCAGGGACTCGGGGGCGCCGGCGTGCACTGGACGTGTCAGACGTGGCGCTTCCTGCCGATGGACTTCCGGTACCGCAGTCATCACATCGAGCGGTACGGCGAGGACAAGCTGCCTGAGGGCAACACCATCCAGGACTGGCCGGTGACCTACGCCGAGCTCGAGCCCTACTACGACCAGTGGGAGTACGACACGGGTATCTCGGGCAAGGCCGGGAACCTCAACGGCGAGATCATCGAGCGGGGCAACATCTTCGAGGGCCCGCGCTCGCGGGAGTTCCCGCTCCCGCCCCTGCGGACGACCTTGTCCGCCGACCTGTTCCGCGAGGCGTGCGAGGACATCGGCCATCACCCCTTCGTCCAGCCGTCGAGCATCCTGTCCGAGTCGTACGTCGACATGTCCGGGCAGCCGCGTGCGGCGTGCCTGTACTGCGGGCACTGCACACGGTTCGGTTGTGAGGTCGACGCAAAGGCCAGCCCGCTGACCGCCCACATCCCGATGGCGCTGGACACGGGGCGTTATGAGGTCCGGACCCACTCGACGGTGGTCGGCATCGAGGTCAACGACCGGGGGCTGGCGACTGGCCTGCGCTACATCGACCGTCACGGACGCGAGCACTTCCAGCCTGCCGCTCGGGTCTTCGTCACCGCGTATCAGCTGACGAACACGCGGTTGTTGCTGCTGTCGCGCAGCGACGCGCACCCCAACGGCGTCGGCAACGACGAGAACCAGGTCGGACGCAACTACTCGTACCAGATCGTGAGATCGCCGGCCGTGGGGGTCTTCGAGGGCCGGCGGTTCAACACGTACATGGGCAACGGCGCGACGCGCGAGATCATCTACGACTTCCAAGCCGACCTGTTCGACCACGCCGACCTCGACTTCATCGGTGGCGCGTACATCTCGGGTGGGATCGGTGAGCGCGATCCCGTCGGCGGTGCGGAAGACATCCCCATGGACAACGGCAACGGGGCCGAGGGCGAGGGCAACGGTGACGACGCGGCAGACCTCGAGGGCGAGGCCCGCATGTGGGGACAGCAGTTCAAGGACGCGCTGGTCCACTGGGACAGCCACATCCCGATCGGCATCCACGGCGAGTCGATGGCCTTCGAGCAGAACTTCTGCGACCTCGATCCCAACTACACCGACGCCTACGGCCTGCCGCTGTTGCGCATCACCTACGACTTCACCGAGAACGACCGGAACATGTACCGGTTCCTGGCGCAGCGCTGCGCCGAGATCATGCGGGCGATGAATCCCACCCGCATGGAGGTCACCGAGGAGCTGGGCGAGTACAACATCCACGAGTACCAAAGCACCCACAACACGGGGGGCTGCATCATGGGCAGCAACCCGGGTAACTCCGTGACGAACAAGTACGGGCAGGTCTGGGACACCCCCAACGTCTTCGTCACCGGCGCCGCGCTGTATCCGCAGAACCCCGGTGCCAACCCGACCGAGACGTTGTGCGCGCTCATCTACTACACGCTCGACGTCATGAAGCGGCACTACCTGAACCGGCCGGACGAGCTGATGACGTGACCGGTCTCCTCGATCCCCAGGGGCCCGCTGCCGAGCGCATCGCGGGACTGTGGTGGTTGATGTTCTGGCTCGGTCTGGCGGTCTACGTGGTGGTGCTCGCGCTGCTCGTCGTCCCGCTGCTGCGCGGCCGGCGGCGCGCCGCCGCGGGCGAAGGAGAGGAGATCGCCGCGCGCACCGGCAACCTGCTGATCTGGGGTGGCGGGGTCGTGGTGCCGGTGATCATCCTGATGGTGCTGGTCGTCGCCAGCGGCACCGTCGGGGCGCAGGTGCCGTGGAACCGCGACAACCCAGGCAACCAGCTGACGATCGACGTGACCGGGCACATGTTCTGGTGGCAGGTGCACTACCCGCAGGCCGGCTTCGAGACCGCCAACGAGATCGTCATCCCCGCGGGCGAGCCGGTTCACCTGCGAATGACCTCGGTCGACGTCATCCACAGCTTCTGGGTCCCGCAGCTGCACGGCAAGATCGACCTCACGCCCGGTCATGGCACCACGATCACGATCGAGGCGAACCGGCCCGGGGTCTATCGGGGGCAGTGCGCGGAGTTCTGCGGCCTGTCGCACGCCTGGATGCTGATCACCGTCGATGCCCGGGAGCGTGAGGACTTCGACCAGTGGCTCGCGGAGCAGGCGGAACCGGCAGCCGAGCTCACCGACGGCGTGCTGCGCGAGGGACAGCAGCTGTTCACCAGCTCGTCGTGCGTGTACTGCCACACCGTCCGCGGCCACACCGCCGAGAGTCACGTCGGACCAGACCTGACGCACTTCGCCAGCCGACGCACGATCGGCGCCGGTGCGCTGCCCAACACTCGCGGCCACCTGGCCGGGTGGATCGTGGACCCCCAGGCGTCCAAGCCCGGCAACCGGATGCCGGGCACGGATCTCGACGGTGCGGAGCTGCAGCTCCTCCTCGACTACCTGGAGAGTCTCAGGTGAGTGAGGTACCGCCGCAGGGGGTGGTCCGGGACGAGACACCGGACCAGGACATGCTCACGCGCTCGTGGGCGCGTCACCCCGGCGTCCTGGGTTGGCTCGGCCAGTGCAACCACAAGGCGGTCGGCAAGCGGTTCGTCGTCACCGCGTTCGTTTTCTTTTTGATCGGCGGCATCCTCGCCCTGCTGATGCGTGTGCAGCTGGGCGTGCCCGAGGCGGGGTTCCTGGGCCCGGAGGCCTACAACGCCGCGTTCACGATGCACGGCTCGATCATGATGTTCCTGTTCGCGGTGCCCATCCTCGAGGGGCTGGCGATCTACTTCGTTCCCCTGATGGTCGGGGCGCGGGATATGCCCATGCCGCGGTTGAACGCCTTCGGCTACTGGGCGTATCTGTTCGGCGGGCTGTTCCTGCTGTCCAGCGCGTTGGTCGGTGCCGTGCCCGACCGGGGCTGGTTCGCGTACGTGCCGCTGACCGGCCCCGAGTTCTCGCCCGGCGACAACATGGACTTCTGGCTTCTGGGGGTCACCTTCGTCGAGATCTCCGGCATCGTCGCGGCGATCGAGATCATCGTGCTGATCGCCCGGTTCCGCGCGCCGGGCATGTCGTTGAGCCGCATGCCCATCTTCGCGTGGACGGCGCTGGTGACGTCGCTGATGATCCTGTTCGCGTTTCCGCCGCTGGTCGCCGGCAGCGTCATGCTCGAGCTCGACCGCAAGATCGGCACCGCCTTCTACGACCCCGCCCTGGGCGGCAACCCGCTGCTGTGGCAGCACGTGTTCTGGTACTTCGGGCATCCCGAGGTCTACATCCAGCTGCTGCCGGGCGTGGGCATCGTCGCGACCGCCATCGAGACCGCGACCAAACGGTCGTTGGTCGGCCGGACCCTGGCGATCGCCTCCATCGTCGCCATCGGGATCCTCAGCTTCGGCTTGTGGGTCCACCACATGTTCGCCGCCGGCCTGCCGACGCTGGGCATGTCGTTCTTCACCGCCGCCAGCTTCATGATCACCGTGCCCACCGGAGTCCTGATCTTCAGCTTCATCGCGACGCTCTGGCCGGGCGGGTTTCGCTGGACGCCGGCGTTGCTGTGGTCGATGGGGTTCGTCGTGATCTTCGTCCTGGGCGGCATCACCGGGGTGATGGTCGCCAGCGTGCCGTTCAACTGGCAGATCCACGACACGTTCTTCGTCGTCGGCCACTTCCACTACGTGCTCATCGGTGGTGTGGTCTTCCCGATCTTCGCGGCGCTGCACCACTGGTTGCCCAAGCTCACCGGCTGGGCGTTCAGCCGGTCGCTGGCGGTGTGGAGCTTCTGGCTGACCTTCATCGGTTTCAACGTCACGTTCTTCCCGCATCACCAGCTCGGGTTCATGGGCATGCCCCGGCGCGTCTACACCTATCCCGAGCAGTTCGGTTGGGGGCCGCTGAACCTGCTGTCGACGGTCGGCGCGTTCGTCACCGCGTTGGGGGTCCTGCTGTTCGTCGTCAGCGTCGCGATGGCTGCCGTGCGGCGTGAGCCGGCAGGTGACGACCCGTGGGGCGGCGGAACGCTGGAGTGGGCGACGACATCCCCGCCGCCCGGGTACAACTTCGCGACCATCCCCGCGGTCCGCAGCGCAACGCCGCTGTGGGACACCGCCGACCCGTCCTACCGATCCGGCGAACCGTGGCAGGACGAGTATGAAAACCCGGACGAGCTGGTGCGCGTGGGGTTGGCAACGACAGGGCTGGACGCGATCCCCGAGCAGGTCGTCGTCCTGCCCGGCCATTCGTTGTGGCCTCTGCTGCTCGCGCTGTTCATCGCCGTGGCGCTGTTCGGGTTGCTGATCGACAGCGGGCTGATCATGGTGCTCGGGGTGCTGGCGTGTGTGGCGAGTGGGATCGGCTGGCTGTGGCCTGGGAGGAAGCCGTGAGCGTTGCGTCCTCGCGCTGGGCCACGCCGGTGACGCCAGGCGCCGCCCGTGTCCGCACGGTGGGCTGGTGGGGGATGATGCTGGGCATCGTCGCGATGGTGAAATTCCACATCACCGTCGGGGCGGCGTACTTGTACGTCCGCTGGGGCCACACGGAGTGGCCGCCGGCGGGCTTCGAGCGACCGGGTCTGACCCCCCTGTTGATCTTGGTGCTGCCGATCGCGGCGCTCGCGCTGCTGTCTTGGGCGCGCGCCGGCGCGCGTGAGGGGAGCGCCGGTCGGCTGCTCCCAGCGGTCACCGGTGCTGCTGCCATCGGCCTGGTCGCCGTGGTGTTGCGCAGCCTCACATACGTCAACGCGCCCTTCGGCTGGGATGAGCACGCGTACGCGTCGCTGTTCTGGTTGCTCGGCGGGTACGAGATCATCATCCTGACCGTCGGGGTGCTGTTCGCCGCGGTCGTGGTCGTGCAGGTCCTCCTGGGCGTGGTCAACGACCGGGATTACGACGTGCTCGAGGTCACCACGGTGTACTGGTGGTTCGCAGTGATCACGTCGGCGATCTCGCTGACCACCCTGTACCTGGGGGCGCTGCTGTGACGCAGGAGATCCCGGAACTTCGGGTGCGCGCGAAGCAGCAGGCGATGGCCTGGTTCGGCCTGCTCGGCGGTCCCGCCGTGTGGGGCGTGCACCTCGGGCTGAACTACGCCTTCGTGCCCGAGGCATGCGCCGCGGGCGGCGCGGCCCTGCTGCACGTGTTCACCGTCGTGCTGTTGGCCGCCGGCGTTGCGTCGCTGCTGGCTGCCTGGAAGGTCCGCAGCACCGCGCTGACGCACGCCGATGAGCGGGTCGGCGAGCGCAACCTGTTCCTCGGAACTGCCGGGATGGCGCTCGCGGGGCTGTTCATCGGCGTCATCTTCATGGAAGGCCTGCAACCGCTGTTCATCGACCCGTGTCTGTGACTGGAGACGACGACGTGCGACGACGGTTGGCGGGGTGGGCGACCGGGGTGATCCTGGTCGCCGTAGCCCTCGTCGCGTGCCGTCAGGCCCCCGTCGCGCAGGAGGTCGAGCAGGGCCGAGCTGCCTTCGTCGGCTACGGCTGCCACACGTGTCATTCGGTGGGCGACATCCGCCAGGCCAACGCGCGCGTCGGCCCACGGCTCGACGGGTTCGCCGACCAGCGCATCATCGCGGGGCGGTTGCCGAACAACCCACCGAACCTCGTGCGGTTCATCCAGAACCCTCAGGAGGTCAGCCCCGGCAGCGCCATGCCGAACATGAACGTCAGTGATGAGGACGCCGCTGCCATCGCGGCCTACCTGCACAGCCTCCAGGAGCAGTGATGCACTGGTCGGCGTTCGACCCATGGCTGTTGACCGCGACCCTGGCGGTCGGGTTGCTGTACGGCCACGGCGCGCAACGCCTGCGGGGCAGCGGCGCCGTGAGTCGCCGACACCTGACGTGGTTCTGGTTGGGGATGACATTCCTCATGGTGTCGGTCGCCCCGCCGCTGGAGCAGCTCAGCGGCCGGTTGTTGTCCGCCCACATGGTTCAGCACCTGCTCATGGTGGTCGTCGCTGCGCCGCTCATCGCCGCGGGGCGACCGCAGATCGTCGTCCCTGCGGCGTTCCCGCCGGCAGCGCGCCAGCGCCTACAGCGGTGGCGGGTCCGTCTGCGGGCGTCGTCGTCGACGGGGGCGCGGCCGGCCGCGCTGGTCGCCCTGGCTGCCGCCCATATCGTCGTGGTGTGGGCGTGGCATGTGCCCGCCGCATACGAGGCGGCGCTGGTCACCCCGTGGCTGCACCTGCTCGAGCATGTGACGTTCCTCGCGACGGCCACCGCCGTGTGGGTGGTGCTGCTCACGCCCACACCCAGAGCGCGCCTGGGCCATGGTCTGGGTGTGCTGAGCATGGCCGCGATCCTGATGTCCGGGGGAGCGCTCGGGGCGCTGCTGACCCTGGTGAGCACGCCGCTGTACGGCCACTACACCGGCTCGGCGCAGTGGGGCCTGTCTGCCCTGCAGGACCAGCAGCTGGCCGGGGCGATCATGTGGGTGCCGGGAGGCGTGTTCTACGGCGTCGTGTGCGCCGTGTTGCTCGTGAAGTGGTTGCGCCTGCTGGACGGCGCCGCGGCGGACGGGGTGATCGCCGGGCGCTGATCGTCTACGTGCCCGCCCCCGGCTGCGGTTGGGTCGAACGCAGCCGCACGCCGTCCAACATGGCCTCGGTCTGCCGGCAGGCGGCGCGGACGCGTTCGACGTCGGCCTCCTGGGCCACGTTGTGCTCGGCAGCTTCCAGGACCAGGCCCAGCTCGTGGCGCACGGCGGTGACCTGCCCGGGCAGAACGGCCGCCGCGCCGGTCTCACGCAGGAGGTGGACCAGCGCGAGCATGACGTCAGGATCGGTGCTGCCGTACCGGCGGATCGGTCCGCAGGCGAGTGCCAGGTAGTCGGTGTAGGTGAGCCGGTGGACGTAGGCCAGCAGTCGGCCCTCGTCGTCGTGGCAGGCGATGTCTGCAATGTGCCGGCGGGCGAGCACCGACAGGACCGAGGACAGATGGCCGGTCGCGTCGATGGCGGTCGTCGGGTCGTTCAGTCCCGTTGACAGCGCCTTGGTGGCCATGTCGACCAGCTGGCGCACGCCGTACGACACGTCCTGCTGCAGCGTCCGCTCGTGGCCGATGGTGAATGCGGCATTGACCGCCCGCGTCAGGTCCTCGGGCTGGGCCTCACCGGCGCCCCAGGCCCAGGCCAGGACGCCGTCGGAGACCACGCGGTCACCGACACGAACGGCGCTGACCACGACGGTGCCCGAGGTCTGTGCTGCCTCGGCCAGCGAGTCGGCGGTGACCGCCTGCACGATGCCGCTGGTCGTGGCTGGGATCGGCAGGGCATGTGGTGGGATCTCGGGCGGCGTTGGGGGCGTGGCGCCTGCGTCGAGTGGTCGGGGGTGGACGGCGTCGATCGTGGCCAGCGTGTCGGACTCGGCACGCTGCATCAGCGTGTCGGCGCGGATCTCGCTGGTGATGTGGTGGATGAAGTACACGAGCGCGGCGACCGAGGCGAGGACCAGCAAAAAGCCGACGGAAACCGCAAGCGCCGGCACGAACGGCTCGCCACCCTCCTCGCGGATGGTGCGCAGGACCACCAGCGCGTAGACGAACGTGGACAGGAACACGCTCATCACGATCTGGTTACCCGGCCGGCGCAGGAACGTGCGCAGCAGGCGTGGCGAGAACTGCGACGAGGCCAGCTGCAGGGTCACGACGGTCAGTGAGAACACCAGCGACGTGACGGTGATGACCGAGGCCGCGATGGCTTCGAGGATGCCGCGGGCGCCCTCGGGACCTCCCGGGAACAACCACTGACTGAAGAAGCGGTCCTCGGAGACGTCCACGTTGGACAGCACCACGCCGAGCACCACGGCCAGCGTGATGCTGACCGCCGGCAGCACCCACAGCGAGCTGCGCGCGTACTCGGTGATCGCAGCGACGGTGCCGTGCTTGTCCGTCACCGTTGGATCGCCTTGTGCGCCGCGGCCAGCGCCTGCTCGGACTCCGTCACGAGAATCACGGCGTCGCCCTCACGCAAGGTCACGTCGCGTTTCCCGATGGTCGCATCGTCGCCTCGGACCACGGCGACCACCATGGCGCCGTCGGGGAGGTCGAGATCCCCGATCGTCCGGGCATCCGTGGCGGGACCGCACGTGACCTCTGCGAACTGCAGGTGACCCTGCACGGCCTCGGCGACGTCGATGCGCGGATCTCCATGCAGGGCCGCCTCCACACGGGCGGCGGCGGCCATCGTCGGTGCCACCACCTCGGACACGCCGATCTCTTCCAGGGCGCCCCGCAGCGCGTTGGATTGCAGCCGAACGACGATCCGGTTGACCTTTGCGCGGTGCGCGAGCATCGCCACGACGGTGTTCAGGGCGTCCGATCCGGTCGTCGCGACGACCGCGTCGGCCTTGTCGATCTGGGCGTCGCGCAGCATCTCGGGGTCGGTCGCGTCGCCGTGGAGGACCAGCGCGTCGAAGTCGTCCGACAGGGATCCGACCGTCGACTGGTCCGGGTCGATGACGACCAGCTCATGGCCGCCCGCCTCGGACATGTCCGACAGCACCTGGCGTCCCAGCTGCCCGCCGCCGGCGATCACGATGCGCATGTCCCGTCCTTACCCTCGAAGCCAGTTGCGGGGGTGCAGCAGCACGAGTGCCGCCAGGATCTCGATGCGTCCTACCCACATCGTGAAGGCAAGTAGCAGCTTGGCCCACGCCGGCAGGTCGGGCGACGTCACGCCGACGGACAGCCCCACCGTCGACAAGCCGGAGATCACCTCGAACACGGCGTCTTCGAACTGCGCGCCCGCGGCGCTCAGCGCTACCGCGCAGGTGAACAGCAGCAGGAAGTACGCGGCGACGAGCGCAAAGGTGTGGCGAACCTCCGACTCGTCCACGGTGGCGTGCTGGACCTTGACCGGGATGGCCGCCTGCGCCGGCAGCAGCGCGCGCGACACCGCCCATGAGACCACCCGAAGGATGATCACCAGCCGCAGCAGCTTGATGCCACCGGCCGTCGAGCCCAGGGAACCGCCGACGATCATCAGCCCCGCAGTCGTCAGCCGCGCCCCATCCGTCCATTCGGCGGGGTCACTGATCTGGAAGCCGGTGGTCGTCACCGCCGAGGTCGCATGGAACGCGCCGGCAGCAAGGCCCTGGTCCGGCCCGGCGCCGAACAGGGCGAGAGCGGCCGTCCCGACGGCGATGAGCACGACGAGCGTGCGCAGCTGTGCGTCGTCGGTAAGCCGCCGCCAGCCGCGTCGCCACACGATGACGGCCAGCGGCAGGCTCGTCGCCCCGATCGCCATGAACACCCCGGCGGCAGCGGCCACCGGGGCGGCGTCGTAGGCGGCGAAGCTGTCGGGAAACGGGGTGAACCCGCCGGTGGAGGCCAGCGACAGCCCATGGACCAGACCGTCGAACGCACCCGCTCCGGCCGCCCACAGCGCAACAATGCCGGCGGCGGTGACGGCCGCGTAGATGCCGATCACGATCCGGCCGGTCGCAACGACGTTGCCCATGAGGTTCTGCTGGCCGAACTCGGCGGCGTAGAGCTTGGCGCCGGCGCTGCCGGGGCCCGCCAGGACCACCAGGGACAGCACGATGATCCCGGCGCCTCCCAGCCACTGGCTGTACCCGCGGAAGAACAGCAGGCTGCGTGGCAAGGCCTCGACATCCATCACCGTCAGCCCTGTGGTCGTGAAACCGGACATGGCCTCGAAGAACGCATCGGTCGGCCCTGCCACCCGCAAGAAGGCGGTCGCCCCGGCCAACGCGAACAGCACATAGGCGGCGGCCGTCAGGGCCATCGCCTCCCGCAGACCCAAGGCACGCCGCGGTGCCCGGCGCAGCAGCCACCCCAGTGCCGCCGTTCCAGCCGCCACGCCGGTGAACACGCCGGCCTGGACCCCATCGGCGAGCAGGAGCGCTACGGCCGCCGGAACGACGAGCGTCCCCCCCAGGAGAACGAGGAGGGTGCCCGCGTGGTGGCTCAGGTGCGTCAGGGGCAACGGACGCACGAACCGGCTGACGGACACGCTGCCACGCTAACCATGCGGCTGCCCGCAGAAAAGGCCGCGCGGGCCGCCTCAGGCAGGAGCCGAGCCGCGCGGCGCCGAACTCCTCCTGTGCTGGCGTGCCACTCAGGCGCGCACCGACGCGTGGGGGACGTCATGAGGCGGTCATCGAGATTCGTGGCGTTGGGGGTGTCGGCGGCGCTGCTGTTGCCGCCCGGCGGGGCGGTCGCCCAGCCGCAGACCGTGGCGCCGGCCGTGCGGGTCGTGGCGGGGGGGCGTCCGCAGGTCACGTCCGCGACCGCCACTCCCGACGGTGTGCATCGAGTTGTGGCGCTGCCGGTGGCTGCGGCGCTGCGGCGCGCCACGACAGCCGACCAAGTGCGCGCAGTCATGGCGGGGGCGCCGACATCCGGCGAGGAGACGGTCGAAAGCGAACCGCAGTCGTTCCGCGCGTTCGACGCCGACGTCGCTCCGGTCGGTGACCTCGACGGTGACAAGCGCCGGGACGTCGTGGCCGCACGCATCACGCAGGACGGCGTGCGCTTCCTGGGGCTGAAGGGCAGCACCGGCGTACGTCTGTGGCGCCTGGACCTGGCGACCGGCCCGGACGTCTACCCGTCAGTGCAACCGCTGCGCGGGCGCGGTTCCGCGGGGGTGCTGCTGGTGACGCGCGCGTTCTCCGACGTTGCGGACAACGAGGCGACCTGGTCCGCGACCATGACGACGACGCTGCACGCGGTTGACCCCGACGGCACCGTCCGGTGGAGCCGAACGTACGACGGCACGCTCAGCGCCTCCGCGGCGGCGTTCAGCGCGACCGGTCTGGTCGACGTCGTCGGGGTGGGGCCTGCGGTCGATCGGGGCGACGACGTCGTGGTGTCCGTCACAGATCTGGCGTACTCGGCCGGCGCCGGCGGTAAGACCACCGTCGAGGTCATCCAGGGCGCAACTGGTCACACCGCCTCGGTCGCGCAGGCCTCCTCCACCGACGACGCGCCGGCCGCCGGCCTCGTGGGTGACCTGGACGGGGACGGTCTGCGCGACGTCGTCGTTGCCTCCTCGGCCGCGACGCGGGTGAGCCTGACGGCGCAGCGTGGAGTCGACGGCCGGCCGCTGTGGAGCCAGCAGTTCGACAGCGCGCCGGCGGTCTGGCTGGAAGCGGCGGGCGACACCACCGGCGACGGTGTCGGCGATGTGCTGGTGTACGGGTTCGACTTCTGGGCCGACCAGCCGATTCAGGCAACCGTTGTCTCTGGCAGCGACGGCGCCGCCCAGTGGAGCCGCCAGACGGGTGGTGCGTGGGCCGTGGGCGACATCGACCGTGACGGTCGGGCCGACGTGCTGACGGTCGACGACATCTGGACGCTGCGGGCGCTGGGCTACCGCTATGTCGCCATCAGCGGCAGCGGCCGACGGCTGTGGGCCAAGTCCTACACCGTGCGCACGCCGTCGGGCGGCTACTTCGCGATGGGCGGTATGGGCCTGGTCGGAGACGTGGACCGCGACCGGGTTGCCGACGCGGGCCATGAGATCGAGTTGTACGGCGCGAGCGGGAAGAAGGTCGTCGAGCGTGGCGTCGTGCGCTCCCGCACGGGTGTGAAGGCCTTCAGCGGAGCGGTCGGCTCGCCGCTGTACGCGTCGCTGGACCGTCGGGGCGACGATCTGATCTCCACCCGCCGGGCCAAGGGCGGCACAACGCGGCTGGTCGCGCGCGACGGTCGCAACGGCTCGGCGCTGTGGCGGCACTCGCTGAGCGCCAAAGGTGTGGAGTTCGTGTGGCCGCGCGGCGCGGACCTGACCGGTGATCGGCGCGCCGAGGTGGTCGCCATGGTGTTCACGCGCCGCGGCACGAAGGTCCGTGTCCTGGACGCAAGTGGCCGACTGCTGTGGCGACGGTGATGCCCCAGATGCCGCGGGGACGGTGATCGGCCGGCGCGACTGACGGTTCCGCGTCCACCCTGGCTACGGTGGCGGTGCCGGTGCGGGGAGCAGCACGTCGACTCGCTCGCCCTGCACCTCCTCGACGCCAGGAGTCGCTGATGACGTATTCCATCATCGCCCGAGACGACCGCACCGGTCAGATGGGGGTGGCGACGCAATCCCAGGCGTTCGCCGTGGGCAG
>DATLGM010000129.1:0-5250 GCA_035540515.1 Egibacteraceae bacterium | reverse complement strand
GGGGGATCGTGTACCCCGGCGGCGTGACGAACTACGGGTTCCCGCTGCTGTGGACCGGAGCCGTCCGGCCGGCCTACGACGTCGGCGGCGGTGTGGGTGGCGGCATGTTCCCCGACCCCCAGCGCGAGTGCGCCGAGAACCAGGTGTTCAAGTCGCGGACCGCGACCAACGACCCGCTGGTCCAGGGGCTGGCCGACACCGACAACGACTGGTACCGGTCGCGCTCGCTGATCACCCACATCGAGCGGATCCAGGTGCCGATCCACATCACCGGCGCCTACCAGGACGAGCAGACCGGCCCCCGGGGCCCGGCGCACCTGTTCGAGAAGCTGCCCCGCAGCATCTCGCGGCGGTTGGTGCTGACCAACGGCGACCACGGGACGCAGACCTCGCCCAACGTCCGACGCGACCGGCTCGCGTGGATCGACTACTGGATGCGCGGCCGCAACCACTACCCGGGGGTGGGCAACCTGCGCCGGCAGTTCGGTCCCCGCAACGAGGTGACGTCGTCTGCCCGGGTCCTGCTGGGCAACAAGACCGACGGGACGTTCGAGGGCATCATCGACTCGAACCGGTACCCGCTGCGCCAGACGCGCTGGCGTGACCTGTACCTCAACAGCGACGGGTCGATGACGTTCAACCGCTCGCGGTTGCGCGAGGGAACGGCGTCGTGGGCCAATGGCTCCCGCCGGCAGTCCTACAGCTACCAGGCCGGCAAGGACAACGGCGGTGAGTTCAGCTCACCGAACGGACCCGACGAGCTGGAGTTCACCTACACCGCCCCGCGTGACATGGTCATCGCCGGTCCGATGGCGGCCCGCCTGGAGATCTCCTCCAGCGCACCCGACACCGAGCTGTTCGTGCAGCTGATCGACCGCGCCCCGTCCGGCGAGATGCTGTACCTGCAGCGAGGCATGCTGCGCGCCAGCCACCGGGCCATCACCACCGCGCTGTCCGATCGGACCCGCGACCGGCGGGTGTACCGCCCTTGGCGGCCCCACACCAACCCGCAGCTGCTGACCACGCCCGGCGAGCAGACGACGTACCAGATCGAGATCTTCCCGGTGGGCCATGTCCTGCGCAAGGGCCACGAGCTGGTGATGAAGGTGCACGCACCTCCCGCGGACGACAACGACTACATGTACATCCAGAAGACGCTCCCGGGTGTCAACACGCTGCACATCGACCCCGCCAAGCCGTCGCGGTTGCTGCTGCCCCAGATCCCGCTGCGGCATGTCGACCGCCTGCAGCCGGCGTCGGCACCGTGCTCGTTCAGCCAGATGCGCTGCGTGAAGTGAGTTAGGCCACGAGTCTGGCGGCGAGCGCCACGGCGTAGCTGCGGCCCCGCACCCCGTCCTCCAGCTTCCCCAGCCAGGTCGGCGGAATCGCGGCGTCGGTGCACGCCGCGCCCAGCACCGCGCACGCCATCGCGGCGATGGTGTCGACGTCGCCGCCCAGCGCCAATGCCGTCGTGACTGCGGTGGGCAGGTCCTCGGCGACGGCGGCGACCCACAGCGCCGTGGGCACGGACTGGTCAGCCAGGACACCCGTGCCCAGGCGCTGCTCGACCTCGGGCAGCGACGCGCCGGCAGCCGCCAGCTCCGCCGCCACCGTCATCGCCCGCCGCAGCTCGTCGGTGCGACAGACGTCGATGACGTCGCGCAGCTCAGCGAGGCCGAACGCCCCTGTCCGGGCGGCGAGGCCGACCGCGTGCGCCTGTGCGCCCGCGGCGTCCATCCCGATCGGGTGGGCATGAGTGACGGCGGCCTGCCGGTGAGCAGCGTCGATGATGTCGACCGGTGCGTCCACCAGGACGACGCCGACGGGCGCCACGCGCATCGCCGCCCCGTTGCCGAAGGACCCGTCGGGGAACACTGCCCTGGCCGCTTGCTCGACGGGCAATCCTGCCTGCCACGCCTCGACCAGGCCGAACATCCCTCTGGCATAGCCGCGATGCGGCTCGAAGTGCTCCGCGAAGGTGGTGGTCAAACGCGCGGGATCGACCTCGACGTGGTCGCACAGGTGCTCGGCGAGCGCCAGCGTCAGCTGCGTGTCGTCGGTGTAGGTCAGCGTCGCCGCGGACAGCGACCGGTCAAGCCGGTCGCGGCCCCCGTCGAGGTCGGTGGCTGGCGAGCCCTCCCAGCGCGCGCCGAGCGCGTCGCCGACGAACGTCCCCAGCAGCACGCCGCGGGCGACCGCCGACCGGTCACGTGTCCGCGTCATCGGATGCAGCCTACGGGTATCGACACCGACCATCCGTGGCAGGCTTGTGACCCCACGAACAGGACGGTCGTTCATGCAAGAGCTCGTCGACGTCGGACGACGGTGGCAGGACGACGTGCGCGGCGCGCGGCGTCTGCGCGCGCTGGCGGCGGTGTGCGAGACCTTCGTCCCACCGGTCCGGCCGCCCCAGCACGCCCCGCCGCTGGGCGGGTTCTGGCTGCGCACCCCGTCCGACCTCGATGTCGACCTCGCCTGCGCCGGCGTGATCGAGACGAGGCTGAAGCCAGAGGAGCGCGACGGCCTGCTGCAGCTGCTCGACCTGCTGGCGGTCAGCGGGTTCGCGCGACTCCCACTGGCCGCGCGCGACGGGATGCTGCGGTCGCTGATCAATCGCGAGAACGACCTCGGCCGCGGGCTGCGTGGCCTGGCGACGATGACGATCGGGTTGTTCTACGGCTCGCAGAACGGCGCGGACCCCAACCCCAACTGGGAGGTGCTGGAGTACCCCGGACCGCCGGCGATCGACCCGCCCCAGGACCGGCCGCTGCTGTCGCCCGAGGTGATCTCGGCCGACACCGAGATCACCGCTGACGTCTGCATCATCGGCTCGGGCGCGGGAGGCGGCGTCATCGCTGGCACCCTCGCCGATGCAGGGCTCGAGGTCGTCGTGCTCGAAGCCGGCGGGCACTACGAGGAGCACAGCTTCCCGGCCAACGAGCTCGACGCCTACGACCGGATGTACTGGCGCGGGACCTGGGCGATGTCCGACGACGACCGGGTCAAGATCGGGGCCGGCGCCGCGCTGGGTGGCGGCACGACGATCAACTGGACCAACTGCGTCTTGCCTCCGACGTGGCTGCGCCGCGAGTGGGCCGAGGTCCACGGTCTGAAGGACGTCGACTCGCCGGCGTTCGACGACCACCTCGAACAGGTGCTGCGGCGCATTGACGCCACCGAGGACTGCAGCCACGCCAACGGCCCGAACTCGGTCATGCAGGACGGCGCCGACGCCATGGGATGGTCGGTGCGGTGTGTGCGGCGCAACACCGACACCAACCGCTACGACCCGCAGACCGCCGGCCACATGGGCTTCGGTGACCGCAGCGGCGCCAAGCGCGGCACGCTCAACACCTACCTGGTGGATGCGGCCAAGGCCGGGGCGCGCCTGCTCGTGCAGACCAAGGCGGTGCGCGTCAGCACCGCTGCCTCGGTGGCCACCGGCGTCGATGCGGTGGCAACCGGCCACGACGGTCGACAGTGGCACGTGCGGGTCAACGCGCCGACCGTGGTCGTCGCCGCCGGCGCCCTGGAGACCCCGGCAGTCCTGCTGCGCAGTGGTATCGGCGGCCCGGCAGCCGGCCGCTTCCTCCGGTTGCACCCCGTCGTTCCGGTGGCGGCCTTCTACGACGATGACCAGCGCGCGTGGTGGGGGGCACCCCACGCCCGGCTGATCGACGAGTTCTGCCGGCCCGAGCACGGATTTCTCATCGAGGGTGTGCAGTACGGGCCCGCGTACATGGGTGGCAGCCTGCCGTGGCACGGCGGGCGCTTCCACAAGGTGGTCATGAGCCGCCTCGGCCGGGCCTCGACCCTGATCGGGCTGATCCGTGACCATGGCGGTGGCCGGGTCACCGTCGACGAGGCGGGCGACAGCGTGGTGACGTATCCCCTCGACGATGACCACGACATCGCCACGCTGTACGAGGCGCTGCGCGCCACCGCCCAGGTGCACCAGGCCGCCGGCGCGAAGGCCATCCTGGACATCGCCCCCGCCACGCTGAACCTGTGGCGCCGCGGCGAGGACCTCGATGACTTCGTCCAACGGGCCGCGAACATCCCGATGCGGCTGCCGTTCCGGGTCGTCGGCAGCGCCCACCAGATGGGCTCGGCCAGGATGGGGACGGACCCGGACACCAGCGTGGCGGACCCTGAGGGCCGGCTGCACGACACACGTGGTGTGTGGATCGGCGACACCAGCGCCTTCCCGACGGCGGCAGGGGTCAACCCGATGGTCACCTGCATGGCGCTGGCGCGACGGACGGCCTCGGCCATCCTGGCCGACGGGCGCTGAGCGGAGCGCCGATGGATGACGGATCCCTTCGCGGTCACCTGGTCGTCGCGACCCCGGGGTTGGTCGACCCCAACTTCGCCCACACGGTTGTGTTCATGCTCGACCACAGCGACGTCGGGGGTCTGGGCATCGTGATCAACCGGCCCAGCGCCACGCCCGTCGGCGTCGCGCTGCCACCGTGGGAGCCGCTGGCGACGCACCCGGCCATGGTCTTCGTCGGGGGGCCGGTGCAGCCGGAGGCGGTGGTCGCCCTGGCCCGGTCGGCGGCGTCCAGCAGCACGCTGCAACCGGTGATCCCGGGGGTCGGCATCGTCGATTTGCGCGCCGAGCCGGACACGGTTGGTGGCGAGGTGGACGGCGTGCGGCTGTTCGCCGGCTACGCGGGCTGGGGCGGCGGGCAGCTGGAGGACGAGATCGAGTCCGGTGGCTGGTTCGTGGTCACCCCCGAACCCGACGACGTGTTCGCTGACGATCCCGAAGCGCTGTGGGTGCGCGTGCTGTCTCGTCAGGGCGGGTGGTTCTCGACGATCTCGGCCGACCCGACGCTGAACTGAGGCGCCGCAGGTCGTAGGGTGGTGGGCGCCCTACCGACGACAGACGAGGCGGCGATGGCGACGATCAACACCATGCGCGGTGTGCTGGTGGCAGCAGCCGCCCTCGCGGCGCTGGTGGCCGCGGCCTACGGACAGTGGGCTGCCACCGGCATCCTCGTGCTCGGGATCCTGGGGCACCTAGCGCTGTGGTACCGCCTGCACCGCGACAAGGCACACCCGGCCGCCGGAGCGCCTCAGCCGCCGACGGCCGGCACCCCGTAGGTCACGCCGGTCAGCGACTCCGACAGCGCCCACAGCCGGCGCGCGGCGTCGGGGTCGCGTGCGGCCCGGGTGCTGCCGACCCGGGTGGGCCGCCCCCACAGCTCGGCGGGCCCGCGGGGCCCGAAGTAGTCACCGCCGCGG
>DATLGM010000128.1:0-25565 GCA_035540515.1 Egibacteraceae bacterium | reverse complement strand
CCCTGGCTGACTCGACCGCCGAGCGGCTGCGGCTGGTGGTCGCCCCCGCCAACGGCCGGTTCCGGCCGCATGTGACCAGCGGCTCCGTGCTGCGCGGTGATCTGCTCGCAGTCCTGACGGGCAGCCGAGGCCGCGAAGTCGAGGTGCGCTGCCCCGCCGACCTGCACGTCGCCGGGCTGCTTGCGCTCCCGGGCCAGCTGGTGACGGCGGGGCAGGCCCTGCTGTGGGCGAGCCTGGGGGACGCATGCGCGCGGTGATCGCCGGGCTGGGCACCGCGGTGCCTTCGGAAGTTGTCACCAACGCCGATCTGGCCTCCCGGTTGGACACCTCCGACGAGTGGATCCGCTCGCGCACGGGCATTGCCCAGCGCCACGTGGCGCCGGCCGGCATCGCAACCGCCGACCTCGCGACGCAAGCCGGCGCCGAGGCCCTGAAGTCCAGCGGCGACACCCACGCCGACGCCGTCGTGCTGGCCACCATGACGCCGGACCGTGTCTGCCCACCGAGCGCGCCGACCGTCGCGACCCGCCTGGGTCTGCCCGCGGGACTGGCCTTCGACCTCAACGCCGCCTGTTCAGGATTCGTCTACGGGCTGGCCGTGGCCGACGCGCTCGTACGCGCCGGCGCCGCCCGCCGCGTCCTGCTGATCGGCGCCGACGTGATGTCGCGGGTGGTCGACCCCGACGATCGCAACACCGCCGTGCTGTTCGGCGACGGCGCCGGCGCCGTGGTGGTCGAGGCCGGCGACGACGGGCCGGGTGCGGTCACGGCCCTCGACCTGGGAGCAGACGGTGAGGGCGCGGACCTGCTGGCCGTGGACGCCGGCGGGTCACGCCTCCCTGCAGAGCTGACGACCGTCCTGCACGGCGGGCACTACCTGAGAATGGACGGCCGCGAGGTGTACCGCCAGGCGGTGACCGGCATGGCGGCGTCGTGCAGCCGCCTGCTGGCGGCAGCCGGGGTCGCGGCAACCGACGTCGACCACCTCGTCGCGCACCAGGCCAACGCACGGATCCTCTCCGCCGTCGCCGGCCGCCTCGGCATCGCACCCGAGCGGTGCGTCGTCAACGTCGACCGCTTCGGCAACACCACCGCCGCGTCCGTGCCGCTGGCGATGGCCGACCTGCACGACGCCGGCGCGGCTGCCGGAGCGCTCGTGCTGCTGACGGCCTTCGGTGCTGGGCTGACCTGGGGCTCGGCGCTGGTGCGCTGGCCCGACCTGGCGCGGCGCTGACCACGAACGAAACCCAACCAAGGAAAGGCACTGCCATGAGCACCTATGACCGCATCAGCACCATCCTCGTCGACCGCCTGGGCGTGGCCCAGGACGACATCAGTCCCGAGGCGACGTTCGAAGAGCTGGACCTGGATTCGCTGGACCTGGTCGAGTTCGCCCTGGGCGCCGAGGAGGAGTTCGGTGTCCGCATCGGCGACGAGGAGGCCGAGGGGCTGCGCACCGTCGGCGACGCCGTCGCGCTGCTGGAGACCAAGGGCGTCGGGGCGGCCACGGCGTGACTGCCGCGCAACGCGACGTCGCCGTCACGGGTCTCGGCCTGGTGACGCCGGCCGGCATCGGCGTCGACGCCAGCTGGGCCGGCGTCCTGGCCGGTACGGGCACCGCAGCGACGGACCCGTCGCTGGACGGTGTGCCCGTGGACATGTCGTGCCGGGTCCCTGGCTTCGACGCCGAGCAGCTGCTGGGCCGCAAGGCGTCACGACGGCTGGACCGGTTCGTCCAGCTGGCCCTTGTCGCCGCGGCCGAGGCCGTCACGGACGCCGGCCTGCACCCCGCCACCTGGGACGGCGCCCGTGTGGGCGTCGTGATGGGCTGCGGCATGGGGGGTGCCGCCACCTGGGAGCAGCAGCACGCACGCATGCTCGACAGCGGACCGACGAAGGTCAGTCCGCTGCTCATCCCCATGCTCGTGCCCAACATGGTGGCCGGGCACCTGGCGATCGAGCTGGGGGCCCTGGGGCCGAACCTGGTCACCGCCACGGCCTGCGCCTCCGGCGCCACCGCGATCGGCGTCGCCCGCGACCTGCTCCGCGCCGGCGCGGCCGACGTCGTCCTCACCGGCGGCACGGAGGCAGGGCTGACGCCGCTGTCGATCGCCGGGTTCGCCCAGATGGGTGCGCTGTCGCGCCGCACGAGCGACCCGCCGTCAGCCTCACGACCGTTTGACGCCGACCGCGACGGCTTCGTCGCCGCGGAGGCCGCCGGCGTGCTCGTGCTCGAACGCGACGCCGACGCGACCGCCCGCGGTGCCAGGGTGCGCGCCCGCGTGTCGGGGTACGGGGCTTCTGCCGACGCGCATCACATCACCGCCCCCGACCCTGACGGCGCCGGCGCAGCGCGCGCGATGCGCACCGCCATCGCCGATGCCGGCCTGGCACCCGACGACATCGTGCACGTCAACGCTCATGGCACGTCGACGCCGCTGAACGACGTGGCCGAGGCCCGGACCGTCCGTGCAGTCGTTGGGGACGAGGTGAGCATCACCTCGACGAAGGGCGTGACCGGCCACGCCTTGGGCGCTGCCGGCGCGATCGAGGCGGCCTTCACCGTGCTGACCGTGGAGCACGGGCTGGTCCCACCGACGGCCAACCTCGACAGCTGCGATCCCGAGGTGGATGTCGACGTCGTGGCGAAAGCGCCTCGTGAACAGGCCGTCCCGGCTGCGATGTCCAACTCGTTCGGCTTCGGTGGGCAGAACGCCGTGTTGGTGGTGACCGCGGCGTGACCCCCGTCGACGTCGCGGCCGACCGGCTGGCCCGCGTGCACGCCCTGACCGATGAGGGCACGTTCACGGAGTTCGGCAGCCAGGCACGGCACCGCGTGCACGCGTTCGACATGCAGCGCAAGCGCCCCGCCGGCGACGGCGTGGTGACCGGGACGGGTCGGGTCAACGGCCGTGTGGTCAACGTGTTCTCGCAGGACCCGACGGCGCTGGGCGGCTCGCTGGGCGAGATGCACGCCACGAAGATCGCCCGCCTTCTCGACCAGGCGCAGCGGGCCCGGTCCCCCGTCGTGGGGCTGCTCGACTCGGGTGGCGCCAGGATCCAGGAGGGGGTCGCCGCGCTTGACGGCTACGGGGCGATCTTCCACCGCAACGTGGCGCTGTCGGGCAAGGTGCCCCAGATCAGCGTGGTG
Organism: Egibacteraceae bacterium; assembly: GCA_035540515.1. GTDB lineage: Bacteria > Actinomycetota > Nitriliruptoria > Euzebyales > Egibacteraceae > WHTG01. The sequence goes on along the minus strand of DATLGM010000128.1, from coordinate 22,414 downwards.
CTCGGGCCGTGCGCCGGCGGCGCCGTGTACTCGCCCGCACTGACCGACATCGTCATCATGCGCCGCTCCGACGCGTACATGTTCCTGACCGGCCCGCGCGTGGTGAAGGCCGTCACGTTCGAAGACGTGACCCTCGAGCAGCTGGGCGGCGTTGACATGCACGCCGAGGCGTCAGGGGTCGCGCACCTCGTGGCGGAGGACACCGCAGACGCGCTGGACCTGGCCCGCCGCGTGCTGGACTACCTTCCCGGGTCGTGCTGGGACGCGCCGCCGGTCTTCGCGCCACAGGCACCCGATCCGCTGCCGTCGATCCCCGCCGACCACCGGCTGCCCTACGACGTGCGCGGCATCGTGCGGGGACTGGTCGACGGCGGCAGCTTTCTGGAGCTGCAGGAGCGCTTCGCCCGGAACATCGTCGTCGGGTTCGCGCGCGTCGACGGCCATGCGGTGGGGGTGGTCGCGAACCAGCCTGACCACCTCGCCGGTTGCCTGGACATCGCCGCCAGCGAGAAGGCGGCGCGGTTCGTCCGGATGTGCGACGCCTTCGGGTTGCCGATCGTGACGCTGGTGGACGTCCCCGGATTCCTCCCGGGCACCGGCCAGGAGGCAGGCGGCATCATCCGCAAAGGGGCGAAGCTGTTGTACGCGTACGCCGAGGCGACCGTGCCGCTGGTCACGGTGGTGCTGCGCAAGGCCTTCGGAGGGGCGTACATCGTGATGAGCTCCCGGTCGCTGGGCGCCGACGCCGTGTTCAGCTGGCCCGGCGCCGAGCTGGCGGTGATGGGCGCCGAGGGCGCGGTCGACGTGATCTATCGCCGTGAGCTGGCCGCCGACCCGTCGCGCCGTGACGAGCTCGTCGGCCGGTACCGCCAGGAGGCCATGGCGCCGCACATCCCGGCGGAGCGCCTGTCGATCGATGAGGTGATCACGCCGGACGCGACCCGGTCGGTGCTGGTCAACACCCTTGCGGGGCTGCGCGGCGCGGTCCGGCCGGGCTTTCGCCACGACAACCTGCCCCAGTGACGACGCGCGAGGTGACGATCCATGATCCTTGAGGGCAAGCGGGTGCTGGTGACCGGTGTGTTGACCGAGGCGTCGATCGCATTCGCCGTTGCCCAGACGGCCCAGCAGGCCGGCGCCGAGGTGCTGCTGTCGGGCTTCGGCAGGGGGCTGTCGATCACGCAGAAGGTGGCGACCCGGCTGCCGCGCACGCCTGACGTCGTGGAGCTCGACGTGACGTCTGACGAGCACCTGGCTGCCGCCGCGGCCGACATCGACGGCCGCTGGGGAGGACTGGACGGGCTGGTGCACGCCATTGGGTTCGCGCCCCAGTCGGCCCTCGGCGGCGCGTTCCTGCGTACGCCCTGGGAGGACGTGGCGACCGCGGTACAGGTCTCGACGTACTCGTTCGCGTCACTGGCGGCAACGATGGCACCGTTGCTGAAGCAGGCCGGCGGCGGTTCCATCGTCGGGTTGGACTTCGACGCGTCGGTGGCATGGCCTGGCTACGACTGGATGGGCGTCGCCAAGGCCGGGTTGGAGTCGTGCTGCCGGTACGTCGCGCGGGACCTCGGACCCCAGGGCACCCGTGTCAACCTCGTCGCCGCCGGTCCGCTGCGGACCATGGCCGCCCGGTCGATCGACGGGTTCGACCGCTTCACCGCCCTGTGGCCCGAGCGCGCGCCGCTGGGATGGGACGTGACCGACGCCCAACCGGTGGGGCGGGCCGTGTGCGCGCTGCTGTCGGACTGGTTGCCGGCGGTCACCGGCGAGGTGGTGCACGTCGACGGCGGGGCGCACGCCGTCGGGGCGTGATCGCCTACGACCGCACGAGCGGGAATCCCGCCAGGGCGTTGAGCGTGCTGCCCCACACCAGCACCAGCGCGTCGACGACGTCGTCGCGGTCGTGCTGCTCACCCAGGACCAGCCAGCAGTAGCAGAACTGCTCGACCATCGCGACCAGGGCGGACGCGATGGTCCGGATGGGCGTCGCCGACGGGTGACCGGACATCGCCACAACCGTGACGAGGTTCTCGGCCACCCGGTCGATGTACAGCGCCCGCAGCTCCAGGTACAGGTCGGAGAAGCGCCGCTCGTCCCGCGCGGCCTCGAGCCAGCTGCGCAGGATGGGCGCGTCGCGGGCGTACAGGTCGATCAACCCGCCGATGATCCCCTGCAGGGCGCTGCGGACGTCGTCGGCCTCCCACGGTCTCGCGGCCAAGGCCGCCAGGTCCGCCTGGCTGTTGCGGACCAGGTCGTCGAGGACCGCTGCCTTGTTCTCGTAGTACGTGTAGAACGTCCCGTGGCTCACGCCGGCGCGCTGGACGACGTCCTGGACGCGGGTGGCCTGCCAACCCAGGTCGGCGAACGCCGCGCGCGCCGCGTCGCGAAGCCGTGCTGCGGTGGCGGAACCGCGCAGCGACGGCGAGCCGGTGGTGTTCCCGGCGGCGGAGGTCTCAGCGGCTGCGTCGGACGGCACGCGGCCTAGCCTACGTGGGCCTTTCCTCCGCGTTGCCCGGCTGGCAGCTGACCTCGGTCGGTTCGAGGTAATCGGGTGTGGCGTCGCCCAACTGCGCGAGCGTGCGCAGGAAGCGCAGGCCGACGGCGGTGTGCATGAACAGTCCCTTCGTGCAAGCGGGGCGCGGCGGAGGTACGAATGCCCCGACCACCCCACTATGGTCTTCCGAGGCATTCGCGGCCGCGAGGGGCAATGGGCCGATCGGACAGGGCCTTTCAGGCCATCCGGCGCTGTGCCGCAGCCCGGCCGGCGCGCACGATTGCGGTGCGATTCGTGCGGAAGCCAGGACATCGGAGGCGGTCGAGATGACGGCTGGGAAGATCGTTGCGTTGGTCAGCGGACTCCTGATCGGACTGGCGGCCCTGGGGGTGGCCGCTACCGGCGTCGGCATGGTGGGCGTCTACGCCGTCGACCGTGACGCCGACGGGTTCCTCACCAGCCCCGAGTTCACGCTGTCGAGCAGCGGGCACGCCGTGACCACCGAAGAGGTCGACCTGCAGGCACGGCCCGGCGACTGGGTGCCGTGGGTGGGGACCTTCGACGTGCGTGTCACCGTCGAGTCGACCAGGTCCGGGGACGACATCTTCGTCGGGATCGCTGAGGTCGACGACGTCCGTGCGTACCTGGAGGGGGTCCCCCGCGACGAGGTCACTCGACTCGACGACCGCGGCGCCCGGTACCGCACGCACCAGGGCTCGGCGACCCCCGCGCCGCCCGCGCGCCAGGACTTCTGGGACGCGGCGGCCTCGGGACCCCGGACCCAGACGGTGCGCTGGAGCCTGACCCCCGGACGGTGGGCCCTGGTCGTGATGAACGCCGACGCCGGGGCAGACGTCGACGTCACCGCCACCGCGGGGATCCAGTCATCGCTGATGCTCCCCGTCGGTCTCGGGCTGCTGGTGGGGGCGCTGGTGCTCGGGGCCGCAGCGGCCGCGCTGCTGGTGGTGGCCCTGGCGCGCACGGACGCCACCGAGGCGGTGGCGCCTTCCCGGCGGCAGGGGGTGCCGGCACCGGCTGACCGCGTCTATCCGCTGGTGCTCACCGGTGCGCTCGACGAGCCCCTGAGCCGCTGGATGTGGCTGGTCAAGTGGATCCTTGCGATCCCCCACTTCGTCGTCCTTGCCTTCTTGTGGTTGGCCTTCGTCGTGCTGACTGCCGCCGCAGGGGTCGCGATCCTCTTCACTGGTCGCTACCCGCGCGGCATCTTCGACTTCAACGTCGGAGTCCTGCGGTGGACGTGGCGTGTGGCCTTCTACGTCCACGGCGCCCTGGCCACCGATCGCTACCCGCCGTTTGCCTTCGACGCGCCTGACTATCCCGCACAGCTGGACGTCACGTACCCCTCGCGGCTGTCGCGCGGGTTGGTGCTGGTCAAGTGGTGGCTGCTGGCCCTGCCGCACTACCTCGTCGTCGCGATCCTCGCCGGCGGTGGCACCGCGTGGAGCGCCGGGCAGGGCAACGAGCAGGCGTGGCCGGTGATGACCACCGGCGGCGGACTCATCGGGCTGCTGGTGCTGATCGCCGGCGTGGTGCTGCTGTTCACCGCTCGCTACCCCCGTGCCCTGTTCGAGCTCGTCATGGGACTGAACCGGTGGGTGTACCGGGTGATCGCCTACGCCGCTTTGATGACCGACGTCTACCCGCCGTTCCGCCTCGATCCGGGCGGCGGAGAACCCGCGCCGGTGCCGCTCCCCCAGGCTCCGGACGCGGGAAGTGACCGCATGCCGGTCACGACCGGCTGAATCAGGACCGCCGGTCGGGGTAGAAACCTCGGCGCCCAGCCCCTGCGCCCGGAGAGCGTTCCATGAGTGTCATGCCCTTGACCGACGCGGTGTTCCTGATCGCCGAGGCGCGCGAACACCCCATGCACGTCGGTGGGCTCCACCTGTACCGTCCACCGGAGGACGCAGGCCCCACCCATGTGGCCGATCTGTACCGCACCGCCCTTGAACACGGTGACATCAGACGACGCCTTCGCCGGCGTCCGGTACGGCCGCTGGGTGGCGTGGGCGTGTGGCGTTGGCAGGACGATGCCGACTTGGACCTCGAGTACCACGTCCGCCACTCGGCCCTGCCGCACCCCGGCCGCATCCGCGAGCTGCTGGCCTTGGTGTCGCGTTTGCACGGCACCCTGCTGGACCGGACGCGGCCGCTGTGGGAGGCACACCTGATCGAGGGGCTCGCCGACGGCCGCTTCGCCACGTACACGAAGATCCACCACGCGATGATGGACGGCGTCGCGGCCATGCGTCTGCTCGAGCAGAGCCTGAGCACCGACCCCGACGAGCGCGACATGCCGCCCCCGCTGGCCGAGCGCCCACGACCGTCGTCGGGGCGTACCCGAAGCTCCCGCGGCCTGCTCGATGTCGCTGGCGGCATCGTCAGCCAGGCGGTCGAGGGCGCGAAGGGCGCGGTCGGCGCCGGCGAGGAAGCCCTGCGGTCACTGGGGCGCTCGTTCGTGGACGAGGCGGCGACGTTTCCGTTCCGGGCGCCGCCGTCGATGTTCAACGTGCCGATCACGGGTGCCCGGCGGTTCGCTGCGGAATCGTGGCCGCTGGAGCGCCTGCGCCACGTCGGCAAGGGGCTGGGGGGCACGCTCAACGACGTGGTCCTCGCGATGTCAGCGGGGGCGCTGCGGCGCTACATGGATGACCTGAACGCCCTGCCGGAGGACCCACTGGTCGCCATGGTTCCGGTCTCTCTGCGGGGCGAGGACGACGATGACGACGGCGGCAACCGCGTCGGACTCATCCTGTGCAACCTGGGCACCCATCTGGCCGACCCGCTGGAGCGGTTCGGGCTCATCCACGAGTCGGCACAGCAGGGCAAGCTGCAGCTCGAGGGGTTGAACCAGGCCGGTGTCCTGCTGCTGAGCGCGATGAGCTTCGCGCCGCTCAGCCTGGGCCCGCTGTTCCGGTTCGAGGCTTTGCGCCGGCCGCCGTTCAACATCGTCATCTCCAACGTCCCGGGTCCGCGACAGCCGCTGTACTGGAACGGCGCGGAGCTCGACGGGGTCTATCCGGCAAGCATCCCGATCGACGGGCAGGCGCTGAACATCACGTGCACCAGCTGGGCGGACCGCATCGGGTTCGGGCTGACCGGGTGCCGCCGTTCGGTGCCGAGCCTGCAGCGGCTGCTCGAGCATCTCGAGACGTCATTGGTCGAACTCGAAGACGTCGCCTGAGCGTTCTCAGAAGGGCCGGTACGGCAGGAAGCGTCCGGTGCGGTTGCTGACGGTGCGGTCGGCGTGCAGCGTCATCGTGCCGACCTGCGCGAACTCACCCACCATCGGACTGGACTTCGGACGATGGTCGCCGGTCTGCCACAGCAACTGGCCCGGCGCGGCGTTCGCCACGGGTGCGGTGCGCAGTTGCATGTCCAGGCGGTCCTCGTGGACGTCGACGACCAGGACGTTCATGTGGTCGCCCCAACCCACCGCTCCGCCGTGGGAGATCTGCCAGACGCCGCCGCGGCGGATCGCCGTCGTGTCGTGCACCTCCCCGCACAGGTACAGGTCGACCCCGTGGTTCTGCAGCGTCTGCCAGAACGGCGAGCGGGGACCGCGACGCAGGTGCAGACGGGAGGAGCGGTGCCACCGCACGGGACCGATGACCGGCACATGTCCCTGCACCGCGATGAACCGGATGGACGGGTCCATGCGCGCGCGCCGCAGCGTGGACCGCAGCCAGCGCAGCTGACCACCCGCCACCAGGGGGCGGACACGCAGCCCGTCGGTGTGGAACACGTCGACGGTGATGACCAGCAGCGGGCCACGGCGGATGGCGTACGCCGTGTCCTCCCACGGCGTTCCGTGTGGACGCTGCGAGTACGCCGGGATACCTCCCGGTCGCGTGAAGTGGCGTGCCCACGCCTGCTTGAACACGGGGGCCAGGGCGGCGGGGTGCGAACCCGGCGGCCACGGGTTGTCGCCGAGCTCGTGGTCGCCGACCGCCGCGTGCACCTCCAACCCTCGCTGCTCGAAGTTGGCCAGCCACTGCGGGTAGTACAGGTCGGCTGCGGCGTTGACGGCGCGGCGCTTACCCGCGAGGTCGGTGACGGAACCGAACATGGCGGCGCCGTCGGCGTCCTCGTCCCAACGGCCTTCCACGGCGTCTCCGGCGACCAGCACAAAGGCCGGGTCAGGCCGCGCGATCTCGTCGAGGATGGCGTCCGTCGCAGCCTCGTAGTGCTCATTGGTGCTGTTCGGGGACCCCTCGACGAACCCGGGGGCGGGAGCGAAGCCGGACGAGCCGCTGAGGTCGCCCACGTCGGTGTTCCACATGTCCGGCGCGCTGACGAAGCTGAACAGTGGCGCCGGCGGATTGGCCGCCACCGCCGCCGGGGCCACCATGGCCGTGCCGAGGACACCGACCAGCGTGAGAACGGCAAGGCCGCGCCGGATCACGGCACGCCCTGGATGGTCACCGCCACCGAAGTGGAGAACGTCCGGCCGGTGGCGTTGGACCAGACCACGGTGACGCGGTACCTGCCATTGGGAAGGACGCCGCCGGCCTTCGTCCGGCCGTTCCAACGCTGGGCGTGGTCACCTGCGCGCAGGTTGCCCTTGTCGATGGTGCGGCGCAGCCGCCCGTCGTGGCTCCGGACCTCGAGGCGGACGCGGCCCGCGGCCGGTTGCCGCCAGCGGACGACCGTCGCATCGCGATAGCCGTCACCGTCGGGCGAGAAGCGGCTGGGCGCGGCCGTGAGCCGCTGGATCTTTCCAGGCGACCAGATCGACCAGGTCAGGCGGTAGGTGCCATGGCCGGAGACGTCCAGCAGATGCTGGCCGTCGGTGGACGCGCGTGCCCGCAACCGCAGGGGGTCGACCTCGAACGCCGTGGTCACCTCCGACAGGGGACTCTTGGCCGCGTTCGTGACGTCGCGAGTTCCGGGGCTCCACAGCGCGAGGTCGACGTACTCGTCGCGTGTGACGCCCGCGGCGGTGGCGTCAAGTCGCTCGCCACGACGCAGCCACACCTTGAAGACGTCGTTGAGGTCGCGCTGGAGGTCGACTGCATCGGAGAACCGCCGCCCCGGAGGCTTGACGCCCGGGGCGTTGTCGTCGCGTGATAGGACCAGCAGCTGCAGCGGCAGCTGCACCCCTCCGGCCGTTGCGGTGATCGTCGCGACGGCCCCTGCCGCTGCGGGGCGGACCTCGACCGCGACCCGGCCGGCGCCGTCGGTGACCTCAGCCGACGAGGACGGGGTCACGTTGCCACCGGCGAAAGAGACCGGGACGCCGGCCAGCGGCGCCCCGCGCCCGTCGGTGACCTGCAGCTGGGCGCTGACCACGGCCGGTGCCGCCTTCATCGCTGCCGCCGGCGCCATGACCCGCACGGGCGCGGACCACGTCACCAGGGACTGCCGCCCCGAGGCTGTCGATACGGCGTTCAGGGCGTCCACCAACCCGTGGCCCCGCTCGAGCTCGACGGGCGAAGGCGGTGCCCCCAGGTTGGTCGTGCCGACGATCCACTGGCGCAACGGCATAGGCCACGACGTCCGCGGCACGTCGGCCAGGATGGCGGCGTGAGTCGGCGACGACAGCAGCAAGGCGGCGACGCCGGAGACGTGCGCAGCCGCGTATGACGTCCCGCTGGCGCACAACGAGACGGTGCTGTCGGGGCACAGGGAGCCGATCCGCCCCGCCGGCACCCCTGGCGCGCGCAGGACCTTGATCGCGCGGGACGGTGCAGCGACGTCGACCGCACCGAACGACCCGGCCGGATCCCACGAGCGGTTGCGTTGGACACCGCCGACGGAGATCACCCCAGGCAGCGCGGCGGGGTAGACCGGCAGGAGGTTGCCGAAGTCCCCTGCCGCCGCGACGACCAGCACCCCCAGGCTCTGGGCGTACGCCACGGCCTCGGCGAGCACCCGGGTCCGGGCGGTGCTGCCCAGCGACAGGTTGATGACGTCGACGCCACCTCCCTCAGGATCGGCAGCCCACCGGATGCCCGTGGCGATCGAGGCGTCGTCACCGATGCACGACCCCGTCGATCGGTCGTACGTCAGCACGGTCACCGGCACGATGGTCGCGTCGGGCGCCACACCGGCGGTACCGCCGTCCTCGACCGCAGCCGCAATGACGCCGGCGACGGCGGTGCCATGCCCGCAGGGGTCCTGTCCGGCCGTCCCCACGACCGCCCGTCCCGGCTCGACACGGCCCGCGAGCTCGGGGTGCGCTGCGACGCCGCTGTCGATGACGGCGACGCGGACGCCGGCGCCAGTCGCTCCACCCCACACCTGGGGCGCGCGGATGGCGTCAAGCCCCCAGGGGATCTCGTCGGCGTCGTCGCTCAGCGCCTGCCGGATGACGTTGGGCTCGGCCCAGGCGACCTCGCGCTGGACGGCCAGCCGCGCGGCGGCGTGCACCTCGTCGCCGGGCGGCACGGCGAGCGTGTCGAAGGCCTCGGTGCGTGCGCGGACGGTGCCGCCCACGGTCGACGCGGTCGCGGCACGGTCCTGCGCACTCACCCCGGGGCGGAACCCCACCAGGACCTCGCCGTGCACCACGTCCGCGGCGCCTCGCGCCGGCGAGGATGGAGCGGTGGCATCCGCGGCGGCCGTGCTCCCGAGCGCGACGGCGCAGACGAGCCACGCTGCCGCAGACCTGCGTAAGGACACCAGGATCCCAGTCCTCGTCGTTCGACTGCACCGGCCAGTCCCGCGTGTCCGCGACGTGGCCCCCTGCCTGTATCGCCACGGGGCGACACCCCGTCAAGGGTTACCGGACAAATTGGCCAGAAAGGACTAGCGCGCCAAGAACCGCAGGGCGGCCGCCGGCACGCGCCGGCGGCCGCGTCCCTGCTACTTCAGGTTGGGCATCACCCGGTCGGCGATGAGCTCGAGCTGTCCCTGCACGTCTGGGACCCCTTCGATGTCCTTGCCGGAGAACGTCTTGACCAGACCCGAGTCGGTGATCGCCGCGATGATGTGGTTCACGCCGACGCCGATCATGTCGCGGTTGAGCTTCTCGGCACACTCTTCGGGCGTCCCCGCGACCGACAGCGTCTCGGCGATGTCGTCGCTGGTCATCTCGATGGCCTTGTCGATCTCGCCCTTGCCCAGAGCTTCCATGATCGGGTCGAAGTCCGCGCGCGAGTAGCCGTGGCGATTCATCAGGCTCTCAGGCATCGACGACAGGTAGAAGGCGACCATGATCTTGGCGGCACGCTTGGCGGCCTCCCCGTCCTCTGCGCAAGCCCAGCAGATCCAGGCGCCGAAGTCGAGGTCCTCGTAGCTGCGGCCGGCCTTCTCCGCGCCGATGCGCATGTGTTTGGCGATGTACTCGTAGTTGTCCTTGGAGTACCCGAGCGCGTGGTGCAGACCATCGGCGATCTCGCCGGCCATCTCGAACGACTTGGGTCCACCCATGCCGCCCAGCTTCAGTGGCAGGTGCTCCTGCACGGGCCGCGCGAAGGTGAACAGCCCGCTGTAGTTGAAGAACTCGCCGTCGAAGGTGATGGCGCCCTCGTCGAGGAAGGTGCGCATCACATGCATGCCCTCGCGCAGGCGCGCCAACGGCTTCTGGGTCGACCAGTCGATCCCGTACTGCTGCAGCATGCCCAGGTTGCCGAAGCTCACGACCGCCTCGGCACGACCATTGGTCAGCTCGTCGAGCGTCGCGAGCTGCTGGGCCAGGATCGTGGGCTCCTTGAGGATGACGTGGGTGACGTTCGGGCCGAAGCGGATGTTGGTCGTCTTGTCCGCCGCGGCCGCGAAGATCAGCCACATGTCCTTGTGCCAGGTCTCGTCGGCGCTGTACGCCGCGTAGAAGCCCAGCCGGTCGGCGGTCTTGATCATCTCGATGCACTCGCCCACCGGATAGTCCGGCAGCATCGCGAAGCTGAACCTGGTCATATCGCTGCTCCTTGGTCTACGCCGGCGTCAGCCGGTCGCGCTCCACGGCCGGTGCCGGCCGTCCGAGATCCAGCTCGTCGCCGCGCTTGGGCAGGATCCACAGCCGCATCAGCACGGCGTAGGTCACGAACGCCACCGCGTACGACGGCAGGCCTGCCGTGATGTACGGGAACAGGCCGTTGGCACTGGTCCACGACAGCGGCTCCAGCGTCCACAGATAGAAGACGGCTCCGGCGACCGTGGCGATCACCGCGGCGGGGTTGAACCCCGACCAGTACCAGTAGCGGCTGGACGAGTCGGCGACGTAGATGTCGCGCAGGCGCCAGGCGTGCACACCGCGGCTGACAAGGAAGTAGTCGGCCATCATGATCCCGCCGTAGGTGCCGGTGAGCAGCGCGATGTAGGCCAGGTACGTCCCGTATGACTCGAACACCGTCGGGTTCTCCAGCAGCACCGCCGGCGCGGAGCAGATCACGACCGCCAGACCCCACTTCAGGTTCGGGAACCGCGTCCGCAAGGTGATCGACATCGGATACACCAGCGCCGTGACCGACGACACGTTCGCGACGGCGAACAGCAACAGCCCGAGGGCGGCCAGGCCCTCGCCGAGGGTGACGATCCACTCGGTCGGGTCGTAGACCTGCAGCGCCAGTGCGATGAAGGCGGAGAAGATCCCGGCCGTGGCGGCCAGGACGCCCCAGCCCCACAGGCAGCCGTGGAACGCGCCTGACTCGCTCTTGGACAGCCGTGTCCACTGCCCGTACCAGAACGTCCACGACAGACCCAGCCCGACGTTGAACTCGATCGCCGACGCGCGGCTCCAGGCCGCGGTCTCCATCGGTTCGGCCGGCTGCGCGGCGAAGATCTCGGGCAGGCCGAACTTGGTGAGCACCGACCAGGTGAAGTAGCCCAGGACGACCAGGAGGAACACCGCCGAGGTGCGGGTGAAGTACTTCAAGACCTGCGGCCCGAGGAAGGCAACGAACGCACCGACGGCGGTAGCGATGACGGCGAACACGATCGCGCCGGGGACCTCCTGGGTCATCCACTCGGGTGCGCCGAACACGCGGAGGAAGCGGATGGCGCTCTGCCCGAACAAGAACGACGCGTAGGCGATCCAGCCGAAGCTGGAGGTGATGTACACCAGCAGCCACACGTCTTTGAACCGGTGACCGAACACCGCAGCCGACCCCTGCCAGTGCTCGATGCCGTAGCGGGCGAAGATCACCGCCATCGCGGCGATGAGCAGCAGCGGGAACGCGTTGCCGAACAGGATGATCGGCAGGGCCTCGCGTGCCGGCACGGTCAGACCGGTCAGGCTGCCGACCAGGAAGAACCAGGCGGCGATCCCGAAGCAGATCTGCACGGCGAGGAAGTCCCACCCGCCGTAGATCCGCTCCCCGCCTCGCAGCGGGAGCAGGTTGAAGTACATCTCCTCACGCACAAGCGCCTTCTTGTCAGCCATTGCCGCCCCCCGTCAGCGCCACGACGAGCCACACCACGATGACCACGTTGACGGCGATGGCCGCCGCGTAGTCGATGCCGCGGATACGCGGAACCCAGCCGGGACCGTCGGCAAGCACCGCTGCCTCGTGGCGCTCCTCGAACTCGCGGATCCTGTGATCGATGTCACGCGCCAGGTCATCCGGGATGCCCGGCAGCGCGACGGACTCGGGCGAATGCCCCATGGCGTCGCTCCCTTCGACGTCGGGGCGACGGCAGCTCGGGAGGTCAGTGCCCGTTGCTCTCCCGGGCGTCGTCGCCGAGGTACTTCGGGTCAAGTCCCAGCTCCTTGGCCGACACGACCCGGTCGGCGAAGTGCTGGTGCATCCAGTCCAGGTGGTCCCACTTGGAGTCCACGATCCGGTGGGTGTCCCACGGCGGGATCTCCTGCTGCGGGTACACCTGCATGAGGTCGGGGTCGACCTCGTAGACGTGGTCGAACCGCATGATCACGTCGTGCTTGATCCGGCGTGCATCCGGCAGCCGGCGCTGGGCAGACAGCCGAAAGCCGATCACGGTGCGCCCTCGTACGCCTGGTCGAACAGGTACTTGCCGGGGTTCATGATGTTGTTGGGGTCCAGCATTCGCTTGATGGACTTCATGACCTCGAAGGCCCCGCCCAGCTCCTGCGGGACGAGGTCGACCTCGCCGGCACGGGTCGCGCCGTGGCATGCGGTGATCGATCCGCCGTGGTCGATCGCCACCTGGGCGATCTCCTTCTTGCAGGCAGTCCACGCCGCCCAGTTCTCGTCGTTGAGCTCTTGCTCCCAGATCCCGATGTCGATCTCGACCAGGTAGTCGCCGTACGGCGAGTGCGACCCGTTGGTGTAGGCGAACATGCCCCAGTCGTCGAAGATGCCGTACCGCTCGATGTATCGGTCGGCGATCGCGTGCCACTTCTCGCGGACCGCCGGCAGCTCGGTGTAGTTGATGGCCGCGTCCTCGCAGTGCCAGGACATCGGCACGACCTGTCCGGCCCGCCCGACCGCCGGACCGCCGGCGCCCTCGCGCAGCCGGCCGTGCAACGGGATGGCGTACCGGTCGTGGCGGGCCGCCCAGTCACCCTGCGAGACCTCGTCGCCGAGGTACCGGCCGCCGGTGTCGTAACCGATCTGCAGGATCCGCCGGGCGGCGGGGACGACCTCGTCCTCGGTGCCGTACAGCGCCACGGCGTTGACGGCGACGACGTCAGAGGGTTGCTCGATGTAGGCCTCGTCGTCGCGGCGCAGGTAGTCCAGCTTGCGCTCGTCGAACAGCACCACCCCCGCCATGGACGCCAGGCCGGACTTCGACAGCGCCCCGCACGACCGGTAGGCCGTGTCGTAGTCCGGATAGGCGAAGAAGGCCGCGAACTCCGCCTCCGGGCGTGGGTGCAGGCTCAACGTCGCGTTGGTCGTGATCCCCAGCGTCCCCTGGTGCCCAAAGAACAGCTCCTTCAGGGTCAGGGCCGTGGAAGCCTTGCGGAGCTTGCGCCCACCGCCGCTGCCGACCTCGATGACCTCACCGGTGGGAAGGACGACTTCCATGGACAGCACGAGGTCCTTGGTGTGCCCGTAGCGCGCGCCGATGAGCGACCAGCCGCTGGTCCCGATCCGCCCGCCCACCATCGAGCAGGGGTACGACGCCGGGTTGTCCGGATAGAACAGGCCGTGCGGCTGCAGGAACTCGTTGAGCTTGAGCATGTTCACGCCGGGCCCGACGTTGACCGTGTAGTTCTGCGTGTCCAGGTCCCAGATGCGGTTCATGCGCTTGACGTCGAGCAGGATCCCGTGGCGCAGCGGCACGGCGCCGTCGGCCAGCCCCGTCCCGGCTGCGCGCGGGACGATGGGCGTCTTCGTCCGGTTGGCGAGCTTGACGATCTCGACGACCTGCTCGGTGGACTCCGGCAGGACGACGACGTCGGGGACGTGGTCGTTCCAGCGGTGCACTGGGAACGGGGACGGCACGCGAGTGCGGTTGTAACGGGCGGGCCGGTCGACCAGGACGTTGGCCTCGCCGAGGATGTCGACCAGCTCGTCGTAGACGCGCTCGGCGACCGGCGTGGGGCTCGGCAAGACGGAGGTCACGCCATCCCTCCCTCCGCTAGTTCGCGGACCCCCTCGACGGCGATGCCGGCGGACTCGGCGACCATCTCCATGATGTCGCGCACCTCGATCTGCGGAGACTGCGCGAGGCCGGCCGTGGTCAGCGGGCGCTCGGACCACACGCAAGCGCTGACCAGCAGATCCACCTCCAGCTCGGCTGCGCGCTCCAGCCGCTGCTCGCTGATCGCGGCGGTGATCTCCGGCTTCTCGATCATCAGCCCGCCCCCCGCCCCGGAGCAGTACGACCACTGCGTCACGTGGTCGACGTCGCGGAAGTCCAGGCCGGGGATGGCCCGCAGGATCTTGCGGGGCGCTTCGTGGATGCCTTTGCGCTTGTTCAGCCGACAGGGATCGTGATACGTGGCCACCCGGTTGATCGGCTGCGTCAGCTGCAGCCGACCCTCGTCGATCAGCTCGGCGACGAGGTCGAGGATGTGCACGATCTCGAAGTCGAAGTCGTCACCGAAGTGCCAGGGGTAGTCCTCGGTGAAGTGCACGTAGTCGTGCGGCTCGATCGTGATGATCCGCTTGGCCCCGATCGCTCGCCAGTCGTCGACGTTGTGCTGGGCGAGGAACCGAGACTGCTCGTTGTACCCCATCTCGCGCGCCGGTCCCCCGCAGCACCACTGCTCTCGCATGAGACCGAACTGGACCCCAGCCAGCTGGAGCACTTGCGCGATCGCCCGGGGCAGCGACGTCCGGTAGAACGCCGCCTCGCAGTCGACGAACATGATCGTCTCGCCCCCGACGGGGATGTCGAGGTCCTTTGCCCAGTTCCGGACGTTGTCCTGGGACACGGGCACGTCGAGCACCGGCTCGTTCTTGGCGTCGACGGTCGCCTCGACCCACCGCTTCCAGTTCGGCTGCTCAACGCCCTGCTCGACCGCAAACGCGCGCATCGCCTTGACGACGTCGACGGTCCGGGTGCGCGCTCGGTAGAACTCTCCGGCCATGAGCGTGTTGGGGCACCGCAGCTCACAGGCCCCGCACTGCGTGCAGTGGACGTAGTCCTCCGCCACATCCTCGACCGTGATGTGGCCCTGCTCCATCGCCACGACGTTGGCGTGGAACGCAGTCGGCGAGTGGTTCTCGTTGCGCGTGACCTGCATCACCGGGCAGACGTTGCGGCAGAACTTGTGGCCGGAGCTGAAGCAGCCGTAGGCCTTGTCCCGCCACTCGGCAACGAACGCCTCGTGTGCCTTCCCGTTGCCGAGCCCGTTCGGCATGTGGTCCATGCAGCCCCCACTGGTATCTGGGTGGAACCGATGGCGGGGAGCAAGGTAGGCAAGCCCCGCAGGCTTGTCCTGAGGGACTTGGCCTAATCGCAGCGGCGTCGTTGGGCCACCTGGCCACGGTCTCCGGCGTCGTTGGGCGGCAGCATGCCCGCACCAGCATCCGAGGTGGTTGGAGGCGGGCGATGTGCCATGCTCGGTGGCCATATGTCTGAGATGCCTACCGGTCTTCGGCGCGCCCTCGCGAGGGCCGACGCCGGCAAGACGCTGTCGGTCGATGAGGCCACCTGGCTCGTCGGCGCCCGC
This sequence comes from Egibacteraceae bacterium, assembly GCA_035540515.1. GTDB lineage: Bacteria > Actinomycetota > Nitriliruptoria > Euzebyales > Egibacteraceae > WHTG01. The sequence goes on along the minus strand of DATLGM010000128.1, from coordinate 6,911 downwards.
GGCGACGCCCTCGCTCGCCTGACTGCCATCGCGGCGCGGGTGCGTGACAGCGCCTTCGGCCGGCGCGTCACGTACAGCCGCAAAGTCTTCATCCCGTTGACGCACCTGTGTCGGGACCGGTGCGGGTACTGCACCTTCGCCCACCCGCCCAAGGGCGACGTCCCTGCGTACCTGTCGCCGGAGCAGGTGGTCACGATCGCGCGCGCCGGCCAGGCCGCCGGCTGCAAGGAGGCGCTGTTCACGCTCGGCGACAAGCCCGAGCTGCGGTATCCGTCCGCGCGGCGGTGGTTGGAGGCGCGTGGCTACCACACGACGTTGGAGTACCTGCGGGCCGTCGCCGTGCGGGTCATCGAGGAGACCGGTCTGCTGCCCCACCTCAACCCCGGCGTGATGACGTGGGCCGAGATGGCCACGTTGAAGCACGTCGCCGCATCGATGGGCATCATGCTGGAGACCACCGCGGAACGATTGCTCGACCGCGGGGGGGCGCACTGGCGGGCTCCGGACAAACAGCCAGCGGTGCGCCTGCGGACGCTCGACGACGCGGGCCGGCTGTCCATCCCGTTCACCTCCGGGTTGCTGATCGGCATCGGCGAGACGGAGCGCGAACGGGTGGAGACGCTGTTCGCGCTGCGCGACGTCGCGCGGCGATACCGCCACCTGCAGGAGGTCATCGTCCAGAACTTCCGGGCGAAGCCGGACACCGCGATGCGCGCGCATCCCGAACCGGACCGGGACGAGCTACTGGCGACGGTCGCGGTGGCACGCCTGGTGCTGCCCACCCACGTGCACCTGCAGGCGCCGCCGAACCTGTCACCGCAGTGGCAGCGCGACCTGCTCGCGGCGGGGATCGACGACTGGGGCGGCGTGTCACCGGTGACCCCCGACCACGTCAACCCGGAATACGCCTGGCCGGCGCTGGACGCGCTGGCCGCCGTGACGGCCGAGGCCGGTCACTCGCTGACCGAGCGGTTGTGCGTCTACCCCGAGTACGTCCGGCGCCCCGACCCATGGCTGGCCGGGCGGATGCAGGCGCCGGTGGCAGCGCTGGCCGAACCCGACGGGTTGGCGCGTCTGGGACACATCCCCGAGCCGCAGCCCTGGCAGGACCCCGATGGGATCGTCGGCGCGCCGACGGGCGACGACGCGCGGTGGCGCGCTGCCGTGGCCGGCGACGGCACCACAGCGCTGCGCCGGGAGTCCGTGCTCCGCGAAGACGCCGAGGCGGTGTACGGGGACACGGCGCTCATCGCCGCCGAGTCGCTGTCACGCCGGCCGCTGCGCAATGCACCGGCCCGTGTCACGGGTGACATCGCGGCCGTGCTGCGGCGCGCGGAACGAGGCATCCCCCCGACCCAGGCGGAGGCCGTCGACCTGTTCGCCGCCGGCGGCGCCGACCTCGACGCGCTGCTGGCCGTCGCCGACGCCGTCCGGGCCGAACGGGCCGGTGAGACCGTCACGTACGTGGTCAACCGCAACATCAACTTCACCAACGTCTGCTACACGGGCTGCCGCTTCTGCGCCTTCGCGCAGCGCCGGGACGATCCCGACGCCTACACCTTGTCGGTCGAGCAGGTGGCCGACCGCGCGGAGCAGGCCTGGGACTACGGCGCCACCGAGGTCTGCATGCAAGGCGGCATCCACCCCGACCTCGGCGGCGACCACTACTTCACGTTGCTGCGGGCGATCAAGGCACGAGTGCCTGGGATTCACATCCACGCGTACTCCCCGATGGAGGTCGTCAACGGTGCGGCCAAGCTTGGCGTTTCGGTGCGCGAGTTCTTGACCGAGGCCAAGGCCTGCGGCCTGGACACGATCCCGGGCACCGCCGCGGAGATCCTCGACGACGACGTGCGTTGGGTGCTGACCAAGGGCAAGCTGCCGACTGACGCCTGGCTCGATGTGGTCACCACCGCGCACGCCCTGGGGATCCGGTCGACGTCGACGATGATGTTCGGACACGTTGACGAGCCAAGGCACTGGGCCGCGCACCTGTGGTTGTTGCGCCGCGTCCAGGAGCAGACCGGGGGGTTCACGGAGTTCGTCCCGCTGCCGTTCGTGCACCAGCAGTCCCCGATCTACCTTGCAGGCGTCGCCCGTCCCGGACCGACCTGGGACGACTCCGTGAAGGTCCATGCGGTCGCCCGTCTGGTCCTGCAGGGCGCCATCGACAACATCCAGCTGTCCTGGGTGAAGCTGGGTGTCGAGGCTGCCGTGGCGTTGCTGGATGCCGGATGCAACGACCTCGGCGGCACCTTGATGGAGGAGACCATCTCGCGCATGGCCGGGGCAGACCACGGCGTGCGCCAGGAGCCAGAGTCGCTGCGCGCGATTGCCGCCGCTGCGGGGCGGCCGGCCGCCGAGCGCACGACCGACTATGCCGTCATCGAGCCCAACGGGATCCGCTACCGGTTGTCCGCGGTGTAAGCGGCAGCCAGCGGGGTAGGCGGCAGGTACGCCCTGCCGTCTCACATCTGGAGCTGCTCGTGACGTTCTCGATCGTTGCCCGCGACCCGGGCACCGGCCAGCTGGCCGTCGGAGCCGTCACGGCAATGGTCGGTGTCGGCAAGCTGGTGCCGCACGCGCGCGCCCGCGTCGGCGCGGTGGCGACCCAGGCGACCATCAACCCCTATCTGGCCTACCACGGGCTGCAGCACCTGGATCGTGGCGACGACGCGCTGACCGCGTTGCAGCGGGTGCTCGACGCCGACCCTGGCCGAGACTTCCGCCAGTGCGGAATCGTGGACGCCGCAGGTGGAGTCGCCGCATGGACCGGCGACCAGACACCGGACTGGTCCGGTCACATCACGGACAGCGACGTGACGGTGCAGGGCAACCGGCTGGTGGGACGCGAGACGCTCGAGGCCGTGCTGTCCACGTTCCACCAGCGTGATGACCTGGATCTTGCGTGGCGGATCCTCGAAGCGCTGCAGGCCGGCGAGGAGACAGGCGCGGACAAAAAGGGTGCGCTGTCGGGGGCGATCACCGTGGTCGACACCGAGGACTACGCACTGTGGGACGTGCGGGTGGACCATGCCGACGATCCCGTCGCCGGCCTGCGGTCGCTGATGGAGGAGTTCGAGGAACAGCTGCTGCCGCAGGTGCGCAAGCTGTCCACGCGCGACGATCAGGAAGGCCCGCTCGCGCGCGAGCAAGGCGCGAGCATCGCCTGACGATTAGGTCGCTTCACCTTCCACGACGTCGCCTGCCGGAAACGGCGTCTGCCCGTCGAACATCGCCGCCGCGAGCGCGCCGATGTCGTCGGCGGCACGGCCGACCTCTCGGCACACGCGGGTCAGTGTCTCGACGTTGACCCCCCCCTGCCAGGACCGCGTCCTCGACGATCACGGCGCCGTTGGCCCAGTACGCCCGCACGGACCGAGCGGCGGCGTTGAAGTCGTTGAGCTCGATCAGCAGCTTCGCTGTCCGGCGCACGTCGGTAGCGGCGTAACCCCACACGCGCACGTGCAACGGTGGCCCCTGGTCGACCCGCACGAAGCATGCGGCCGTGCCGACCCGGTAGGGATAGTCGCCATCGTCGTCGGCTGCGACCCGGCACTGCTCCCAGGCCTCTTCCAGGATCTGCTCCACGTACGAGCGGAACCAACCCTCTTTCATCGTGCCCCCTTCCATCACCGTCATGGTCTCACGGGGGTGCGACAGGTCGTGGCGGCTAGCCTCCCGCCGGGTTCCAAGACATCAGCGGACTTCGACTTCCACAACCATGCCGGCGTTCTCGTGACCGGTGACCGTGCAGATGGCCCGGTACGTCCCGGGCTCGTCGATCGTCAGGCTCGTCTGGGCGCTCTCCCCCGGCTCCACGTCGAGGTGCACATCGGCTTCCTCGAGGGTGAAGTCGTGCACGATGCGCCCCTCGTTGACCACCGTCACGTTGACCGGTTCTCCGGCCTGCAGCTCCAGGCTGTCCGGCTCGAAGTCGATGTCGACCGCCCTGATCGTCGCGGAGTCGGCGCCGGCGACAGGGGTGTGCACGGACTCCGCCCCGGCATGATCACCGCCGTGACCCCCGTCGGCCGAGACATCTCCGGCTGCCCCGCCGCACCCGGCCAGGATCAGCGTGGCGGCGGCGAGCAGAACCAGTGTGCGGTTCGTTCTCATGAGGACATGCTCCTGATGTCGGCCCGGCGCAGCAGCTGGGCGTTGAGCGCCACGACGATGGTCGACAGGCTCATCAGGACCGCGCCGACCGCCGGGGACAACACGATGCCAGCCCAGGCCAGGACTCCCGCCGCCAGAGGAATCGCCGCAACGTTGTAACCCGCCGCCCACCACAGGTTCTGCACCATCTTGCGGTATGTCGCCTGCGACAGGTCCATGACCCCAAGAACGGCCCGCGGATCGTCCGAGGCGAGCACCACGTGCGCCGACTCGATGGCGACGTCCGTGCCGGCGCCGATCGCCAGGCCCACGTCGGCGCGCGCCAGGGCCGGCGCGTCGTTGACGCCGTCGCCCACCATGGCAACGACCAGCCCGCGGCGCTGGAGATCAGCGACCGCGGTGTCCTTGTGCTCAGGCAGCACCTCGGCGAAGACCTCGTCGATGCCCAGATCCCGGGCGACGGTGCTCGCGACCTGCTCGGCGTCGCCGGTGATCATCACGACCTGCACCCCGCGGTCGTGCAGTCCGACGACCGCTTTCCGCGACTCCGGGCGCACTTCGTCCTCCAGCGCAAGCGCCCCCAGCACCTCCCCCTTGCGGACCACATACAGGACCGCCGCGCCTCGGTCACGCCAGCGGGCGACGGCGTGGGTGAGCGACTCGGGCACTCGAACGCCGGTCTCGCGCAGCAGGGCCGGGCCGCCCACACTGACATCGGCACCCGCGACGGTGGCGGTGACCCCCCGTCCCGTCATGGCACGGAACGACGACGCCGTGGGCACCGGGACTCGCGCCGGCGCGGCTGCGACGATCGCCCGGGCCAACGGGTGCTCGGAGTCGGCCTCGACCGCGGCAGCGACGGCCATCAGCCGGTCGGTGTCCCCGTCGACGGCGGCGGCGTCGACCACCGTGTGGCGGCCGCGGGTCAGCGTGCCGGTCTTGTCGAACAGCACCGCGTCGACCCGCCGCATGCGCTCGAGGCCTAACCGGTCTTTGACCAGGATCCCGTTGCGGGCCGACAGCGACGTTGAGATCGAGGTGACCAGCGGGATGGCGAGACCCAGCGCATGCGGGCAGGCGATGACCAGCACCGTCACGGTTCGCGTGATGGCATCACCTGGTTGCCCCAACACTGACCACACGGCATAGGTCACGACGCCCGCCGCGGTGGCGACGTAGAACAACAGCGCGGCGGCCCGGTCCGCGAGGACCTGCGCCCGCGACCGCGAGGTCTGCGCTGCGTCGATCAACCGCTGGATGCCTGCGAGGGCCGTGTCGTCGCCCACGGCGTCGATGCGCACGCGGACGGACGAGTCAGTGGCCACTGTGCCGGCGATCACCCGGTCCCCCGCGCTCTTGGCCACGGGCCGGGATTCGCCGGTGACCATGGACTCGTCGAGTTCTGCCGTGCCCTCGACGATCGCACCGTCAGCCGGCACCCGCGCGCCCGGCCGCACAAGGACCACGTCACCGGGCGCCAGCCGGCTCACCGGCACGGTCTGGAGGCCGGCGTCGGTCACTCGCTCGGCCTCGTCCGGCAAGAGCTCACCCAGCCGTCCCAGCGCGTCGGACGCCTGCCCCACGGCTTTCATCTCCACCCAGTGACCGAGGAGCATGATGGCGATCAGCGCCGCCAGCTCCCACCAGAAGTCGAGGTCGCGCAGCCACCCGAAGGTCGTCGCGACCGACGCGCCGAACGCGACGGTGATCGCCAGTGAGATCAGCAGCATCATCCCGGGGCGACGCCGGCGCAGCTCCTCGATGCCTCCGGCGAGAAACGGGGCACCGCCGTAGAAGAAGATGACCGTGCCGAGCACCGGCGCCACCCACCGGGACCCTGGGAACTGCGGTGGCGTGAACCCGAGCCACATCTGGATCATGTGGCTGTACGCCACGACGGGCGCGCTCAGCAGCAGGATGATCCAGAAGCGGTTGCGGAACATCGCGGCGTGGTCACCGTGTCCCGCATGTCCAGCGTGTCCAGCGTGCCCGGCGTCGTCGTGGGCGGCGTGGTGGGCATGCTCGGCGTGGTGATCAGGTCCGCCGGCGTGTGGCGTCTGCTGCATGGTCTTCACCTCTCAGGAGCGGACGAGCCGCTCGATCGCGCGTGTTGCCTCACGGATCGCGTCATCGGCGCGCTCCTCGCCATCGGAGGCCGCCTGCGTCACGCAGTGGCGGATGTGCTCGTCGAGCAGCCCGATGGCAACGCTGTGCAGCGCCTTGGTGACCGCCGACACCTGCGTGAGCACATCGATGCAGTAGGTGTCGTCGTCGATCATCCGTTGCAGCCCCCGCACCTGCCCCTCGATGCGGCGGAGCCGTTTCAGGTAGTCGTCCTTGCCGATCGTGTAACCACGCATCCCATCGCCTCCTCTCAGGTCTGTACCCTATACCCCTACGGGGTACCTTGCAGGTCTGGGTGGTGTTTCAGGACCCTCGGGTCGCGAGGTAGGGACCTTCGACCGTGGGCGCCCAGACGAAAAAGCGCCATGGTGACCACAGCCCGACACAGGAGGCCGCCATGCGCGCTGTCGTCGTCTACGAGTCCATGTACGGCAACACCAAGTGGATCGCGGAGTCCATCGCTGAGGGGATCCGCGTGCACCTACCGGTCGAGGTCATCGAGGTCGGCTCGGCGCCTGCCGAAGTCGCTGCCGACATCGGCCTGCTCGTGGTCGGCGGGCCGACGCATGCGTTCGGGTTGTCCCGGCCCTCGACGAGGCACGACGCCGCGCAGCGGAAAGGCGGATCCGTGGTCTCGGACCGCATCGGGCTGCGGGAGTGGTTGGCGG
>DATLGM010000127.1:0-7083 GCA_035540515.1 Egibacteraceae bacterium | reverse complement strand
CCGCAGGACGGCTGACCGGGCTGTTCGGCAAGCCGTTGACGCGCGCCGTGGGCGGCGTGACCCACCTGTTCCCCGACGCCGCGACGCTCGCCGATGCCGACATCGGCCAGGCCGGTCTCACCCGCCGGCGGGCCGCCGCGGTCAGGGCGCTCGCCACCGCCATCGCCGAGGGCGCGGTCGACCTCGACGGCGGGGCGGACCCCACCCAGGTGCGGGACACGTTGCAGCGGCTGCCGGGCGTCGGCCCGTGGACGACCGAGTACGTCGCGCTGCGAGCGCTGCGCGACCCGGACGCCTTCCCCGCCACCGACCTGGGCCTGCGCAAGGCGGCGGAGCGCGTGGGCATCCCCTCGGCCTCGCTGGACGCTCACGCCCGTCGCTGGCGCCCGTGGCGCGCCTATGCCGCCGAGTACCTTTGGTCGACGCTGGAAGGCACAAGCCGATGACCTACACCTGGACCACACCCAGCCCGCTCGGAGACCTGCGGCTGCTGTCCGACGGCCGCGCGCTGACCGGCGTCTACATGCCGTCACACATGGCGGCGCCGGCCCCGCCGGCCGACGCCCGCCCCGACCGCGGCCCCTTCGGTGCGGTGCTCAGCCAGCTCGAGGAGTACTTCGCCGGCGAGCGCCGCGACTTCGACGTCGTGCTGGCGGCCACCGGCACCGAGTTCCAGCGGCGCGTCTGGGCGGCGCTGACCGCAATCCCGTACGGCGCCACTGTCTCCTACCGCGACGTCGCCGAGGCGATCGGGGCGCCGACCGCCGTCCGGGCGGTGGGCCTGGCCAACGGCCGCAACCCCATCTCCATCATCGTGCCCTGCCACCGGGTGGTCGGTGCCAACGGGTCACTGACCGGATACGGGGGCGGGATCGCGAACAAGCGCTACCTGCTCGACCTCGAGCGGCGGGTCGCCGGCGTCAGCCCGACGCTGCTGGATCAGCCGGTGTAACCGCCGTCTCCGCCAGGGCCGCGAGATGGCCGAGGAGAAACTTCGCCAGCCGCCCGGCTTCCTGGGGTGACAACCGAACGGAGCCGACGCACTGGTCGTCGTGCCACAGGCTCACGACCGCCACGCCGCGGTCTTCATGCCACGACGCGCGTAGTGCAGACCCGCGCGCGTCGACGAACAGCTCGCGACGCGGCAGCGGGACGACCTTGCCCATCGGGAGACCATGGGCCACCGCCCGCTGTCCCGTCAAGGTCTCGATGAAGCCCCGGGCGGGTCAGTTCTCGGACTCGACCAGCTCATCTTCGTGGAGCACGCTGTTGCAAATCCAGCCGTTGGCGACGCTGTCCGCGGCGTAGACGAAGCCCTGCTTCGGCACCCCGTCGGGGGTCGGGAGGCGCTCCGGTGAGCCCACGATGATGTTGCTGGTCACCTCAGTGATGTCGAGACGGACCGCCTTGCCGTCAGCCCGCTTGGCCGGCAGCTCCGTCGCAGGGACGTCGATGGTGATCACGCCGGCGGTCGTGTCGGCGCGACCCGTGGCGGTAGCGGTCTGGGCATACAACCGGCCACCGGTCACCGACGTCTCGATGTTGCCGTAGCGGAACCGGAAGGTGCCGTCCGGGTACCCCTGTGCCGCAGCAAACTGCGCGCCGCGCGCCCCCGTGTAGACGACGTAGTAGGTCGCGTTGACCGGGTGCAGCAGCAGGTCTTGCACCTGGATGTTGAAGGTGTACTGCGTCGTCCCGTCCGCTGTGGGCTCGCCGAGACCCACCCAAGCCGTTCGCAGGTCCACGCTGTCGCGGTGGACGGCGCCGTAGTCCGTCAGATCACCGGCGGGGTCGACGACCGCCGGGCGCTGTGCAGACGCCTGCGCCACCGGCCCGTCGACGCAGTCCTGGGCGATATCGGTGGCCGCAGCTGGGCTCAGCGTGGCGCCGGCGACCAGTGCGGTGACCACGAACGCAAGTGCTCGACGACGCGCCATCTGCAGCTCCTGTCGCAAGAGGTGACCTGCGGCGAGGTATTCGCCGGGCAGGGGGCGATGTCCTGCCGGAATGAAGAAGCCGCCCCTGAGGGGGCGGCTTCCGTGATACCTGTGCGTGGTTACGGCGTCTGTGAGGGGTCGGTGGCGGGCTCCTCCTCGGTCTCCTGCGCCTCGTACAGGATGACGTCGCAGACCCAGTTGGCGTCGTCGGTCAGCAGCAGCAGACCACCGCTGGTGTTGGTGCCGAGCAGCTGCTGGCTCTTCATGCCGATCACCGGCATCTTCACCTCGCTGCCATCGGTCGGCGCCGGCGGGACAGCGGCCTCGGGGAGGTTGATGGTGATGATCCCCGCCGCGGTGTCCACGGATCCCGTCGTGGGCCCGTCGTTGACCTGCCGCTGCGGTGTCTGCGTCGTGTCGAGGTGGCCGGTGTTGAACGCCCAGCCGGTCTCGGCGTACCGGGCGGAGACGTAGTGCTCGCCCTTCACACCGCTGTAGGAGAGCATGAACTGCTGCATGAGTGGCGGCGTGGACATGCTCGTGACCTGGATGTTCGCGGTGAACCCGCCCTCCTCGTTGACGCCGATCCAGCCGGCGCGCAGGTCCGCGGCGTCGGCGTTCGGGGCGAACTGGGAGTCACCGCCGGCGTCCCAGATGTGCGGGGCCTCCGCAGAGGCGGCACTGGCGGGGCCGTCGACGCAGTCCTCGGCGAAGTCGGCAGCGCTGGCGGGAGCGGTCATGGACAGTGAGGTGACAGCGAGTGCGCCGGCGACGAGCGCAGCGCGAAGACGTGACGCGGACATGGGTCAATCCCCCAAGAGATAGGCAGCGGCGGTCACCGTCTACTTCGACGCCGGCACCCGGAAGTCCTACCGGTGTGGCGCGATCAGCCGAGGTGGTCGGCGCCGAACCATGGCTGCAGCGGCTCGGGAACCGCCACCGTGCCGTCGCTGCGCTGGTGCGTTTCGATCAGGGCGATGAGCGTGCGGCCCACCGCGACCGCGGTGCCGTTGAGGGTGTGCACCATCTCGGTCTCGCCCTCTGCTACCCGGTACCGGGCACGCAGCCGCCGCGCCTGGTAGTCGGTGCAGTTCGAGGCCGACGTCAGCTCGCGGTACGCCTGCTGTCCGGGCAGCCACACCTCGGCGTCGTACTTCCGCGCCGCCGACGCGCCGAGGTCGCCCACGGCGATGTCGACCACCCGGCCGTGCAGACCCAGACCCGACAGGATCTCGACCTGGATGTCGCGCAGACGCTCATGCTCGTCCCACGACTCGTCGGGCCGGGTGAAGCTGAACATCTCCACCTTGTCGAACTGGTGGACGCGGAAGATCCCGCGGGTGTCCTTGCCGTATGTCCCCGCCTCCCGACGAAAGCACGTCGAGAAGCCGGCGTAGCGGATCGGAAGGTCCTCGCCCGCCAGGATCTCGTCCATGTGCAGGCCGGCCAGGGGGACCTCGGAGGTGCCCACCAGGTACAGGTCGTCCTGGGGGACGCGATACAGCATGTCCTCGCCATCGGGCAGGAAGCCGGTGCCGAACAGCGCTTCCTCGCGCGTGAGCACCGGAGGGATGACCGGTTCGAAGCCATGTCCCTGCAGCACGTCCATGGCGTACCGCACCAAGGCGAGCTCGAGCAGCACGGCCTGACCCTTGAGATAGGTGAACCGGCTACCCGAGACCTTCACCGCTCTGGGGATGTCGATGATCCCGAGCGCCTCACCGATCTCGACGTGGTCGCGCACGTCGAAGTCGAACGCAGGCTTGACGCCGAACGTGGACACCTCGACGGCATCCTCGTCGGCGTCACCGTCGGGCGACTGTGGGTGTGGAAGGTTTGGGATGGCGGCGAGTGCCGCATCGAGGCGCTGCTGCACCTCGCCCTGGGCCGGCTCGAGCTCGGCGAGCCGCTGCGACGTCCGCTTCGCCTCCTCGATCAGCCGCGGCTTGTCCTCTTTCGGGGCGGCGCCGACTTCCTTGCCGAGCTGGCGCTGGCGCGCGCGGAGGTCATCGCCCTCCGTGATGAGCGCTCGGCGCTGCTCGTCGAGGGCGACGACGTCCTTGAGGGTGCCGGTGTCGACGCCGCGGCGGCCGAGTGCGGCGGCCACGGCGTCGAAGTCCTCCCGCAGCAGTCGGATGTCGATCATGCCGCGGCAGAGTAGCGGGTTACCTCCGGACGACGATCCGCTGCGGGTTGGAGCGGCGGCCGTTGGTGTCGATGGCCCGGACCACGTAGACCGAGCGCCCCGAGGCACGGGTGTCGCGGAAGGTGTACGTCGACTTGCTCACCGAGGCGATGCGCTTGCCGTCGCGGAAGATCCGGTAGCCGGCAAGGTGGCCCGGGCGGTTGCGCGGGTCACGCCAGTTCAGCCGAACGGTGCTCGACGACACCCGGGTGGCCTGCAGCTTGCGCACCGGGTAGATGAAGGCCCGGTCGGCACGAATCCGCCGGTTCGGCATCACGTTGCCCACGGCGTCGGTGACCCGAGTGCCGCGGTACGTCACCACCGGCCGCACGCGCGACACGTCGCGGTGCAGCACCAGCACGCGGGTGTTGCCGCGGCCGCGGACCGCCTTGACGCGCCGGTTGTCCACGCGGAACGCGCCACGCCGGAAGCCCTTCACCGGCTCGTTGAACACCAGCCGGACCCGCCGCGGGGCGACGGTGCGCGCGCGGCGCAGGACGGGAGCGTCCAGGTCGACGCGCAGGGCGCCGATCCGCTGACGGCCCACGCGGTTGACCTTGTCGAAGGCGGAGACTCGGACCTGGAACGACTTGCCTCGCAGCTTGCGCGGCACGTCCCAGCGGTAGCGACCGGTGTCGTTCACCCGGTGTGCGATGGACTGCCACGATCCGTTCACGACGCGGTAGTGCAGGCTGACGACGTCGGGGTTGTTGTCGGTGGTCCGCCAGCGGATGACACTGGCCGGTCCGAGTGTCCCGCCCCGCTTGGGAGCGAGCAGGGTGACGACCGGGGCGATGCCGTCGTGGATGGCCGTGTAAGGCGAGCTGGGCAGCGTCTGGCTGCGGTTGTTCGCCGGGTCGGCCGCCTGCACGACGATCCGGTTGATGCGGTTCGGGTCGAGCGTGACGGGGAGGGTCCACGACCCGTCGGCCGCCGCCTTCGTGGTGGCGATCGCGGCACCGGTGCGCAACCCCTCCCGGGTGGCGCGGTACGCACGGATCCAGTTCGGACGGCTGCTCGTGTCCGTCGTCCCCGTGAACGTCACGCGGCGGTTGCTCACGTAGGTGCCGGTGTCCGGGACCGTGACCTTCAGCGTCGGCGCGATCCGGTCGACGGCCGTCCGGGGAGCGAGCGAGATCTGGAAGTCGTCGGTCCCACGCAGCCGCTGCTCGGCCGGCAGCAGTGGCGCGAACTGCACCGTGGGAGTGGCGTTGGGGTCCGACACGAGTGGCGCCTGCAAGGTGACGACGGTTTGCCCGTCGCTGAACTGCGGAGCGCTCGCGACGACCGGCGTGCCGTCGACCAGCCAGTCGGTGGGCGCCTGCACGCCGACCAGCTGCCCGTCGAAGCGCGCCTCGATGACACCCGCCTTGACGTAGTCGGCCGCGTAGCCGAGGCGGTTGCCGAGCAGGCGAACGGCCCCGGAGGTGTCGCTGCCGACGTTACCGGCCAGGTCCGCCACGCTGACGGTGAAGGAGAAGTCCTGCATCCCCTTGCCGCCCAGGTCCTGCCGAGTGAACGTGTAGGTGACGCTCTGCTGCTGGCCGGCCTGGTGCTCGACGTCGGCCTTCACGACCGTCTCGACGCCGTCCTTGCGCGTCATGGTGATGGTCGCCACGTCGCCGTGGTCGGGAAGCACGGGGTCACCCGGGGCGTCGTCGGTCGCCGTCCACGTGATCGTCAGCGTGTCGCCGACGCCGTACTCGGTCAGCGTCCCCACGGGGTTGGGCAGCAGCGGACCGGTCGGGGCGGTCACGTCGACCGACGGCTTCGTGTCGTCGTGCACGAGGTCCGCCACCGTCACCCGGCTGCTGCGGGCATCGGTCTCGACGTCGCGTAGCCGGACCTCGAAGCGGTTGCGCTCATTGCGGCGAAGCTGGAAGGGGATCTGCCAGCTTCCGGTGGTCGGCTCGCTGGTGGCCAGCACGGTCTCGCCACTGCGGTCGAACAGCTCGGCAACGACCTGACGGCCCGAGGTGTTGGTGCCGGAGATCACGACGTCACGCGACTGGGTGAACAACGTCGTGGTGTGGCTGGTCACCGTCGGGGCGGCGATCGCGGGCAGCGGGTTCAGGGCGAGGCTGGTCGCGGTCGGAACGTTGCCCGCGGCGTCGCGATAGGTCGAGCCGTCCGTCGGCTGCCAGGCCACGGCGACCTCCCCGCCGGGGATGCGGGTGTGCGTGGTGAGCGTGCGGACGCGTCCGGATCCCTCGACCGCCTTGACGCTCGCGCCGTCGACGGTCCAGGCCCCTGCGTCCCCGGCGGGGGTGACGTCCTTGGAGAACGTGACCACCACCTGGTCGTTGCGGCCGTCGACGCGGGACGCGTCGTCGATCGCGGGGGCGACGCGGTCCAGGACGTAGCTGACCGAGCCGTTGCCGTCCGGGGTGCCGGGGCCGTTCTTGCCGTCGTGCGTGCTGCGGTTGCCGCTGGGGTCGATGGCGACCGCGACCAGCTCGTAGGCGCCGTCACTGGGCAGCGTGGGCAGCGTCACGTCAACCGCGGTCGCGTTCGCGGACGCCTGCTTGGAGGCCTTGAGCTGCCCACCCAGCAGCGCACGCACCTCGACGGTGTCGCCGGCGGTGAGGTTGCTGACCCGGACGGTAGGGGCGCCCTGGTTGCCGATGACCTCGCCGCCCGAGGGCGTCGTCCCGTTGACCGACTCGACGTCGGGAACGGCCGGACGGATGTGGTCCAGCGCGGTCTGCGCCTCGGTGGTGATCTGGAAGTCGTTCTGTCCGCGCAGTCGCGACTCGGCGGGCAGCGTCGGCGTGAACTGCACCGACGGGGTGGCGTTGGGGTCGTCGATCGACGTCTGCAGGCGGATCACGGTCTGCCCCTCGGGACGCGCCTGGGGCTGGCCCGCCTGGACGATCGCACCGTCCACGCGCCAGTCGGTCGGCAGCTGCGTGCCGGTGAGCGTGTCGTTGAACCGCGCCTCGATCACGCCCATCTCGGTGT
>DATLGM010000126.1:0-11297 GCA_035540515.1 Egibacteraceae bacterium | reverse complement strand
CCATCCCCGCCTCCAACGTCAAGAAGGGCGATGTCGTCAAGGCCGTCGTCGTGCGGGTCCGCAAGGAGAAGCGGCGCCCGGACGGCACGTACATCCGCTTCGACGACAACGCCTGCGTGCTCATCAACGAGCAGCGCAACCCGCGCGGCACGCGCATCTTCGGCCCGGTCGGCCGGGAGCTGCGTGAGCGCAAGTTCATGAAGATCGTGTCGCTGGCCCCGGAGGTGCTCTGACATGAACCGCGTCAGGAAGGACGACACCGTCCGGGTCATCAGCGGCAAGGACGCCGGCAAGGAAGGGCGCGTCGTCCGCGTCTACCCCAAGCGCGAGCGCGTGATGGTCGAGGGCGTCAACCGGGTGACCAAGCACGTCCGCCAGCAGCGCACCCGCACCGGCGCGCAGCAGGGCGGGATCGTCCACGAAGAGGCACCCATCCACCTGTCCAACGTGATGCCGGTCTGCCCGTCGTGCGGCAACGCCGTTCGCGTGGGTTCGAAGATCGTCTCGGGTGAGCGCACGCGGTTCTGCCGCAAGTGCGATTCGGAGTTCTAGGTCATGGCTTCCACTGATACGTACGTCCCGCGCCTGAAGGAGCGGTACAACAGCGAGGTCCGCGCCCGTCTGAAGGACGAGCTCGGTCTCGACAACGTCATGCAGGTACCGCGCCTGTCCAAGATCGTCGTCAACATGGGCGTCGGCGAGGCCGTGGCGGACGCCAAGGCCCTCGACGGCGCACTGCGCGACCTCGCGGTCATCACCGGCCAGAAGGCGTCGGTGCGCCGGGCACGCAAGTCGATCGCCGGCTTCAAGCTGCGCCAGGGGATGGCCATCGGCGCCAAGGTGACCCTTCGCGGCGACCGGATGTGGGACTTCTTCGACCGTCTGCTGTCGGTCGCCCTGCCCCGCATCCGTGACTTTCGCGGGCTGCCCCCCAACAGCTTCGACGGCCGTGGCAACTACACGTTCGGCGTCACCGAGCAGCTGATCTTCCCCGAGATCGACTACGACGACATCGACCGCGTCCGCGGCATGGACATCACCATCGTGACCACCGCAGAGACCGACGAGCAGGGCCGAGCGCTGCTGGCCGCGTACGGCTTCCCGTTCGCCGGCAGCACCCCCACCAGCTGAGGAACCATCCATGGCAAAGAAGTCGATGATCGCCAAGGCCAAGCGCAAGCCGAAGTTCGGCGTGCGCGGCTACACGCGGTGCAACCGCTGTGGCCGGCCCCGGGCGGTCTTCCGCAAGTTCATGCTCTGCCGCGTGTGCTTCCGCGAGCTCGCCCACGCCGGCGAGCTTCCCGGCATCCGCAAGGCGTCCTGGTAGCACCGACACGGGAAGTGCCGGGCTTTGGACCGGTAACCCCATTGGAGTGAGTAGCTGAGATGACGATGACTGACCCTGTTGCGGACATGCTCACGCGCATCCGCAACGCGAACATCGCGTACAAGGAAGAGATCTCGATGCCGTCTTCGAAGCTGAAGGCGAGCATCGCCGACATCCTCAAGCGCGAGGGCTACATCCGCGACTACGTCGTGGAGCCCACTAAGCCGCAGGCCACGCTGAAGCTGGCACTGAAGTACTCGCGCGACCGGGAGCGGTCGCTGTCGGGCGTGCGCCGCGTGTCCAAGCCCGGTCTGCGGGTGTACGCCAAGCGCGACGAGGTCCCCCGGGTGCTGGGCGGCCTCGGCGTCGCGATCATCTCGACCTCGAACGGCCTGATGACCGACCGCGAAGCCCGCAAGGCGGGCGTCGGCGGCGAGGTCCTGGCCTACGTCTGGTAGCCAGTCATGTCACGTATCGGTAAGCAGCCAGTCGCGATCCCGTCCGGGGTCGACGTCACCCTGTCCGGGACCACCCTGACGGTCAAGGGCCCCAAGGGGGCGCTGACCCAGGAGATCCACCCGGACATCACCGTCACCATCGACGACGGCGAGGTCACCGTGACCCGCCCCGACGACGAGCGTGAGCACCGCGCGCTGCACGGCCTGGTGCGCTCGTTGATCGCCAACATGGTGGTCGGCGTGACCGAGGGCTACACCCGCCGCCTGGAGATCGTCGGTGTCGGGTACCGGGCCGCGCTGCGCGGCTCGAACGGCCTGACCCTGCAGATGGGGTTCAGCCACCCGGTCGAGTTCAACGCGCCGGACGGCATCACGTTCGAGGTGCCGACCCCCACCCGCATCACGGTCAGCGGCATCGACAAGCAGGTCGTGGGCCAGGTCGCCGCCAACATCCGCAAGATCCGCAAGCCCGAGCCGTACAAGGGCAAGGGCATCCGCTACGAAGGCGAGCAGATCCGACGCAAGTCGGGTAAGGCCGCCGGCTAGCACACCAACCGCACACTCCCGGGGCACGACGAGGCCGGGGGGTCGGGCAAGGAGACCAACGAGATGGATGCAGCAACCCGCAAGCGTCAGGCGCGCCAGCGCCGGCACGCCCGCGTGCGCAAGAGCGTCCGGGGCACCGCCGCGCGGCCGCGCCTGGCGGTGTACCGGTCCAACACCGGGATCTACGCCCAGGTCATCGACGACCGCCAGGGCAAGACGGTGGCGGCCGCGTCCAGCCTGGACGCCGACCTCACCGTGGAGGGCACCGGCAAGGTCGGAATCGCCACCGCCGTCGGCAAGCTCGTCGCCGAGCGCGCGAAGGCCGCTGGCATCGAGACCGTGGTCTTCGACCGCGGTGGCAACCGCTACATGGGCCGCGTCGCGGCGCTCGCCGAGGGCGCTCGCGAGGCCGGGCTGAAGTTCTAGAGCACTCGAGAAGACGTAAGGACACAGCAATGGCTGGACCAGGAGGCGGAGGCCCGGGACGTGGTGGCCGTGGTGGCCGCGACGGCCGTCGAGGCGGACGCGAAGAAGAGCGCTCGCCGTACGAGGAGAAGGTCGTCGCGATCAACCGCGTCGCCAAGGTGGTCAAGGGTGGCCGCCGGTTCTCCTTCACGGCGCTCGTCGTCGTGGGTGACGCCAACGGCACCGTCGGCGTCGGTTACGGCAAGGCCAAGGAGGTGCCGGCCGCGATCCAAAAGGGCGTGGAAGAAGCCAAGAAGAACTTCTTCCAGGTCCCGATGATCCAGAAGACGATCGCCCACCCGGTGCTCGGGCACTCCGGCGCCGGCCAGGTCGTGCTCAAGCCGGCCGCCCCGGGTACCGGTGTCATCGCCGGTGGCCCGGTCCGCGCCGTGCTCGAGTGCGCCGGCATCAGCGACGTGCTGGCCAAGTCGCTGGGGACCTCGAACCCCATCAACGTGGTCCACGCGACGGTCGCCGCGCTGAAGGACCTCCGCAAGCCCGAGCAGATCGCCGAGCTGCGCGGCCTCGAGCTCGAGGAGTTCATGCCCCGCAAGATGTACGAGAACCTCAAGGCCGGTGCGTGATGGCCGACGGCACGCTTCGCATCACGCAGGTCCGGTCGCTGATCGGCAGCAAGCAGGACCAGCGCCGCACCGTCCGGGCGCTGGGCCTCAAGCGCATCCGCCACACCGTCGAGCAGCCCGACCGACCGGAGATCCGCGGCATGATCGCCAAGGTCTCCCACCTGGTCGAGGTCGCCGAGGAGACGTCATGAAGATCCACCACCTCAAGCCCGCCCCGGGCGCCCACAAGGCCAAGACCCGCAAGGGCCGGGGCGAGGCGGCCGGCAAGGGCAAGACGGCCGGCCGCGGCACGAAGGGATCGGGCGCGCGACGCACGATCCCCGTCGGCTTCGAGGGCGGCCAGATGCCGCTGCAGCGGCGCCTGCCCAAGCTCCCGGGCTTCACGCCTCGCAACCGCGTCGAGTACGCCACGGTCAACGTCGGCAAGCTCGACGCCGCCTTCGACGACGGCGCTGAGGTCACTCCGGACGAGCTGCGGGCCAAGGGCCTGATCCGCCGCGGCGACGCGCCGGTGAAGATCCTCGGCGACGGTGAGCTTTCCAAGAAGCTGACCATCGCGGCCCACGCCTTCACCCAGACGGCCCGGTCCAAGGTCGAGGCGGGCGGCGGCACCGTTCGTGAGCTACCGCGCCGCAGCGCGGGCAGCGACGCCACGCCGTAGCCTTGTTCCCCTTCGTCTAGGCACCCGTCGAGAGGTCCCGCCGATGCTCCGCGCGTTCTCCAACGCCTTCAAGATCCCCGATCTGCGGGGCAAGATCCTGTTCACCCTGGCGATCATCGCGGTGTACCGGCTCGGGTCGTTCGTGCCGATCCCGGGGGTCGACTACGGGGTGCTGCAGGGCGTTCTCGAGCAGCTGGAGACGCAGGGCGGGATCCAGGCGCTGCTCAACCTGTTCTCCGGCGGGGCGCTGAGCCAGCTGGCCGTGTTCGCCCTGGGGATCATGCCGTACATCACGGCGAGCATCATCATGCAGCTGCTCACGGTCGTGATCCCCAAGCTGGAGGAGTGGCAGAAAGAAGGGGAGACCGGCACCAAGAAGATCACGCAGTGGACCCGCTACCTCACGATCGTCCTGGCGGTCCTGCAGTCCACCGCGCTCATCGTGCTGATCCAGTCCGGCCAGCTGTTCCCGGGCGTGCCCGAGGCCGCAGGCCTGATCCCGGACCCGTCCGTGCCGATCCGCCTGCTGATGATCCTCACCCTGACGGCCGGCACGGCGTTCATCATGTGGCTTGGCGAGCTGATCACCCAGCGAGGGATCGGCAACGGCATGTCGCTGATCATCTTCGCGGCGATCGTCTCCGAGCTGCCCGGC
Source organism: Egibacteraceae bacterium (assembly GCA_035540515.1). GTDB lineage: Bacteria > Actinomycetota > Nitriliruptoria > Euzebyales > Egibacteraceae > WHTG01. The sequence goes on along the minus strand of DATLGM010000126.1, from coordinate 6,601 downwards.
CAGGGCAGCCAGATCCTTGCCCGTGACGACGGCACGATCCTGTTCATCATCCTGCTGCTCGTCGCCCTGCTGCTCATCGTCGGTGTGGTGTTCGTCGAGCAGGGTCAGCGCCGGATCCCGGTGCAGTACGCCAAACGGCAGGTCGGCCGGCGGACGTACGGCGGCACCTCCACCTACATCCCGCTGAAGGTCAACCAGTCGGGCGTGATCCCGATCATCTTCGCCTCGTCGCTGCTGTACCTGCCGACGTTGGCGGCATCGATCATCAACCGGCCAGGGTTCACCCAGTTCACCGAGGCGTGGTTCTCCGGCCAGATCCAGCCGGCGAACCCGTGGCCGTTTGTGGGCTACGCGGTGTTCTTCTTCCTGCTGGTCGTGTTCTTCGCGTACTTCTACACCGCGATCACGTTCAACCCCATCGACGTCGCCGACAACATGAAGAAGTACGGCGGGTTCATCCCGGGCATCCGTCCGGGGCGGCCCACCGCGGAGTACCTGGACCGCGTGCTGTCTCGGATCACGTTCCCGGGCTCGATGTACCTCGGGACGCTGTCGATCCTGCCGCTGATCGTGCTCGGCATCGCCGGCGTCCAGTTCCCGCTGGGCGGGGCGACGCTGCTGATCGTGGTGGGTGTGGGTCTGGAGACCATGAAGCAGCTGGAGTCGCAGCTGCTGCAGCGCCACTACGAGGGCTTCCTCAAGGACTGACGGAGCACACGTGCGACTTGTCTTGTTGGGACCGCCGGGGGCGGGGAAGGGCACGCAGGCCGTGCAGATCGCGCGCGCCTTCGGCGTCCCGCAGATCGCCACGGGCGACATCTTCCGCCACAACGTGCGCAACGAGACCGAGCTCGGGCGTCAGGCGAAGAGCTTCATGGACCGCGGCGACCTGGTGCCCGACGACATCGTCATCGGCATGGTCAAAGACCGCCTCGGCCAGGACGACGCGGAGAAGGGCTTCCTGCTCGACGGCTTCCCCAGGACCGTGCCGCAGGCGGTTGCCCTGGAGGACTTCCTGGCCAGCGAGAACCGCCCGCTGGACGTGGTGCTGCGGTTCAACGTCCCCGAGTCCGAGGTCGTGCGTCGGATCGTCAACCGCCGCAGCTGCCCCAACGACGGCAGCGTGTACCACCTCGAGTTCGCGCCCCCCAAGGTGGAGGGGGTCTGCGACGAGTGCGGCGCCGAGCTGATCCAGCGCAAAGACGACACCAAAGAGGTCGTCCTGCACCGCCTGGAGGAGTACCACGCCAAGACCGAGCGGCTGGAGTACTTCTACTGGGAGCGCGGACTGCTGCGTGACGTCGAGTCCGTCGGGCCGGTCGAGGAGGTCACCAAGCGCACGCTCGCGCTGCTCGACGACATCGAGGGGCTGCACGACGGCAGCGGCCTGGGTGACACCACGGACGACGACGACGAGGAGGCGACGGGCGCATGATCGTGCGCAAGTCGCCGGCCGAGGTCGAGATCATGGCGCGTGCGGGCAAGGTCGTCGCCGACCTGCACGAGGTCGTCCGCGAGGCCGTGAAGCCTGGGGTCACCACTGCGCAGCTCGACGAGATCGCCGAGCGGGAGGTCCGCAGCCGCGGGGCCGTCCCATCGTTCAAGGGCTATCGGGGCTTCCCGGCGACGCTGTGCACCTCGGTCAACCACGAGATCGTCCACGGCATCCCCTCACCCAACGTGGTGCTGCGCGAGGGCGACCTGATCAAGATCGACGCCGGCGCCATCGTCGACGGCTACCACGGCGACTCGGCGGTCACCTGGATCGTCGGCGGTGACGACACCGTCGCGCCCGAGGTCGCGCAGCTGGTCGAGGCGACCCGCGCCGGCCTGTGGGCGGGCCTGTGCGCCGCCAAGCCCAATCAGCGGCTGACCGACATCTCCGCCGCCGTCGAGGCCCACGCGCTGCCGCACCGCTACGGGGTCGTGCAGGAGTACGTCGGCCACGGCATCGGCCGGGCGCTGCACGAAGACCCCCACGTCCCCAACTACGGCCGGCCGGGGCGCGGGCCCAGGCTCGTGGCTGGCCTGGTGCTGGCGGTCGAGCCGATGTTCAACCTCGGCGGTGCCGAGACGGAGGTGCTCGACGACGACTGGACGGTCGTGACGGCCGACGGCTCGCTGTCGTCGCACTGGGAGCACACGGTCGCCATCACCGACGACGGCCCGTGGGTGCTCACCGCCCGTTCCGACGAGCCGGCCTGGCCGCTCGCCGAGCCTGACCGGGTCCCGGCCAGGGCGCTCTTGGACGCCCGGAGGCCGGGGTGATACCGTGGCTGTTCGGCCCGGACGGGGCTGCGCCTGCGCGCCGACCGTCGGGCCTTCTGCGCTGTCCGACCCCAGACCGCTCCCGATGGTCTGCCGGCGCGGCGGCCGCCACCGCAAGGGAGAGATGAAGTGAAGGTCCAGCCTTCCGTGAAGAAGATCTGCGAGAAGTGCCGCGTCATCCGCCGGCACGGTCGCGTGATGGTGATCTGCGAGAACCCCCGACACAAGCAGCGCCAGGGTTAGTACGAGGAGCTTTGTATGGCACGTATCGCCGGAGTCGACCTGCCACGCGAGAAGCGCGTGGAGATCGGCCTGACCTACATCTACGGCGTCGGACGGACGCGAGCGGTGCAGACGCTCGCTGCTGCCGGCGTGGATCCGTCGATCCGCGTCCGCGACCTGTCCGACGAACAGGTCCGGCGGCTGCGTGACTTCATCGACGCGACCTACAAGGTCGAAGGTGACCTGCGGCGCGAGGTGGCGCAGAACATCAAGCGCAAGGTGGAGATCGGCTCGTACCAGGGCATCCGCCACCGTCGTGGCCTTCCGGTCCGCGGCCAGCGCACCCACACCAACGCCCGCACCCGCAAGGGCCCCAAGCGCACGGTCGGCGGCCTGAAGAAGAAGCTCAAGAAGTAAAGGCGCGGATTTGTTCTCCAGTAGCGAAGCGGTAGGACGCGAGTAATGGCTCAGCAGAAAAAGCAGTCCGGCCCCAAGGCGCAGCGGCGCGGCCGGAAGAAGGAGCGCCGGCAGGTCGCCTACGGCCAGGCGCACATCAAGAGCTCGTTCAACAACACGATCATCACGATCACCGACCAGCAGGGCAACGTGCTGTCGTGGGCGTCGTCGGGCAACGTCGGGTTCAAGGGCAGCCGCAAGTCGACGCCGTTCGCCGCGCAGCTCGCCGCCGAGCAGGCCGCCCGCCGCGCCGCGGAGTACGGCGTCCGCAAGGTCGACGTCTACGTCAAGGGCCCCGGGTCGGGCCGCGAGACCGCCATCCGCTCCCTGCAGGCCAATGGCCTGGAGGTCGCGGCCATCCGCGACGTCACCCCCATTCCTCACAACGGCTGCCGGCCGCCGAAGCGTCGCCGGGTCTGACGTGCCGCGGTCAACCACGCACAGCCTCGCGGCACACCACAAGGAGTAAGCAGAAGATATGGCTCGGTACACCGGTCCCGACTGCAAGCTGTGCCGCCGCGAGCGGCAGAAGCTGTACCTGAAGGGCACCCGCTGCGAGGGGCCCAAGTGCGCGATCGAGAAGCGCCCGTACCCCCCGGGTGAGCACGGCCGTGGCCGCATCCGCGAGAGCGAGTACCTGCTGCAGCTGCGTGAGAAGCAGAAGGCCCGCCGCATCTACGGCGTGCTGGAGCGGCAGTTCCGCAGCTACTACGAGGAAGCGTCGCGTCGCGGCGGCCTGACCGGTGAGAACCTGCTCGTCTTGCTGGAGACCCGGCTGGACAACGTCGTGTTCCGCGGCGGGCTCGCCCGGTCGCGCGACGAGGCCCGCCAGCTGGTGCGCCACCGCCACTTCCAGGTCAACGGCCGCACCGTGAACATCCCGTCGTACCGCGTCCGCGTGGGCGACGTCGTCACGGTTCGCGACCGCGCCCGCAACTTCGTGCCGATCCTCGGCGCCCTGGAGCTGATCGGCGCGAAGCAGATCCCGACGTGGCTGTCGACCGACACCAACAAGCTGCAGATCTCGGTGCTCGACCTGCCCACGCGCAAGCAGATCGACGTGCCGGTGCAGGAGCAGCTGATCGTCGAGCTGTACTCCAAGTAGGTGGTGGGTCGGGGGGCAGCCAGTGGCCTTCCGCTCCACACCGGGGACCCCGCCTCGCCCAGGGGCTCGGCACCCCGAAGTCGCTTCAGTCCACCGGTGGCCCCCCGCTGGACTGGCGGGACAGCAAGACACCACATCAAGCAGAGCAACGTTCGCCAGGAGGCGATGCACACGTGCTGATTGTTCAGCGGCCTAGCATCAACGAAGAGATTCTCACCGACGGGACTCGGTCGGCGTTTGCCATCGAGCCCCTCGAGCCCGGCTTCGGGTACACCCTGGGCAACAGCCTGCGGCGCACGCTGCTGTCGTCCATCCCCGGCGCGGCCGTGACCAGCGTCCGCATCGAGGGGGTGCTGCACGAGTTCAGCTCCATCGAAGGGGTCAAGGAGGATGTCACCGACATCATCTTGAACCTCAAGGAGCTGGTGCTGCGCTGCGAGAGCGAGCAGCCGGTCGAGATCTTCCTCGGTGGTGAGGGTCCGGGTGAGATCACGGCGGACTTCATCACCGCCCCCAGCGAGGTGGAGATCCTCAACCGGGACCTGCACATCGCCACGCTGAACCGCAAGGGCCGCGTCGAGATGTACCTGACCGTGGAGCAGGGCCGCGGCTACGTGTCCGCCGAGCGCAACAAGCGCGGCGACCAGCCCATCGGCGTGATCCCCGTCGACTCGATCTACTCGCCGGTGCGGCGCGTGACCTACCGCGTCGAGCCCACCCGCGTCGAGCAGATGACCAACTACGACCGCCTGATCCTCGACGTCGAGACCAACGGCTCGGTCACCCCCGGTGAGGCCCTTGCCAGCGCCGGCGAGACGCTGCGCGACCTGTTCGGGCTGTTCGCCGAGTTCGAGGAGTCCGGACCGGGCGGCCTGTCGATCGGTGAGGGCTCGGCGGCCGCACTGCCGAACTCGCCGAACCTGATGCTGCCGATCGAGGACATGGACCTGTCGGTGCGCTCGTACAACTGCCTCAAGCGCGAGGGCGTGGCCACGGTCGGCGAGCTGGTGACCAAGACCGAGCAGGACCTGCTCGACATCCGCAACTTCGGCCAGAAGTCCATCGATGAGGTCAAGGGCAAGCTGCAGGAGATGGGCCTGTCGCTGGCCGACTACGGCGGCTACAACGGCTAGCCGACTGCGCACCGCACGCACCGCAACTCGAGGAGCACGACCATGCCGCAGCCGAAGAAGGCCGCCCGCTTCGGGGGAAGCCCCGCGCACCACAACATGATCCTGGCGAACCTCGCCACGGAGCTGATCCGGCATGGCCGCATCACGACCACCCTGGCCAAGGCCCGCAACGTCCAGCCCCTGGCCGACAAGATGATCACGTTCGGCAAGCGCGGCGACGTGCACGCCCGCCGGCAGGTCCTGCGCGTCATCCGTGACAAGGACGTCGTGCACAAGCTGTTCGCCGACGTCGGCCCGGCGTTTGCCGAGCGCAACGGCGGTTACACCCGGGTGCTCAAGCTCGGCGCGCGCAAGGGTGACGCGGCGCCCATGGCCCTGATCGAGCTGGTCGACGGCGTGAGCCTGGACGGTGAGGGCGGCGGTCTGGAAGAGCAGCCCCGGCGGCGGTGGAGCCTGCGCCGGCGCAAGGGCACGATGTCCGCGACCGCCCGCGAGGCTGCCGAAGAGCGGCAGGCAGCGGTCGACCGGGGCGAGGACCTCGAGCTCGACGAGGATTTCGAGAGTGCCGACGACGTTCTCGGGTACGACGAGGAGGCCGACCCCGACGCCGGCGTCCAGGCGGACCCTGCCGAGGTGGAGGCCCGGCTCGCTGCGCAGGACAGCGAGGTGGACGCACCGGCCGAGGAGGACGACGTGACCGACAGCGACACCGAGGGCCCCATCGAGAGCCCCGTGCCCGCCGACGAGCAGGACGCGCCCTCCGAGGAGCGCCTGCCCGACGAGGACACCGACGACACCAAGTAGGCCGTGGCGCCGCAGTCGGTGCGCCTGCGGATCGACCTGGCGTACGACGGCGGCGGGTTTCGTGGGTTCGCCCGGCAGGCGGACCAGCGCACCGTGCAGGGGGTGCTCGAAGCTGCGCTGCTGACGCTGTGCGGCGCAGCCGTCGAGACGACCGTGGCGGGGCGGACGGACGCCGGCGTCCACGCGGCACGGCAGGTGGTGCACTGCGACGTGCCGGCGTCGGCGCGGTGTGTGGGCGACCTGGAGCGGATGCGGCACGCGCTTGACCGCCTGTGCGGTGACGACGTGACCGTGTGGCGGGTGCGGCGAGTGCCGGCGTCGTTCGACGCGCGGTTCTCGGCGACCCAGCGGCAGTACCGGTACCGGTTGTGCGACGCCGTGGCCATGGATCCGCTGTGGCGGTACACGACGTGGCACGTGGGGCAGCCGTCGTTGGATGCGCCGGCCATGGAGGCCGGGGGGCGCAACCTGCTGGGGGAGCACGTGTTCGCGTCGTTCTGCCGCAAGCGCGAGGGCGACGCCCTGCTGCGGCGCGTCGACCGCGTGGCGGTCCGGCGCCGGGCGGGGGGGCTTGTCACGGTCGACGTCGAAGGCGCAGCCTTCTGTCATCAGA
>DATLGM010000125.1:0-5249 GCA_035540515.1 Egibacteraceae bacterium | reverse complement strand
GGTACGACGAGTCGGCGGCACGTCGAACTGCCGGACGAACGCCTGGGCGTTCGCCCTCGTGTCCTTCACGTTCACGCCGACGAATGCGACACTCCCTTCGTACGCCTCGGCCGCGGCGACGAGGTCTGGCTGCTCCTCCACGCACGGCCCGCACCACGACGCCCAAAAGTTCACGACCACCGGCCCCGGCAGGTCGGCGAGTCGCAGGAAGTCGCCGTCAAGGGTCTCCCCCTCCACCGGCGGCGCCGGCTGTCGTGCGGTCACGTCGAGGACACCGCTGGGAACGGGTCCGGCCGCCTGCGCGTCCGACCCGGGAACCGACCCGCACCCGGTCACGGCGGTCGCGACGACGCCGACCAGCAGCAGTGTCAACTTGCCGGTGAACCGCGCGCCAACCGTCGGACGGACAGCGGCAGAACGCTGCTGTGGTGGGGTGAGGCGGGGCGTGCCCATCAGACTCCGACATCGAGGGTCTCGCCCCGATACTACGACGTGTCGTAGAGGGGTGCACGGCGCCGGGCCGCGGACACGAGCCGCCTGACGCGCCCCGCCGCCGCGGCGACCGCGAGCGTGAACGCGCTGGCGGCGATCAGCGGTGCGTCGCCGGAACGGCCGAACGGGGTGGTGCCGCTGCGAAGCCCCATGCGGACCTCAAGCACAGCCGGCTGGAGCAGTGGACCGACGTCGACGACGCCGCCCCGGGCGTCGAACAGCGCCGACCGCCCGGTGGTGGCGGCTACGACGACCGGCTTTCCCAGCTCGGCGGCGCGCATCCGCGCCATGGCGAGGAATTGCGCCGACACGGGCGACGGGCCGTAGGAGGCCTGGCTGGTCAGCACCGCGACCCCGTGGACGGTCGGATCCGCGGCCGCCGCGCGCACCTCCCGGGAGAACGACGCCTCGAACGACGAGACGGTCCCCAGCACCGCCGCGTTGACCGGCACGCGGCCGGGCTCGCCGCCGGCCATCATGTCAGAAGGCACGAGCGTGTCGACGTCAGCGACGCCGCCGACCACGCTGCGCCACGGGACGTACTCGCCGAACGGCACGGGGTGCCGCTTGTCGTAGCGGTAGACGACCGCGCCGGCGGAGTCGTACAGCACGTTCGAGTTGAAGAAGCGACCCGGCCCAGCCGGGCTTGTCACCCCGGCCAGCAGCTTCGAGCGCACGCCCGCCTCGGTCACGGCACGCCGACCCGCACGCTCCAAGGAGTCGCCGCCTAGCGCCGCCTCACCCCAGACGAACAGGGCCGGCCGGGCGCCGGACTCCCTCGTTGCCCGCGTGAACGCTTCGAACAGCAGCTCGTCCTCATCCGGGCAGCGCACGACAGGCCCGACGCACACAGGCGCCACCTGGACGACGGCGACGTCCAACCCGCCCGCCGGCGCGGTCCACTCGCGCGCAGCGGCGACGCCGACCATCACGACGGCGGCGACCACGACGGCAGCCGTGCCCGCACGGGGGAGGCGACGCGGCCGCTGGGTGGTGGCCAGTACGGCTGACGCCGCAGCGGTGAGCGCGGTCAAGCCCAGCACCCCCACCAGCGCGGCGAGCCCGCGGACCGGCGTGGCGTGCCACACGTAGCCCAGCTGGCCCCACTCGAACCCACCGAGCGGCCCCCGCGCGCGCACCGCCTCGGACAGCGTCAGCGTCGCGGAGGTGGCGGCCACCCACCGCCAGCGCGGCAGCCTCGAACTCGACACCACGCCCAACGGCACGAGGAACACCGCCTGGGAGACGGCGAGTGCGGCGACGGCCGGCGCTCCGAACCTCGCACTCCACGACAGCAGGACCGCGAACATCGTCGCTCCGAACGAAAGACCGCCCGCCGCGCCGGCGGCGGCCCCCGACCCGCGCAGGACGACCAGCAGGGCGGAATACCCGATTACGGTCGCCAGGGGCAGGTTCGCCGGCGGGTGCCCGAGGGTGGCAAGCACACCCGCCCCACCGGCCAGCACGACGCGCCCGGCGCGGGGGAGGCGCGACGTGAGCATGACCCGCATACTACGACGTGATGTAGTTGCAAGCCGCGCGGCGCTGCTAGCCTCGGTGCGTGCGCTCGACCGACGACCGACACCCCGCCGCGTCCCTCCGGCCGCGGGAGGCCCGCCCGTGAGCGAGCTGGCCGCCTCCGTGCAGTCGCTCATCACGGACGCCAACTTCCTGGCGGCTGCCGCGGTGGCGTTCGCGGCCGGCGTGGTCTCGTTCGCGTCGCCGTGCGTCGTGCCGCTGGTCCCCGGCTACCTCGCGTACATGACCGGTCTGTCCGCAGCGGAGATCTCACGCGGGTCGGCGCGCAGCACCCTGCGCGTGGTCGCCGGTTCGTCGCTGTTCACGCTCGGCTTCGCTGTGCCGTTCACGCTCCTAGGCCTGCTCGGCGCCACCGTGAGCGCCGCGCTGAGCACGCGGCCGTGGCAGATCGGCCTCGGCGCGCTCGTAGCGGTCCTGGGACTTCTCATGACCGGCCTGCTCCCGGTCGGGGCGCTCCGGCGCGAGGTTCGGCTCACCGACGAGGCGATCGACAAGGGGCTGTTGGGGGCGCTGCCGCTGGGGTTCGTGTTCGGCGTCGGGTGGACGCCGTGCATCGGCCCGGCCCTGGCGGCGATCTTCACCCTGTCGGCCTCGCAGGCGGGCGGCAGCAGCGCCCGGGGCGGCGCGTTGGCGTTCGTGTACGCGGTCGGGCTGGGCGTGCCGTTCGTCGTGCTAGGCGCGCTGTACCGCTCGGCCAACGGCGCGCTGGGCTTCCTCCGGCGCAACTCCCACCGATTCCAGGTCGCCGGGGGGCTCATGCTCGTCGCCGTCGGGGTGAGCATGTCGACCGGCCTGTGGCAGCGGTTCGTCACGGCGCTGCGCCCGCTTGTCGGCGGGTTCTCCCCGCCCATCTGACATGGACGACCAGCCGTCTCAGCCGTCTCCCCCCAAGCCGCGGACTCCGGCCAGCCGCCTTCCCGCCATCCCCGGGCCGCTGGAGACCGCCGTGCTGCTGTGGCGGTGGCTGCGGCGTATGTCCACCGCGCTGCTGCTGCTCTTCGCGCTGGCCGCCGCCAGTGTCGTCGCGACCGTCGTCCCCCAGGAGCCGGTCATCGCGTCGACGGTCCGCGAGTGGCGCACGGGTGTCGCCGGCCCCGGCCGGGCCGCCGCGCGTGTCCTGGACGCCCTCGGCATGTTCGACGTGTTCGGGTCGTGGTGGTTCATGACGCTGACCGTCGGACTGTTCGTCAGCCTCACCGGGTGCCTCATCCCCCGGTACCGCGCATTCCTGCGCGTCGCGCGGCGGCCACCCGCCCGGGGCCGGAACCTGTCACGGCTCACCAACTCCACCTCGATCACCACACGGTTGCCCCCCGACCGGGCCCGCGAGGCGGCGGAGCGGGCGCTGCGTTCCAGGCGGTACCGATTCCGCGTGCTCGAAACAGTCGGGGAGCACACGCAGGTGGCGGCCGAGCGAGGGCACCTCCGCGAGGGCGGCAGCCTCATCTTCCACACGTCGTTCTACCTGCTACTGCTGGGCGCGGTCATAGGACAGGTCTTCGGCTTCACCGGGCAGATCGCGGTGGTGGAGGGCGGCAGCTTCGCGGACACCCGCATCGCCTACGACTTCGCACGAGCCGGACGGGCCTTCGGGCTCGATGCCCACCGCGGTTTCGTTGCGTCGCTGGACGACTTCGAGGTCTCGTACTACCCCGACCTGACGCCCCGCGAGTTCGTGTCCACGGTCACGGTCAGCGAGCAGGGCCAGACAGTTCGGCGTGACGAGATCCGCGTCAACGAGCCACTCACACATGACGGGATGTCCATCTACCAGATGGCGTTCGGGTTCGCGCCGCGACTCATCGTCCGCAGCGGCGACACCGTGCTCATCGACGAGCCTGTGCCCCTCCAGCAGGGCACCGCACCAATGCCCACCAACCTCTGGACCGGCACCGCGAAGGTGAAGTTCGACGATCCCGAGCGCCAGATCGCACTGGACCTGGTCCTCGCGACCGACGCCAGCCTCGACAAGGACGGCAGCCCCGTCCTCGGCCGCAGCCCGGAACCAGTGAACCCGGTGCTCGTCGCGGACCTGTACTTCGGCGACCTCGGGCTGCAACGTCCCGTGCCCGCGGCACAGTTCGACCGCGCGGGCGGGCCGGTGCAGACCGCCATGCTGCGGCCCGGCACCACGACCGAGTTGGCGCGCGGTTCTCTCACGGTCGAGTTCTCGGACCTGGCGTACTGGTCCGGCCTGCAGGTCAGCCACCAGCCGGGGCGCTGGCTCCTGCTCGTCGCAGCAGTCCTGCTCCTCGTCGGCCTGGTGCCGTCGTTGTACAGCTACAGGCGACGCGTCTGGGTCGAGATCATCCCTGAGGACGACGGCAGCCGGCTCACACTCGCCGGCGTGGCGCTCCAGCGCAAGGACACGTTCGCCGACGAGTTCGCCGGCCTTGCGGCCGCGCTCCGAACGGCGACCGGCGGCACGGCAAGTGACAGCGCCTCCCGCCGCGTCGGCGAGCACCCCGTCCCCGCGCCGCAGGACGCACCGGCAGCGGGCGGCGACCACGAGCGCGCGCGAATCTAGACGCCGACAGTACGTGAAGCCACGCGCTAACCTCTCACCGGTGCAGAGGGACGGTAGGCTCAGGCATTCCGTGAGACTTGTTGGCGCACTTGCCGCCGCCGCTGTGTTGGTCGGGGGGTGCTCCGGAGGTCTACCTTGGGCTTGGGCGCGTAACAACAGTTCCGCCGTCGCAGCCGCGGCAGAGTCCGACGGGCCCTGGGTCGATGTTGAGGGTGCCGAGGTGCCGGCCGGTGTCGTAAGCGTGATACGGGGCCCTGAGCACTGTGGTTGGGATTCTGCGTTGTTGCTAGGCGTGGGTTGGCCGCTGGGAACGAACGCCGTAGCAACGACGGATCTCATCGAGTTCGTGCGCGACCCGGACGGTGTTCTTCCCGGTCGCAAGCAGGGCTCGTTCGCCGCGCACGTCCAGGTACCCGACGACGCCGTGTTCTCGGGCTACCAAAAGGGCGAGCTTCAGTTATGGCTGCCTTCCGCCAACCCACCAGGTGAGGCCTATCTTGTGCTCGGCGAAATGGCGGAACGCTGGCCAGCCGTTGACGAAGCGCAAGCGTGCGGGTAACGGGGTCCTGAACCGGACCCGAATCGTTCAGCAGTCTCCCGGGAGGGCCTCCGGGTTCGCGTTCTCCTACACAGGGTCGTATCTTGGAGCAGTGCGATGCCGTCGTGTCCTCCCGCCGTTGCTGCTCGCCGC
>DATLGM010000124.1:0-2782 GCA_035540515.1 Egibacteraceae bacterium | reverse complement strand
CGCGCCGACGGCGACCCCACCACCGCCCAACGCAAAGCCGTCATCGCCCGCGACACCGCCTGCATCGGCTGCGGCGCCAACGCCAACCGCTGCCACCTGCACCACATCCAATGGCGCAGCCACAACGGCAAAACCACCACCGACAACCTCACCCTGGTCTGCTGGGCCTGCCACCACAACATCCACCACCTCGGCTGGCAGGTCGTCCGACAACCCGACGGCCGCTACGCCATCGCCAAGTAGCACGCCCGCGACACCCGACACCCCGCGCCACCGGCCGGAACTTCGGGCTGCCCGGGCAACCGCACCTTGACAACTCCATAGCGAACCCCGCTACGACCACCGCTCGGCGTTGCCGTGGATCGCGTCGCGGATGTACTGAGCGAGGCCCTCGGCGTGGCGGTCGTAGTGCTGCGTGAACCGCGCATCGGTCAGGTACATGTCACCCAGGCTTCGGTGCATGTCATATGAGCATGCGTAGAAGTTGCCGATCTGCCGGCGGTGCTCCTCGGCCGCGTCCATCGCGGCCTCCCTGTGGGCCGGCAACCCGGCGCGCATCGCGTCGCGGAACCGGGCGATGGTGCGCTCGCCGTCGGCCTTGATCCGCAGCCAGTCGTCCTTGGTGAACCGGGCCACTTGCTGTTGTGACTCGCGATAGGCGTCGGTGTCACCCCACCGCTGCTCGACTTCGTCGGCGTACTGGGTGGGGTCGTCGTCGCCGAAGACCTCGAACATCTCGTCGGGTGTCAGTGCGATTCCCATCTTGCGGGCCTCCATGAGCTTTTCGACCGCGGCAACCAGCTGCTCCAACCGTTCCACCCGGTCGACGAGCCGCTCGCGCTGAAGGCGCAGGTGCTCGACCGGGTCGGTGCCGGGGTCGTCGAGAATTGCCGCGATCTTGTCCAGGTCGAAGCCCAGCTCCCGGTAGCACAGGATCTGCTGGAGACGGGCGAGGTCCGCCGGACCGTACAGCCGGTAGCCCGCGGACGAGCGCCCGCTGGGGCGGAGCAACCCGATCTCGTCGTAGTGGTGCAGCGTCCGGACAGTCACGCCGGCAAACCGGGCGACCTCGCCGACCGGGAACAGCGCTTCGTCGTTCATGCGACGACGGTAGGCCCTGACGTGGCGTGAGGGTCAACGGTCTTTTCTGCAGCACTCAAGGCGACGGGCGTTTGCGCCGATTTACACCACTGCACTCACGTCACAGCCTTGACCGCGACCACATCGGACTCATGACCGTTCTCCGCCGCGCCCTCCCCGTCCTGCTCGCCGCCGCCGTTCTCATCGCGGGCCCTGCGCAACCTGCAGCCGCTCGCAGCTACACCAGCCCGGTCGACATCCGCTTTCCCACGGCCGCCGGCGCCAGGTACAGCGACGACTACTCCAACCCCCGCAGCGGCGGGCGCGTCCACCGCGCCACCGACCTGTTCGCCCCTGCCGGCGCCCGGGTGTTCGCCGCCCGTGCCGGCCGGGTGATCTGGCTGCCGCAGGAAGAGGCGGGCAACGCCGGTTACGCCGTGCAGATCCTGGGCGACGACGGTCGGGTCTACGCCTACTACCACCTGGGGCGCGCAGGGGGCCCGTACTCGTCCGCGGTGGCGCCGAAGGTGAAGATGGGTGGCACGGTCGCCCGAGGTCAGGTGATTGGTTGGCTCGGCGACTCAGGCAACGCCGCCGGCGGGTCGCCCCACCTGCACTTCGAGATCCACGACAACGGCATCACCGACCCCTACGGCGGCAACCGGGTCAACCCGTACGCGTCGCTGCGGCGGGCGCAGGGGCTTCCCGTCAACTCCACGGCCGCGCCGCCCCCGCCGGCGCCGTCGTCCAACGCCCTCCAGATCGGATCACGCGGCCCGGCGGTGACCCGCTGGCAGAAGCGGCTGAACCGCGTCCGTCCCGGCAACCGCATCCTCGCCGACGGCGTCTTCGGACCGGGCACGCACCAGGCGACAGTGGCGTTCCAACGGTCTGTGGGTCTCGGACCGGGCGGTCTGGGCGTCGTCGGTCCCAAGACCCGCCGCGCGATGAAGGCCGAGCTGGCCGCGCTGAAGAACGCGGCGCCGGCGCCGGCGCCGAAGCCCCAACCCAAGCAACCTGCGAAGCCGAAGCCCAAGACCACCGCGCCGCAGGGCACGCCGGTCTTGCGCCAGGGGTCGAGCGGCCCCGCCGTGGTGACATGGCAACGCCAGCTCAACCGCTCGCGCATGGTGGGCCGTCTGGTCGCCGACGGTGCGTTCGGCCCGGCGACGCACCGCGCGACCGTGTCCTTCCAGCGCAAGCGGGGCCTGGGCCCTGAGGGCCTGGGCATCGTCGGCCCCAAGACGCGGGCCCAGATGCGACAGGTTCTGCGCAACCGCTGACGCGTCACCGCCACGTCCGAAACCCGCCAGCATCACCGCCCTCGGCGTGTGATGCTGCGCTGGTGATCGAGGACTTCGACCGGTGCTACCGGGCGGCGGCGAGCCGCGACAGCCGCTTCGACGGCTGGTTTTTCACCGCGGTGACCAGCACCGGCATCTACTGCCGGCCCAGCTGCCCGGCGCTGACCCCCAAACGCGACAACGTGCGGTTCTTCCGGACCGCCGCCGCCGCGCAGGGCGCCGGCTTCCGGGCGTGCCGCCGCTGCCGACCTGATGCGTCGCCGGGCTCGCCGGAGTGGAATGTGCGCAGCGATGTCGTGGCGCGAGCGATGCGCCTGATCGCCGACGGTGCCGTCGACCGCGGCGGCGTCGAAGGACTCGCCGCCCGGCTCGGCTACAGCGTGCGCCAGCTGCACCGC
>DATLGM010000123.1:0-4849 GCA_035540515.1 Egibacteraceae bacterium | reverse complement strand
GCTACCCCTGCCGGCCGACGTCGGGACGGCGATCACCGCCTATCTGCGCCGCGGTCGCCCGCCGACCGCGCAGGGACGCAGCGTGTTCGTGCGGGTGCACGCCCCGCACCACGTCCTGACGGCGGGCGGGGTAACGCAAGTGGTGTTCGATGCTGCCCAACGCGCCGGGCTGCCCCCGATGCACGCCCACCGGCTGCGGCACACCGCCGCCACGGCGATGCTGCGCGCCGGCAGCCCGCTGGCCGAGGTCGGGCAGGTGCTGCGGCACCGCTCGCCGCTGTCCACCGCGATCTACGCCAAGGTCGACTGGGACGCGCTGACCGTGCTGGCCCGGCCCTGGCCGGTGCAGGCGACGGGCGGTGTGTCATGACCCGCCCGCTACGGGAGGCGGTGAACGACTACCTGGCGCTGCGTCGCGCGCTGGGCTACCGGATGGCCCGCCCGGAGAAGCTGCTTGATCAGTTCCTGGACCACCTCGACAGCGTCGGCCAGTCGCGGATCACCGTCACGACCGCGCTGAGCTGGGCGCGGCTGCCGGCCAACGCCACGCCGAGCTGGTGGGGCTACCGGCTGTCGGCAGTGCGTGGCTTCGCCATCTACCTGCACGCGATCGACCCGGCGCACGAGGTGCCAGCGGCCGACCTGCTGCCGCAGCGGTCGTTGCGCGCCAGCCCGTACGTGTACTCCGACGCCGACATCACCGCGCTGATCGCGGCCTGCACCACGCTGCGTGATCCGCTGCGACAGGCCACCTTCGCGACGCTGATCGGGCTGCTCGCGGTCACCGGCCTGCGGGTCGGGGAAGCGATCGCCTTCAACCGCGACGACGTCGACCTGCGCGCGAGGCGGCTCACCGTGCGGCACGGCAAGTTCGACAAGGCCCGCCAGCTCGCCTTGCACCCGAGCACGGTCCAGGCGCTGCGGGACTACCAGCGGCTGCGTGACCGGCTTGCTCCCCCGACCGGGACAAGGGCCTGGTTCGTCTCGCTGGCCGGCACCAGGCTGCTCTACTGCAACGTTCAGCACACCTTCCACCGGCTGGTGAAGCTCGCTGGGC
Source organism: Egibacteraceae bacterium (assembly GCA_035540515.1). GTDB lineage: Bacteria > Actinomycetota > Nitriliruptoria > Euzebyales > Egibacteraceae > WHTG01. Next base: position 3,792 of record DATLGM010000123.1, on the reverse strand, counting down.
TCACGCCCCGGTCCGCGTCGTGCCGTCCGCGCCTCCACGACCTGCGCCACAGCTTTGCCGTTCACGCGATGCTCGACGCCTACGCCACCGGCCAGGACGGGCAGTTCCGGCTGACCCTGCTGTCGACCTGGCTGGGGCACGTCCACCCGGGCAGCACCTACTGGTACCTGTCGGCCTCGCCGGAGCTGATGGCGATCGCCGGGCAGCGGCTCGAGGCCCACCTCACCGGCCAGTCAGCAGGCCAGCCGTGAGTGCCCTGGCTCCGACGCTGCAGGCGTTCTTCACCGACCGGCTCATCGCCCAGCGCCGCGCCAGCGGGCACACCATCGCCGCCTACCGCGACACCCTGCGGCTGCTGCTGAACTACGCAGCCGTCGACACGGGCCGGGCGCCAGCGCAGCTGGACCTGGCCGACCTCGACGCTCCGCTCATCGCCGGCTTCCTGGACCACCTGGAACGCGAGCGCGGCAACAGTGTCCGCACCCGCAACGCCCGGCTGGCGGCGATCCACTCGCTGTTCCGGTTCGCCGCGCTGGCCCATCCCGAACACGCCGACAGCATCGCCCGGGTGCTGGCCATCCCACCCAAACGTTTCGACCGGACGCTGATCACCTACCTCAGCGAGCCTGAGGTCGACGCGCTGCTCGGCGCCTGCGACCAGCACAGCTGGACCGGCCGGCGTGATCACGCGCTGCTGCTGCTCGCCGTCCAGACCGGGCTGCGGATCTCCGAGCTCACCGGACTGACCCCCGCCGACCTGCACCTGGGCGCCGGCGCGCACGTCTCCTGCCGCGGCAAGGGCCGCAAGCAGCGGATCACCCCGCTCAGCACGTCCACCGTGGCAGTCCTGAAGGCGTGGTTGGCCGAGCAACCCGCCGCGCCCGGCGCACCGCTGTTCGCCACCCGCAGCGGCACCCCGCTGAGCCGCGACGCGGTCGAGCATCGCATCAGGCACTACGCCACCAACGCCGCAGTCCTCTGCCCGTCGCTGCAGGGCAAGACCGTCACCGCGCACGTCCTGCGGCACACCACAGCCATGCGGCTCCTGCACGCCGGCGTCGACACCAGCGTCATCGCGCTCTGGCTCGGACACGTCAGCGTCGACACCACCCAGATCTACCTGCACGCCGACCTCGACCTCAAGGAGAAGGCGCTCGACAGAACCCGCCCACCGCACGGTCAAGCAGGCCGATACCAGCCACCCGACAGCCTGCTCAGCTGGCTCGAGAGCCTCTGATTATGCCGACCTCACCAACGCCGAACCACTGCACCGCAGCAGGTCCCGCCTCGACGTCGGCATAATCCAGAGGTCGGCATAATGCACCTTATGCCGACGTCGGCATAACGTGCACAAGATCGGCAACGTACTCAACGCGCTGCCCAAGTCGGCCCAGCCGGGCGCCAAGGCGGCGCTGGCCGAGATCTACAACGCCGAGGACCGCGAGCACGCGCTGGCCGCCGTCAAGGCCTTCGCCGCCGACTACGGCGCCAAGTGGCCCAAGGCCGTCGCGAAGATCACCGACGATGTCGACGTGCTGCTGGCGTTCTCCGACTACCCGGCCGAGCACTGGATCCATCTGCGCACCACGAACCCGATCGAGTCGACCTTCGCCACCGTCCGGCTGCGCCAGCGCGTCACCAAGGGACCAGGCTCGCGCGCCGCCGGCGTCGCGATGGCGTTCAAGCTCACGAATCCGCCCCGGGCCGCTGGCGGGCCGTCAACGCCCCGCACCTGGTCGCCCTCGTCCGAGCCGGCGCCCGCTTCGACAAGGGCAAGCTCGTTGAACGACCCGACACCTCAGAAGGTGAGGAGCAAGCCGCCTGACACGCCGATCCACAGGTCTTGACAATTGCTCGCGCCGCACTCGACGCATCAGGGCGAGCAACGTCACCGGCTTAGGCAGTGATGACCGCGTAAAGCCGCTGATCGACCGATGCCGACGATGCGACTTCCAGGAGCACCTGCAATACGGCGCCGGGATCGTCTGCCCACTCACCTTCGGGCAGTAAAGCCGTCTGTGCATTCCAAGCTCGCAAGAGCGGCTCGGGCCGGGAAGCGTCCCGTAGCGCTTGCACGAGGTCGGGGCTTAGACCTACGAGCATCTTTTCATCTGTCTCTTGCAGCCGGGTCGCGGTGGCTTCACGGTCTAAGCCGACGGCCGCCCCCAAGGCCTCCAGACCTGAGATTGTAAGGTGTGCATCGAACGTTTGCGGGCTTCCTCGGTGCAGCGCGTGTTCCCACGCCTCTGCGTCGTTCGTCGCGGCAAGGAAGTACACCACGCCGCGCCCCATCGACTCCTCAGGTCCGGGAGTCATAGTCCGCGCCCGCGAGGCGGCAGGCCCGAAGATGCCGGCGTAGAAAAGCCAGTCCTGCCTGTCGGTTTGCGACTCATACAGGACAGCCCACGACTGTGGCCCAGACAACTTCCGCCTCAGATCGTCAGCCAGGACGTTGCCAGCGTCCGCTCGAGCGAGCACACTAGGCCAACCTCGGTGGTCCCGGCGCACGACAATCTGAGAGCCATCCGTCGCGAATTTGTTTTCCGCCAACTCGACCCCGTCGAGGAAGCGCACGCCGACGGCCTTCGAGAAGTCGTTCCCCGACACGTCGTACTTGCCGGACAGGGTGACCGCGAAGGTTCCCGAGATCGTGCAGTTCGTCATGCCTTGGAGGCCTACAACCCAGGGAAGCCGCATGCCCGTCAAGACACAATCGCGCAGCACACACGAGCGGAGATTGGCTCTGCCGACTGTCCAGTCCTGGAGCCTGCAGCGGTCGAAGAGGGTGCGCCTTGTAAACCAACCGGGGACCACCCACAGCTCGCTATACCGAAGTGGGCCAACCGTTGCCCCGCCCAGGCGGCCGCCCCCCCGAATTTCAAGGTGCTCACCCGCGGTTCCAGACAGATCCGGCAAGGTCCGTATTGATTCATTCACCGCACGATGCCGCTGTAGGTCACGAGCTTGCCGCCTGGGAACTTCAACTCGACGCCAATACGACCAAAGCCACCGTATCCGCCACGTCCGAAACGAAAATCCGGGGAGAACCGTCGCGGAGCTCCCTTGGGACCAGAAGCCTTACCGTACCGAACCCCCCTTCCGAGCAGGTCCGCGGTTCGCCTATGCATCTCCAAGCCGTAGGCGAAGGAGCGCACCCGCTGCTTATCCGTTATGCGCTGGTAGCCCTCGCGCTTCAGGTCGCGAAGAGCGCGCCGAGCTGCTGCCCGGACAGCTTGCCTCGCAAGATACTGCGCCGCACGCTGTCCAAGCCACCGAGCCCCGATGTTGGCGCCCATGACGAGCAGGGGAACGAAGGTCGCCTCGCCGTCCAGGTCAAGCAGGCCGACGGGGTTGCCTGCCACGTAGTCGTAGTCGTTGGCACTGCCGCCTTCGACGGGGTCAACGGACAGGAAGCGGCCTAAGGCAGGCACGTACTGCCGGGCGCCCATTTCGATGGTCGCGATGGTCGAGGCGTGCTCGTACGGCCTCTGGTGCTGGCCGAGCCAGCCGTAGTCGAGCTGCCCGGCGCTGGTGTCCGGAACACGGTCGTCCGCGGCCGGGGTGCCGGCCCGTCCGATGGCTCCGGTGGCCACATCGATGGGCTGCCCGTACGGGTCATAAGTGGCGTTCCGCGCGGGATCAGAGTTCGCCTAGCGGTGACCCGGTCGTTGATCCCGGTACTGCGACGCCCGACTCGTCTGGACCTGTCCATGTTCGCCACTTGCGTTGTGGCGACTTTCTGCATTTGTGCCTACGTGATCACGCTACGTGTGCTTGTGTCCTGTCCGCTGC
>DATLGM010000122.1:0-5664 GCA_035540515.1 Egibacteraceae bacterium | reverse complement strand
GACTTCTTCGCCGTCGTAGCGCTGGAGCCGGCAGACGTCGATCGCGACGCCGTCGACGTCGCTGCCGCAGCGGCCCGGCGGTCGGCCGCGGACTTCTTGGCTGCCTTCCTCGCGGTCTTCTTGGCCGTGGACGCCGCGGGGCCCGACGATTCCAGCCGCGAGACCTTGGACTCGAGCCGGTCGACGTCCTTCTCCTTGGCCAGGCCCAACCGGGAGACGGTCCGCTCCACTTCCGTTCGCACGATCGCTGCGACCGCCTTGCGGTTCTTCTCGGAGCGCTTGAGCAGATCGTCGACGGTGCGCTCCACCTGGTCTGCGGCGATCTCGCCCTGCTTCACCAGGGCGCGCACCACGCGCTCTGCGCCCTTGCGGGTCACCTCGGTCAACCCGCTGGCGGTGTCGATGTACTTCTTCCAGGCGTCTTTGTCCACGCATGCCTCCTGGGACGGAAGTGTCGGGGCAGCATAGCCCTGCGCTGTCGGGCTCCTGCGTAGGCTGGCGCACATGGTGCTGCCCGTACGCGACCGGCTGCCCACGCGCCGGACGGCATGGGTGAACCACCTGCTGCTGCTCGCGAACCTCGTTGCCTTCGTGGCGTTTCACCCCTGGGCGACGACCGACGAATGCGAGCAGTACGCGTTCTTCCTGGAGTACGCCGCCATCCCCGCCGAGATCAACCAGGGCGAGCCGCTGGACGCCGCCGAGGTGGCCCAGGCGACGCCACCCGAGTGCGCAATCGAACCCGTGGTCGACAAACCGGTCTACCTGGCCATCTTCACGGCGATGTTCATGCACGCCGGGTGGTGGCACCTGCTCGGCAACCTGCTGTTCCTGTGGATCTTCGGCGACAACGTCGAAGACCGGCTCGGTCACCTGCGGTACCTGGGCTTCTACCTGATCAGTGGCGCGCTGGCGACGGTGGTCTTCGTCGTCCCCGCCGGGGATGCCGCGGTGACGTTGGTGGGTGCGTCAGGCGCGATCGCCGCCATCCTGGGCGCGTATTTCGTGATGTTCCCCCGATCGAGGATCACCGTCATCGTGCTCCCGCTGTGGTTCCTGCCGTTCCGGCTGCCGGCGTTCCTCGTGCTGGGCTTCTGGCTGCTGACCCAGCTCGCGCAGGTGGAGGTCGGCGGCATGGCCGGTGGCGGCGTCGCGTACCTGGCGCATGCGGCCGGGTTCATCGTCGGGCTGTTGGGAGCGCTGCTGTTCGCGCGTCGGCGACCCCGACTGGCGTGATCACCCGTCCAGCCGCTCCAGGACCCGGGACAGCGCCGTCCGGTAGTCGTGGCGATCCGACAACGCGCACGCCAGCTTGTAGTGCTTGGCAGCCTCGGGCAGACGACCCTGACGCTCGTAGCAACGTCCCACGCCGAAGTGGGCGTAGTCGTCGGAGGGGTTGATGTCGACGGCGCGCTGGAACTCGTCGCGGGCCTGCTCGACGCGGGCTGACGCGAAGTACGCCCGCCCCAGCGCCTCGTGCAGCGAGGCCTTCGTGGGCTCGCGCTCGATGGCGAGCTCCAGGACCTCGGCGGCGCCGGAGTAGTTCCCCCCGTCAAGACGTTCGCGGCCCTGCGCGTACAGCGAGTAGACGAGCTCGTCGTCGTGGTCGGCCATGACGTCACCCCTTCCCCGCTGCACTGTCCCCCCACAGTACGCCTCGCGAACCGCGCGCCGGCGGTAGGTTCACCCCGACGTGGTGGACGCCCAGCCCTTCCGCGCCCTGCGCTACGACCCCGCGGTAGCCGGGGACGCCTTGTCGACCTCCGCCCCGCCCTACGACGACGTCGGCCGCTTCACGTACGCGCGACATCGGACGGCGAGTCCGTACACGGTCCTCGAGCTGCTGACACCCGGCGAGACGACGAGCGGGTCGGCGTACGCCGGCGCCGCCGCTGCGTTTCGCCGGTGGCTCCGCACCGGAGTCCTGCGGTCCGACGACCGGCCGGCCTTCTACCTGTACGAGATCCACGAGCTGCGCCGTGGTGTGCCAGCGGTGATGCGCGGCGTCCTGGCCGCCGTCTCGGTCACCGACGCGACGCTGCGGCCCCACGAGGACACCGATCCCCAGCGTGTCACCGCCCGGCTGCAACGACTGCAGGCCGTGCCCGCCGACCTGGCGCCGGTGTTCGCGGTGCACACCCCGGCGCCAGCGTCGCTGCGACGCATCCTGGACGCGCCGCCGCGCAGCGCGCCGATCGTGGCGGTGACCGACGAGACCGGCGCCGACCACCGGATCTGGGCGCTTGCCGACCGCGGGGAGGTCGAGGCGGTGGCGGCGGGCATCGCGCAGGTCGAGGCGGTCATCGCCGACGGCCACCACCGCTACCAGGCGGCGGTTGCCCTGCACGATCAGGACCCGTCGCTGGACCGCACGATGGTCTACCTGGTCGACGGCAGCGCCTACGGTCCGCAGCTGCAGGCCGTCCATCGACGGGTCGACGGTCTGAGCGTGACCCCCCGAGTCGTGCTGGGCGACCGGTTCGCCGTCTACCCCGTGCCCTCCGACGGCCTCGCTGACGCGCTGGACGGCCACGAGGGGTTCGCGTTCGGCCTCCGTCACGGGGGCAGCACGTCGTTGGTGGTGGCGCGCGATCCGAAGGCCATTGATGCGACCCTCCCCGTCGAACGCCGAGCGCTGTGGCAGGGGCTGGACTCGGCCGCCTGGGAGTACGCCGTGCGGCCGCTGCTCGGTCCGGTCGAGGTGTCGTACCGCAGCGACGTCGATGCGGCCGCCGCCGGCGTGGACCCAGACCCTGCCGCGGCGCTGTTCGTGCTGCGATCTCCTTCGTTGGCGCAGGTGCACCGCTGCGCGCACGCCGGAGTGGCCATGCCACCGAAGACCACGTGGTTTTGGCCCAAGCCTCGCGCCGGTCTGGTGATGCGCTCCCTACAATCCGTAGATGGTCACTGACGCCCACCGCGACGACCGCTGGCTGACGCCGGCACGCCTGGCCACGCTGGTGGGCATCCTGCTGTTGACCTACGTCGCGGTCGGCATCGTCCGTGCGCTGCGCGACGTGCTGATCATGCTGCTGGTCGCACTGTTCCTTTCCTTCGCCATGGAACCGGCCGTGCAGTTCCTCGCCCGGCGCGGTTGGAAGCGCGGAGTCGCCACGGCGACCGTCTTCTTCGCCGCCGCGCTGCTCGGCATCGGCACCGTCGCCGCCATGGTCCCGTTGATCGTGGACCAGGTCAGCGGACTGGTCCGCTCGGTGCCACAGTCGATCGAGGAGCTCAACGCGCTGCTCGCACGGCTGCCGTTCGGCATCGATCTCACCGCGAGCCCCGAGCTGCGGCGCGAGGTCACCGACATCGCGAACCAGCTGTCGGACCGCGCCGGCCAGTGGGCCATGGGCGCAGCCGGCAACGTCGTCAACATCGGCGCCACCGCGATCGGCGTGCTCGCCCGGCTGCTGGCCATCGCATTCATCACCTTCTACGTCGTCGCCGACGGTCCCCGTCTGCGCCAGACGCTCGCCCGACCGATGCCGCCAGAGCGCCAGCGCGAGATGCTGGCGATATGGGAGCTCGCGATGGCGAAGACGGGCGGCTACATCTACAGCCGCTTGTTCATCGGCGTCGCCTCGGCGGTTGCGCACACGGTCTTTCTGCTGGTCGTCGGCGTCCCCTTTGCCCTGCCGCTCGGGCTGTGGATGGGCGCCATGACGGCGTTCGTGCCGCTGGTGGGGGTCTACCTGGGAAGCATCCTGCTGCTGCTGGTCGCGGCGGTGCACAACCCCACCGACGCGCTGTGGGTGCTGGTGTTCGTGACCATCTACCAGCAGGTGGAGAACTACCTGCTGGCCCCGAAGGTTCAGGCCCACACGATGGATCTGCACCCGGCGGTGGCCTTCGTCTCGGTGCTGGTCGGCGCCACCCTGCTCGGCGCGGTCGGAGCGCTGCTCGCACTGCCTGCCGCGGCCATCACCAAAGCATTGCTGTCCACCTACGTCCGCCGTCACGAGCTCATCTCCGAGCTCAGCGACGCGGCGGCGTTCGTGGACCTGCCTGACGTGATGCCCGGTGAGGATGCGCGGACCCCCGCACCGTCCGATGAGCCGGAATCCGAGCAGAACGAGCGGGACACCACCCAGGAGACCGTGCGGTGACCGAGGCCGTGGAGGCACTTCCCGAAGGGCTGCGCGCCATCGACACGCGCACGGCCGGCATGAGCAAGGTCACCGCCGGCTACCTCATCGACGCGCCACGGCCGGCGCTGGTGGAATGTGGGCCTGCGCTGTCGATCGACCACGTCATCACCACGCTGCACGACCTCGGGATGGACCCCGGCGATCTGGCGTACCTGGTGCTGTCGCACATCCATCTCGACCACGCGGGCGGGGCCGGTGACGTGGCGGCGGCCTTCCCGTCCGCGACGGTCGTCGTGAGCGAGATCGGGGCCCGCCACCTGGTCGACCCGGAGCGGCTCAACGCCAGCTCCCGCAGGGTGTACGGGGACCTGATGGACACCGTGTACGGCGACTGCACACCGATCGACCCCCAACGGGTGCGCGGCGTCGCCGACGGAGAGACCCTCGACCTGGGCGGCGGACGCATCATCGACCTGCTGCACACCCCCGGGCACGCCAAGCACCACATCGCCGCGTACGACCGCGACAGCGGTGCGCTGTTCGTCGGGGACTCCGTCGGCGTCAAGATGCCCGGCATGACCACCATCCGGCCGGCGACACCGCCGCCCGACTTCGATCTCGTGCTGGCGGAGCGCACGCTGCAGCGCTACCGCGACCTCCAGCCCTCGGTGGTGTACCTCGCCCACTACGGCGCTGTGGACCCGCCGGCCGAAGCGCTGCAGGAGGCCTCGGATCGGCTTGCGCTGTGGGCCGAGACCGCCGAAGCGGCCTATGTGGAGCACAACGAGATCGACCACGTCGCGGAGACGCTGGCCCGGCGCTTCGCCGACGAAGTGCGACCGGACCCCGACGACGACGACGCCGAGCGCAGAGTTGCGCTGCTGTCCGGGTTCCGCTCCAACGCCATGGGCCTGGTCCGGTACTTCACCCTGCGATCGGAGGGCCGCACTGCGCGCTAGGAGTCCAGTCGCCCGAGCCGCTCGGCGACGTCGCCGAAGTCGTCATCCACAGCGGTGATGGCCTCGAAGTAGTCGCGCGCGTCCGACGTGCGGCCGAGCCGCTCGCTGAGGTCGGCGGCCAGGTACCACACGCGGGGGTGCCACGGCTGGATCTCCTCCGGATCGAGGCCGAGGCGCTCCAGCGTCTGCAGCGCTCCTTCGAGGTCGTTGGCGTCGGCTCGGGCGCCGGCCAACACCATGACCCCCTCGGCGACCCGCGCGGGATCGACGCCCGCAGCGGTCATCTCCTCGACGTACGCGACGGCCTTGTCTAGGCGGCCCGCGGCCCGCGCACAGTCGGCCAGGACGTGGTTCTGGTCGTGCTTGCCGGACATCCGGCGGTAGGCGAGCAACTCGGAGTGGGCCTCGCTGTACCGCGCTGCGGTGTAGTGAGCGATGCCGAGCGTCTCGCGGATCGTCGCGGTCCGTGACGCGACGCTCTTGGCCCACCGCAGCAATGCGGTGGCCCGGTCGACGTCGCCCTGTTCCAGCGCCTCCACGGCTCCGCCGACGGCCTTGTCTAGGCGGCCCGCGGCCCGCGCACAGTCGGCCAGGACGTGGTTCTGGTCGTGCTT
>DATLGM010000121.1:0-3444 GCA_035540515.1 Egibacteraceae bacterium | reverse complement strand
CACCGACCGTCCGCCGGTGGTCATCGGCGGCGACGACGACGACGACCTCGACATCCCCTCGTTCCTCAAGCGGTGACGGCAGCGCCCCGTGCGTCGGTCGACGACGCGGCGATCGGCACGGTGCGGCAAGTGCCCGCCCACCCACCGGTCACCGTGGCGTTCACCGGACGTCACGGGGCGACGGGGGAGCTGAACCTGTCGCTGGTGGTCGGCGGCGGTGACGTCACCGCCGCCCGGCTCGCTGCCCTGGGATCAGTCGGGTCGACTCCGGAGCGGGCCGTGTTCATGCAGCAGGTCCACGGCGGCGACGTCGCGGTGGTCGGTCTGGCCGACGCCGGCAAAGGTGCGCTTGCGTACGACGACGCGGTCCCGGCAGTCGACGCCCTGGTCACCCGCGACGCCGACCTTGCACTGGTGGTGCTCGTCGCCGACTGCGTCCCGGTGCTGCTGGTCGACCCCGACGGCGCAGTCGCCGCGGTGCATGCGGGCCGCGGGGGCGTGGAACGGGGGGTCGTCGCCGCGACGATCGAGGCCATGGCGCCAGCCGACCCGCAGCGCCTCCAGGGGTTCATCGGCCCGGCGATCGGTGGGTGCTGCTACGAGGTGCCCGGGCAGATGGCGGCATCCGTCGTCGCCGCGGCCTGGGGAACGCCCTCGCTCGACCTTCCCGCCGCCGTCACGGCCCAGCTGGCCGCTGCCGGGGTCACCGCAGTCGATCGTGTGGGCGGGTGCACCCGCTGCCACCACGACCGCTGGTTCAGCCACCGCGCGACGGGCCAGCTCGGAGCGCCGGCCGGCCGACAGGCCGGCATCGTGGTCCGCTCCCGGCACTCGTCGATGGACGCGCCGCCTGACCGGGCCGGCGCACCCCTCTCCCTACAATCGCCCTGATGTCCGTGCGCCCTGAACCCGTCGATGTCGCCGGTCGCCTCGCGGCCGTGCACCGGCGCGTCGCGGAAGCGGCACGGCGCAGCGACCGCACACCTGCCTCGGTCACCGTCGTCGCCGTCAGCAAGGGCTTCGCGCCAGAGGTGGTCGCCGCGGCCCGGGCGGCGGGGCAAGTGGACTTTGGCGAGAACCGCGTGCAGGAGATGACGGCCAAGGCGGGCGTGCTCGACGGCGTCCGCTGGCACTTCATCGGCCGGTTGCAGCGCAACAAGGTCCGCGACGTCGTCGACACCGCGTCGTTGGTCCACTCCGTCGACCGCATCGAGCTCGCCGAGGTCCTGGCCGATCGCGCCGGCCGCGCGGGTCGCCTGCAACGGATCCTGGTGCAGGTCAACGCCGGCGACGATCCTGCCAAGGGTGGCTGTCGGATCGACGACGCGCCCGGGCTGGTGGCCGCGGTCCGGCAGATGGACGCGTTGGCGTGCGAAGGCCTCATGACGATGCCCCCCGCCGGCGTGGACCCCCGACCCGTGTTCGCGCGTTTGCGCCAACTGCGCGACGATCTGCGCCAGGACTTCCCGCAAGTGCAGCATCTGTCGATGGGCATGACCCACGACTTCGAGGTGGCCGTCGAGGAGGGGGCCACCATTGTCCGGGTCGGTGAGGGAATCTTCGGCCCGCGCCCTGACCCCAACCTGCGACCGTCATCCGGTCAGTCGTCCGACCAGCAGAGCCCGGTCGTCCCGGCCGGCCGGATCTAAGAACGCAGCAAGGAGAGAGACCTACATGGCGTCGATGTGGCAGCGGACGCTGACGTTCCTCGGCCTCGTGGAGGAACCGTACGACGACGACTACGACCTGCCGCCGGAGGAGCCGGCGCCGCGGCGTGAGCGCACGCTCAGCGAGCCGCCGCGCCCCGAGCGGTCCAACGTGCGGACCATCGCCCCGGCACGCTCGGCTGCGGCACCGCCCGAGGACCTGCCCAGCCGGCCCGAACCGTCGCCCTCGGTGCGGCCCGTGCACAGCGCCAAGGTGCACGTCACCAACCCGACGACGTTCAACGACGTCGAGGAGGTCGGCGTCAACTTCCGCAACGGGGTCCCGACGATCATGAACCTCGCCGGGGCCAGCGAGAGCGTCGCGAAACGACTGCTGGACTTCGCATCCGGTCTGATCTTCGGGCTCGACGGACGCATCGAGCGCGTCGGCGACCGGGTGTTCCTGCTGACCCCCGTCGGGGTCGACGTGTCCACCGAAGAGCGCCGGCGCCTGTCCGAGCGCGGCTTCTTCAACCAGGCGTGAGCGGCCTCCTTCATGACGAACCCCTTCTTGACCGTCGTGTGCATCGCACTCGACGTCTACTACGTCATCCTCATCGTCCGGATCATCCTGTCCTGGGTGCCGTCGCTGCCCGAACCGGTGCAGCCGATCGCCCGGGCGGTCCGCGCGGTCACCGACCCCTTGTTGCAACCGCTGCGCGGCACGCTGCCGCCGGTGCAGATGGGGACGCTGGCACTGGACCTGTCACCACTGATCCTGTTCTTCGGCGTCGCGATCATCCGCGGCCTGCTGTGCTAGGGGCGCACCTGCAATGACACTGACACCGCAAGACATCGAAGCGCAGGTCTTCCGCGAGAAGTTCAAGGGCTACGACCAGGACGAGGTCGACGAGTTCCTCGACCGGGTGTCCGACCGCATCGCGGAGCTGCTGCGAGAGCGCGACGAGATCGCCGAGCGCCTCAGCCAGGTCGAGGCGGACGCGGCGGAGTCCATCGAGGCAGAGCGCTTGCTGAAGCGGACGCTCATCACCGCCCAGCGGACCGCCGACGAGACGGTCGCCGAGGCCGTCGCCCAGGCCAACGCCACCATCGCCGAGGCCGACCAGCGCGCTGCCGACGTGCTCGCCGCCGCCGAGAGCCGCGCGGCCGACATCATCGGCGACGCCGAGCGCCGCGCCGCCGACACGCTCGACCAGGCGCGCCGGGAGGCTGACACCACCGTCGCCTCGGCCCGTGACGAGCTCGAGCGGACGCGCCGCGCCGTCGCGGAGCTGCAGCGGTTCCGCACCGAGTACCGCGACCGGGTCCGCGCCGTCATCGCCGAGCAGCTGGCGACCCTCGACCGCGCGGGCGACATGCCTGAGATCCCGGCCGACATGGCACAGCTGGCCGGCCTGGCGGCCCGGGACGAGCCCCGCATGGACACCGGGATGCGCGACCGGGAGGAGCCGCGCGTCGAGACCGGCGTGCGGGACCGCGAAGAACCGCGCGTTGATGCGGGCAACGGCCCCGCCCTTGGATAGCATGCGCCGCCGGGAACGCGACGGGACGTAACGAACCCAACCACGAGGAGCCACCAATGATCGTCGCCAGCCTGCTGCTGGTGATCGCCGCTGCCGTCACGCTGCTCATCGGGTTGCTCAACCGCGAGACGATCGAGTGGGTGTACGCGTCCATCGCGTCGTGCCTCGTCGCGGGTTTGCTGCTCACCATCGGCGTCCTGCGGCAGCGCCCCAGCCGCAAGCCGGTGCTGCAGTCCGGCGGGGAGGGTCAAGGG
>DATLGM010000120.1:0-28657 GCA_035540515.1 Egibacteraceae bacterium | reverse complement strand
GAGAGTCCTGACCCGCATGGCGTTCGGGTTCCGCTCACCCGACGCGCTCATCGCCCTGGGCATGCTCGCCCTCGGCGGCTACCGACCCTCCCTGCCCGGACGAACAGCCGCCTGATGACCCCCGGCAACGGCAGGAGAGCCACTTTTTTCAGGATTTTCCGGGGCCGCCCGCGCGGGTGCTCCGTGACTATCAGCCATCCGTGCGCCAGCGCCGTGCCCACTACACTGGCGATTCGTCCAGTCCCGGTCCCTGGGGTGTCCGGGCACACCGAAGGCCAGCGTTTCATGGTGCTGCAGAAGATCCTCCGGATGGGTGAGGGCCGTCGCCTTCGCCAGCTCGAGAAGCTCGTCGCCGAGGTCAACGCCCACGAGAGCTCGGTGTCCGACCTGACCGACGAGCAGCTGCGCGCTCGCACCGGCGAGTTCAAGGACCGGCTGGCAAACGGCGAGACGCTCGACGACCTCATGCCGGAGGCGTTCGCCACAGTCCGTGAGGCCGCATACCGGGTGCTCGAGCAGCGGCCCTACGACGTGCAGGTCCTGGGCGGCATCGCGCTCCACAGCGGTGAGATCGCCGAGATGCGCACCGGTGAGGGCAAGACGCTGACGTCGACCATGCCCGTGTACCTCAACGCGCTGTCCGGCAAGGGCGTGCACGTCGTCACCGTCAACCCCTACCTGGCCAGCCGCGACGCGGAGTGGATGGGCCGCATCCACCGCTTCCTGGGTCTGACCGTCGGGCTCATCCACTCGCAGCAGTCCAAGGCGGCCAAGGCCGAGGCGTACGCCGCGGACATCACGTACGGGACGAACAACGAGTTCGGCTTCGACTTCCTGCGCGACCACATGGTCTTGTCCAAAGACGAGATGGTGCAGCGGGGTCACAACTACGCCATCGTCGACGAGGTCGACTCCATCTTGGTCGACGAAGCGCGGACCCCCCTGATCATCTCGGGTCCCGCCGACCAGGCCACCGAGTGGTACACGGTGTTCGCCAAGCGCGTGGTGCCCAAGCTGCAGCGCGACGTCCACTACGAGATCGACGAGGGCAAGCGCACCGTCGCGGTCAGCGAGGAGGGCGTGGCCAAGGTCGAGGAATTGCTCGGCGTCGAGAATCTGTACGAGAGCGTCAACACCCCGCTGATCCACCACCTCAACAACGCGATCCGCGCCAAGGAGCTGTACCTGCGCGACCGCGAGTACATGGTGGCCGACGGCGAGGTGCTGATCGTCGACGAGTTCACCGGCCGCACCCTGCACGGCCGGCGCTACTCCGAGGGTCTGCACCAGGCGATCGAGGCCAAGGAGGGGGTGCGGATCAAGGAGGAGAACCAGACCCTCGCCACGATTACGCTGCAGAACTACTTCCGGCTGTACGACAAGCTCTGCGGCATGACCGGTACGGCCAAGACCGAAGAGAGTGAGTTCGCTCACATCTACAAGATCGGCGTGGTGCAGGTCCCCACGAACAAGCCACCGGTCCGCGCCGACCAGGCCGACCTGATCTACAAGACGGAGAAGGCGAAGTACGAGGCGCTGGCCGACGACATCGCGGCACGGCACGAAGCGGGTCAGCCGGTGCTCGTCGGCACCGTCTCGATCGAGAAGTCCGAGCGGCTGTCAGGCATGCTGCTGCGGCGCGGCATCCCGCATGAGGTCCTCAACGCCAAGAACCACTTCAAGGAAGCCGAGATCGTCGCCCAGGCGGGGCGCATCGGCGCGGTGACCGTGGCGACGAACATGGCAGGCCGTGGTGTCGACATCATGCTCGGCGGCAACGCCGAGGCGCTGGCCGCGAACGACGCACGCAAGGCGCACGACCCCGACGAGGAACCGGACGCCTACCAGGCCGCGTACGCCGAGGCGCTGGAGCGGTTCAAGGGAGAGGTGAAAGCCGAAGGCGACAAGGTCCGCGAGCTCGGCGGGCTGTACGTCCTGGGCACCGAACGCCACGAGTCCCGGCGCATCGACAACCAGCTGCGGGGCCGCTCCGGCCGCCAGGGCGACCCCGGCGAGTCCCGGTTCTACCTGTCGCTCGAAGACGACCTGATGCGGCTGTTCAACGCCAGCGCCGTCGAGTCGATCATGACCCGCCTGAAGCTGCCCGAGGACGTGCCGATCGAGCACAAGATGGTCTCCAACGCGGTGGCGCGCGCGCAGGCCCAGGTCGAGTCGCGCAACTTCGAGATCCGCAAGAACGTGCTGAAGTACGACGACGTCATGAACAAGCAGCGCGAGATCATCTACGCGCAGCGCTCGACGGTGCTCGAGGGGCCCGACGAGAAGGTCGCTGAGTACGCCGAGGACTTCGTCGAGGACACCGTTCGCAACCTGGTGGCGACGTACGCCCCCGAGGGCGTCTTCGCCGAGGAGTGGAGCCTCGACGAGCTGTTCGCCGCACTCGACCTGATCTATGACGTGGGGGTCGACCGCGAGTCGCTCAACCTGGAGACGATCAAGTCCTCCGAGCTTCAGGAGATGCTGCTCGAAGACATCATGTCCGCCTACGAGCGGCGTGAGGAGGAGTTGGGCTCAGACGTCATGCGGCAGGTCGAGCGGCGGGTCATCCTGTCGGTAGTCGACCGCATCTGGCGCGAGCACCTGTACGAGATGGACCACCTGCGCGACGGCATCGGGCTGCGCGCCGTCGGTCAGCGCGACCCGCTCGTGGAGTACCAGCGCGAGGCATATCAGGCCTTCAGCCAGATGATGGCGCACATCAAGGAAGAGGCCACCGGCTACTTCTTCAACCTGCCTGTCCAGCGCGACGAGGCTCCACCGGCCGAGGGTAACGGTCAGACCGACGCCCCGATCAAGCGGCCGGCGCTGCGCGACCAGCCGCAGGCGCCGCCGCAGCGGCTGTCGTACACCTCGTCGGTCACCGAGGGCACCACGCCGACGCAGCCGGGTCAGTCGTCGTACACCGTGGGGGCGTCGGGGACCAGTGCGGCTGCGGGCGGCGGGCAGCATGCCGCCAACGTGGCGGCCGCCAAGCCGCAGCAGACGGTTCGCAACGACAGCAAGGTGGGCCGTAACGACCCGTGCCCGTGCGGCAGCGGGCAGAAGTACAAGAAGTGCCACGGGGCGGCCTGACACCGTCTGAGTCCGGCCGCTGGCCGCTGTCGGCCGCCGACGTCGTCGGCTCGCTGGTGGCGGTCGTCACCGTGGCCCTGGCGCAGCCGCTGCTCGACCTGTTGGGCCGCAACGCCGCGTTCCTGGTGGCTCACAACGCCCGCCCCGCGGAGGTGGTCGCGCTGGCGGTCGCCCTGCCCATCGGCGTGCCGCTGGTGCTGGCCGCCATCGTGCTGGCCGTTGGCCGCGCCGACGTGCGTGCCGGCAGCCTCCTGCACGCCACGCTGCTGGCGGTCTTCGGGGTGGTGCTCGGCCTGGTCGTGGCGGGGTTGAGCGGTCTGGATGCCCGGATCCCGGCGCCGGCCGTCGTGGTGCTGGCACTGCTGATCGGCACGGCCGTGGTGGTGCTGTACCGGGCGAGTCCAGGGGTCCGCCGGGCCGCGAACGTCGCGGCGTTTGCTGCCCCGATCGTGGCGGTGGCGTTCGTCGTGGCGAGCCCGGCGCGGGCGCTGGTGTTTCCCCAGCCTCCGACGCCACCGCTGGCGGGCATCGACGCCGAGCCGCCGGACATCGTCTTCGTCATGTTCGACGAGCTGCCCATCGCGTCGCTGCTGACCGACCAGGGGCGCATCGACGCGCGTGCGTATCCGTCGTTCGCACGACTGGCGGCCGACGCGACGCTGTACACCAACGCCACCACGGTCCACGGGCAGACCAGCGACGCGCTGCCGGCGGCGCTGTCGGGGCGCTATCCGGACAGCGAGAAGCTGCCGGTGGCCTCCGACCACCCTGACAACCTGCTCGCGCTGCTGTCGGGGTCCCACGACATCCATGCGGTCGAACCGCTGACGGAGCTGTGCCCGCCGGCGCAGTGTCCGCCGGCGCCGGGCGCCGGCGACGGCCGCTACGCGCGCCTGCTGCGCGACCTTGCGATCGTGGGTTCGCACCTGGTGCTGCCCGAGGATCTGTCGGGCTCCTTGCCCCCCATCGACCAGGGCTGGCGGGATTTCCGCGGCGAGGCGGCCGCGGCGGGCAAGGAGATCGCCGTTCGCGACCGGTTCCGCGCCGCCCGTGCGGAAAGCCCCGTCGCTGCGTTCGACGAGTTCCTGGGAGGCGTCGCCCCCGGGCAGCGGCCCACGTTGCACTTCTTGCACCTGCTGCTGCCGCACAGCCCGTGGAACTACCTGCCGTCCGGACAGCAGTACAACAGCACGCGCTATCCACCGGGGTTGGACCGCGGTCGCTGGGAAGCCGACCCCTGGCAGGTCGCCCAGGCCTACCAGCGCCACCTGCTGCAGGTGCAGCTGACCGACAACCTGCTGGGGCGCCTGCTCGACCGGCTCGACGAGCAGCAGATGTACGACGACACGATCGTCGTGGTGATGGCCGACCACGGGGCGAGCTTCACCCCGCAGACGTCGCTGCGCGTCCCCGAGCCTCCGACGCTGGGCGAGATCGGTGCGGTGCCAGTGCTGATCAAGCGCCCGGGCCGCAACGGCGGGGAGGTCAGCGACCGTCCCATCGAGATCGTCGACGTCGCGCCCACGCTGCTGGACCTGCTGGGCGCTGACATCCCTGACGGGGTCGACGGCACCTCGGCGGTGAGCGGGACCCCGAACGACGTCCGGCAGATCTACAGCCCGGGCGGCCCGCTGTCGTTCCGGCCGGACGGGTCGGAGAAGTGGCATGCCGTCGACCGGCGCCGGCAGTGGTTCGGCCGTTCCGACGCGTTCGCGTTCCCGTTCGGGCTGGTGCCCCGTGGGCAGGAGCATCTGCTTGGACGGTCGACCCCGACGGACCCGCCCATCGCCGGCGGCCTCACCGTGTCCCTCGACGGCGCGGCGGCGTACGACGATGTGGACCTCGCTCGTGAACCCGTGCCCCAGATGGTGGAGGGCACGGTGGTCGGCAGCGGCGAACGCCAGGTGGTCGCGATCGGCGTGAACGGCAGGATCGTCGCCGTGACGCTGTCCGACCCCGCCGGGACCGGTGCCTTCCGGGCGGTGCTGCCCACCGGGGTGCTGCGCCCTGGCGAGAACGCGCTCGAGGTGTTCGTCGTGGACGAGGACGGCCGGCTGGCGGTGGTGCCGGCGACGTGATCGGCGTCGCCTGCTGGTAACCTCGTCGTTTCGAGCACGTCACCTCACCCGACCTCCTGGGGGTTCTCGCATGCGCAGGGTTGTGTCGTCCGCGGCATGGGTCGCGTACCTGACGCTTGGCTTCATGACGCTCACGATCGCCCCCGCCGCGGCGTACATCGACCCGGGCTCAGGCAGCCTGATCTTCCAGGTCGTGGTCGGTGCGGCGATGGCCGTCAGCCTGGCGGTCAAGGTCTTCTGGCGGCGGATCACCGGGTTCTTCAGCCGCCGCAACCGTTGACCCAGCGCGTCGCCGGCTCCTTCAGGGACCCGGCTGGCTTCGTCTTCACCCGTGACGGAGTGCTGTACCGCCAGGTCAACCGCACCTTCGCCGAGACCTTCGCCCAGCTGTCGAGCAGCGGCCTGTACGACGCCCTGGTCGAGCAGGGGCTGCTGATCCCGCACGCGACCGCGGACGTCGAGCCGGCGGAGCCGGCAACCGCAGCCACCGTCATCCGCCCCGAGCCGGTCGACTTCGTCTCCTACCCGTTCGAATGGGCGCCCGGTCAGCTGCGCGCGGCGGCTCTGGCGACGCTGGAGGCGCAGCGCATCGCCATGGACCACGGCATGACGCTGCGCGACGCGACGGCCTACAACGTCCAGTTCCACCGCGGCCGCCCGGTCCTGATCGACACGCTGTCGTTCGAGCCGCTGGTCGAGGGTCGGCCCTGGGTGGCGTACCGGCAGTTCTGCGAGCACTTCCTGGCCCCGCTGGCGCTGATGCACCACGTCGACGTGCGGCTCGGGCAGCTGCAGCGCGCGCACCTCGACGGCATCCCCCTGGACCTGGCCGCAGGGATCCTTCCGGCCCGCACGCGGATGCGCGCCGGCCTGGCGATCCACATCCACGCGCACGCCGGCAGCCAGCGGCGCCACGCCGACGCCGGTGACGCGCCCAAGGGCCGCAGCTTCTCGATGCAGTCGTTCCAAGGCCTGATCGAAAGCCTCACCACGGCGGTGCGCAAGCTGGAATGGAGCCCGCCGCCGTCGGCCTGGCGGGACTACTACGCGGCCCGGGAGAGCTACAGCGACCAGTCGCTGGAGCACAAGGAGGTGCTCGTCGACAAGGTGCTCGCCGAGCTCACGCCACAGCGGGTGTGGGACCTCGGTGCCAACACCGGGCACTTCTCGCGCATCGCCGCCCGTCACGGCGCGCAGGTGGCGTCACTGGAGATGGACCCGTCCGCGGTCGAGCTGAGCTGGCGCCAGGTCGCCGAGGACGGCGAGACCGCCGTCCTGCCGCTGTGGGTCGACCTGGCCAACCCGACACCGTCGCAGGGGTGGGCCCATGGTGAGCGGATGTCGCTGACCGCCCGCGGCCCGGCCGACGCCGCCCTGGCCCTCGCGCTGGTCCACCATCTGGCCATCGGTGGCAACGTGCCGCTACCGGCGGTCGCGGAGTGGTTCGCCCAGCTGTGCGAGCACCTGATCGTCGAGTGGATCCCCAAAGACGACCCGATGGTGCAGCGCCTGCTGGCGTCGCGTGAGGACGTCTTTGCCGACTACACGCAGGAGGGCTTCGAGTCGGCGTTCGGGGAGCACTTCTCGGTGGAGCGGCGGGAACCGCTGCAGGGGTCCGTTCGTTTGCTGTACGTGATGCGACGACGCGCCAGGACATGACCGAACGCCGCCGCAGGCGGTGGCTGAGCTGGCACCCCCTGGCGTTTGCCGCCTGGCCTGTGCTGAACCTGTGGCAGCACAACATCGGCCACACACCCCCGCGAGAAGCGCTGACCGCCATCGCCCTGGTGGTTGGCGTCGCCGCGGTCCTCACCGCGGCGCTGGCACTGGTGCTGCGCGACGTGCGTCGCGGCGCCCTGGTCGCCAGCGTCGTCGTGCTCGCCGTGATGCTGTGGGGGCCGGTGCGCGACGGCCTCGGCGAGACCGGTGTGGTCCTCGTCGCATGGCTGCTGCTCGCGGCCGCCCTGGCGTTCGCGGCGTGGCGGGTGCGCTCGGCGCTGGCGGAGGTCACCACGGTGGCTGCGGGGATGGCGGCCGCCGTCGTCGTGCTCGCGGTCATTCCCATCCTGGTCCACAAGGCGCCGGACATCGCGGCGTGGCGCACGCCGGTCCAGCCGCAGGAGAACTTCGACGAGCAGGTCGGCGAGTGGTCGGCACAAGGCCCGCCGCGCGACATCTACTACCTCGTGTTCGACCGCTACGGCTCGCAGGAGAGCATGGAGCGGCGCTGGGACTTCGACCTCAGCGACTTCTTCGACGACCTGCAGCAGCGGGGGTTCGTGGTGACGCCGGACAGCAAGGCCAACCACCTGCGGACCGCGCAGTCGCTGTCATCGACGTTCAACCTGCGCTACCACCACGACCTCGCACGTCGCTACGGTCCCAACACCCCCAACATGCTGCCGATCTACGCGCTGCTGCAGGACCACGTCGTCGGGCGCCTGCTGCAGGACCGTGGCTACACGTACGTGCACATCGGCAACTGGTGGGACCCGACCCAGGACGTCCGCATCGCCGACGTCAACTACACCTACGAGCGCTGGCGCGACTTCGAGCTCGAGCTGTTCCGCAGCACCCTGCTGTCGCTGTTCGAGCGGCAGGCGACCGGCATGACGCTGGTCGAGCAACGCCGGCGCGTGCCCCACGACGGCGCGCTGGCGCAGTTCCGCTGGATCCGCGAGGCGGCCGACCGCTCCGAGCCGACCTTCACCTTCGCGCACGTGCTGCTGCCCCACGAGCCGTTCGTGTTCGACCGCGAGGGCAACTACATCAGCCGGGACGAAGAGGGCCGACGCGGCCGCGAGCGCAACTACCGGGAGCAGACCGAGTACACCAACCACCTCATCCGCGGCCTGCTCGACGACCTCCTCGACCGGCCCGAGGACGAGCACCCGATCGTCGTCATCTCCGCCGACGAAGGTCCCCACCCCGTCCGGTTCAAGGAGGACGAGGAGAACTTCGACTGGACCCAGGCGACCGACGCCGAGCTCGACGAGAAGATGTCGATCCTCAACGCCTACTACCTTCCGGGGGCGCCGCAGGATCCGGGCCTGTACCCGTCGATCTCACCGGTCAACACCTGGCGGGTGCTGTTCAACACCTACTTCGGCGCCGACCTGCCGCTACTCGAGGACCGGTCGTACGTGTTCCGCAACGAACGGCACGTCTACGACTTCCACGAGGTGACCGACCGGCTGCGGTAGCCGGCGCCGCCGCTACCCCGTCTGGGGCCAGCTGCGTCCGGGCGCGGTGAGGCAACGGCGGACCTGCTCGGCGACGTGGGGCGCGAGCTGGTGCAGGGCCTGCTCGACGGGTATCCAGTCCACGGCATCGATCTCGTGAGCATGCACCGGCGCGTTGTGGTGGGCCGCGCCCGCCACGGCCGTGGCTTGGTACACCAGGACGAGCCGGTCCGGCCAGCGGCCGGCGAACACCCCCAGGACGTCGCCGGCCTCGACCACGACGCCGGCCTCCTCCCACGCCTCTCGCACCGCGGCGGCGCGGGGATCCTCGCCGGCGTCGACCACCCCGCCGGGCAGCGTCCAGTGGTTCTGGAACGTGTCGTGGACCACCAGCAGGCGGCCGGCGTCGTCGCGGCAGACAACCGCTGCAGCCACGACCTTGCGGGGCAGCGTGGCGAAGAACGCCTCGCTGCGGGCGTGCGCGGTGGCGGCCACGCGGCCGGCCACCACCAGTCGCGGCGCCGCGTCAAGAAGCCCCGGGAGCCGGTCGGTCTCCGCGTCGTACGGCGCGTCGGTCCGGCCGGCCGCGAGCCCGCCGGCCCCGGGCGCGCACAGCAGCTCGACGTCGACTCCGTGGTGGCCCAGCGCGCGTCGCAGCTCGTCGGAGCGGTACCCGCGCCCCGCACCGGGTGCGAGCACCGAGCGGGCTGAGGCAACCACCAGCGTTCGCGGTCGCAGGTCCGCCACCAGGCGTGCCAGCAGCTCCTCGGCATGGTCACCGGCCGCCGTCAGCTCGTCGGCGAGCAGCGCGACCGCGTCGACCGAGGCCAGGTCGGAGTCGTCGGTGGCCAACGGCACGCCGAGCCCTTCCAGGCTCGCCCGGGTGGCATGGCTGTGGGGCAGGACGCGCGAGGCGCCGGCCAGCAGCGGCAGCGCCGCGGCGACCACCCGTGCCTGCCCGGAAGGCTGGTCCAACGGCGAGGGCGTCAGCCGCAGGCGCGTTTGACGTACGGGTACGGGTTGACCGCCGACCCGCCGCCAGGCGCCACCTCGAAGTGCAGGTGGGGGATGCCGGCGGCGTTGCCGGTGTCACCGACGTAGGCGATGAGCTCCCCGGCGGACACGCTCTTGCCGGCGCTCATGCCGGACGCGTACCCCTGCAGGTGGGTGTAGTAGTAGACGTTGCCGCTGTTGCCACGCAGGTACAGCGAGATCCCGCCGAGGGAGCTGTTGTTCATCCGCAGGATGCTGCCCGCTTCGTAGGCGTACGACGGGGTCCCTCGCGGCGCCAGGATGTCGGTCCCCTGATGCGATCGCCCGCCCGACCGCGGGGCGCCCCACGTATCGCTGTAGCTGCGGGGTGTGCCGACCGGGCACGCGATGCCGCCGCTGACCGGTGCACCGCCACCCCCGCCGCCGCCCGAGGAACCGCTGCCGCCAGTGGCGCCGCTGTCCCCGCCGCCGGTCGAGGTGTCCGACGAGACCGGGGCGGCTGCAGCCGCCTCGCGCTGGCGTGCGGCCCGCTCGCGCGCGGCCCGTTCACGCGCCGCGACCTCGCGGGCGATCGTCTGCTCGACCGCGACCTCCTGCGCGCGGGCTTCGGCGAGCGCCGCCTGGACGTCGCGGCGGGCGGCGTCGAGCTCGGCCTGCTTGGCGTCCAGCTCCGCGACCGCAGTTTCGACCTGGTCGGCGACCGCGGTCGCGCGGATGCGAGCGGCGACGGCGATCTCCGAGTCGAGGCGGTCACGCTGGGCGAGCATCGTCAGCACCCGTGCGCGCTCGGTCGCATCGTCGGCTTTGTCCGCGGTGAGAAAGGCGAGCACTGCAGGGGTCTCGCCGCGCTTGTAGACCGAACGGATGCGCTCGACGAGCAGTCGGTTGGCACTGACCGACCGGCGCTGGTGGTCCAGGGCCTGCTGCCGCAGCTCGGCGACACGATCTTCGATCCGGGCCGTCTCGGCCTGCACCCGATCGAGGTTCGCGAGAACCTCATTGAGGCGCTGCTGCACCGCCTGGCTGCGCTGCTGCGCCGATTCCAGGCGTGGGTCAGCTGCCTCGGCCTGGACAGGCAGGCCGAGCAGCGCAGCAACGGCGATCAGGCCGACCAGGAAGGGAAGGGGCCGGGATGACCGCGTGCACCTGAGCACGCGCATACGGACGCCCATGCTACCCGCGAGGTGGTTCCCGCAACCAATCGGCGTCCGTGGCCGCGACGGGTGGGATGGCCAGATCATCGTCGTCGGGTCGCTCCTGCGGGACCGGGTAGGGCGGTGGGGGCAGCGGCCCGGCCTCGGGGCGCGCAACGTCGTCGACCACCCACCCACGGCCGGGCTGGTGCACCAGCGCCACGGCCACCGCGGTGCAGCGGGGGCCACGGCAGACCATGGCGAGCAGCTCGCAACGGCCGGAGGAGCGCTCCAGCAATCGCACCGACGACACGGTGGCCCGCGGGCCGGGCTGCAGCCAGACGTCGGTCAGACGGGCGTACAGCATCGGCGTCATCAGCGGCGCGAGCTGGCGTCTTGGGCGGTGCCCCGCCTCGACTTCGAGGAACAGCGTGACGAAGCCGCGGACCAGACGCTCGAGACGATCCCCGGTTTCCTCTGGCCCCCTCGCGGGCCGGGTTCCCGCCGGCCCTGCGGGGTGGGTGCCCGCCGGCCCGGCGGGTCGCGAGGCGGCGGTGCGCGGTCGCGGTGCGTCGACAGCGATGCGGGTCATCACTCCTCCACGGGTATCGAGGTTTGCGGCGTCGCCGGCGCGCCGAGCACCCGGGAGCCGTCGGTGTTCAGCCACACCTCGTGCTCGCGGGCCCGCTGCTCGCCCGGGGCGACCGCGACGAAGGCCGCGCTGGTCACGCCGTCCAGCCCCTCGGCGCGACGCAGGCGGACTGTCCCGATCTCGCGGTAGCCCAGGGCGGAGACCACGGCGGCGAGTCCCTTGGGGTCCGCGCGAGGTTCGTCGGCCCACGACACGGGGTCGGCCGCAGGGTGAGGTGGCAGGTGCCAGGGTCCGCCGACCACCTGGGGCGGCTCGGCCCGCACCGCGACGCCGTAGCGGACGTCGGTGGGATCCGTCCAACGGTCACCTTGGCGGTGCAGTGCGATGCCACGGACCACGACCACCGCGACCGGCCCGTGCCAGTGCACCTGCTCCGCGACGGCCAGGTCCAAGTAGACGTCGTCGGGTGTGGTCAGCCGGGCGGCGGTGATGGCTGCCGCCACCGCTGGGGCCTGGTCGTCGAGTGGGGTGACGGCCGGCGCCGGCAGGGCTTGCGGTGGCGGCGCGACAGCGGTGGTGGCCGGCGCCGGCAGCGTCCGCACGGTCAGTACGACCACGGCCACGACGACCGCGGCGGCCGCGGGCACGAGCACGCGCAACCGACCGGCGGGTGGACGGGGTTGTGGCGGGGCCGGAGAAGCGGCAGTGGCGCCGTCGGCCGCCGTCGCTGGACCGTCCGTGGCCGTCAGCCAGGCGCGCAGGGGGTCGGCAGGGGCGGGGGTCGTCATAGACCGATATAGAATGAAAATACATGAGAAGTGTCAAGTCATCATGAGGTGCGTCTGGGGACAGGCCGGCGGATCGGCGCCGAGCCCGCCCCTACACTGCTGCCAACGAGGAGGAGTGCGTGCCCACCGTTCGGCAACAACTGACCGACGACGAGCGCCGTGACGTGTTCGCGCGGGACGCGCTGCCCTACCTGGACCAGCTGTACTCGGCCGCCCTTCGGTACACCCGCAACCCGACCGACGCCGAGGACCTTGTCCAGGAGGCGATGGCCAAGGCTTACGGGGCGTTTCACCAGTTCGAGCCGGGGACCAACCTGCGCGCGTGGCTGTACCGGATCCTGACCAACACCTACATCAACTCCTACCGCAAGCAGCAGCGGCGCCCGACCGAGGTCTCGGCGGACACCGACAGCACGGACGGGACGGGGGAGTTCTCCCTGTACGACCGCATCGCCGAAGCCACCCAGGCACCGGCCGAGGCGGAGGTCCTGCGCCGGCTGCCCGACGACGAGGTCAAGCAAGCGCTGGCCGACCTGCCCGACCAGTTCCGCATGGCGGTGTACCTGGCCGACGTGGAAGGGTTCAGCTATGCGGAGATCGCCGAGATCATGAACACGCCGATCGGCACCGTCATGAGCCGGCTGCACCGGGGAAGAGCTGCGCTGCAACGTGCGTTGTACGAGTACGCGCGACAGCGCGGGCTGGTACCGGACAACAAGGGAGACGGCGCGGATGGATGACGGCTGTCGACAGGTGCTGCGCGAGCTGCAGCTGTTCCTCGACGGCGAGGGGGCCCAGGAGCTCGAGGCCATCATCGTCCGGCACCTGGACTCCTGCGGCCCGTGCCATGACCGCGTGGAGTTTCAACGTGAAGTCCGCACGCTGATCGCCGAGAAGTGCACCGACTGCGCGCCTCCCGGTTTGATGGAGAGGATCCGCGCGCGCATCCTGCACGGCGGGTGAACGCCGGTCACACGCTGAGGAGGAATGCATGAGCCGCGTCCTGGTGACCGGCGGGGCCGGCTTCATCGGTTCCAACCTGGTCGACCGGCTGCTGGACGAGGGTCACACCGTGACCGTCGTCGACGACCTGTCCACGGGGAAGCTGCACAACCTCCAGCGGGCCCGCCGCAACCCCGACCTCCCCTTGTCGTTCCAACGGGTCGACATCACCTCGAACGCCCTCGAGCGGGTGGTGGCCAAGTCCGAGCCCGAGTACGTCATGCACCTCGCCGCACAGATCGACGTGCGCCGCAGCGTTGAGGACCCGGTCCGTGACGCGATGGTCAACATCATCGGCACCGTCAACCTGCTCGAGTCCTGCCGCCGCCACGGCGTCGCGAAGGTGACGATGGCGACCTCCGGTGGGTGCATCTACGGAGAGCCCCACGCCGACGAGCTGCCGATCAACGAGGAGTACCCGGGACACCCGCACTCACCGTACGGGGCCAGCAAGCGCGGGGTGGAGGAGTACCTGTACACGTACCAGGCCCTGTACGGCCTGCGGTGGACGTCGCTTGCGCTGGCCAACGTGTACGGGCCGCGTCAGGACCCGCTCGGCGAGGCCGGCGTCGTTTCGCTGTTCGGTGGGCGGCTGCTGGCCGACGAGCCGGTCACCATCTTCGGCGACGGCGAGCAGACCCGGGACTTCGTGTTCGTCGACGACGTCGTGCACGCCTTCGTGATGTCGATGGATCGCGGCGACGGTCAGCGGTTCAACATCGGCACGGGGGAGCAGACGTCGGTCAACGAGCTGGCGGCGGTGATGGCGGAGATCACCGGCTGCGAGCGCCCCCCGGTGTACGCCGACCCGCGCCCCGGCGAGCTGCGCCACATCGCCTTGGACACGCGGCTGGCCGCCGTCGAGCTGGGCTGGAAGCCGTGGACCCCCCTACGCGAGGGGCTCGTTGACACCGTCAACTGGCTCCGCGGCTGACCGTGCCCGCCGTCCGGACACCGGACGGATCATCAGGTGCATCACCAGCAGCCCGATCCCTGCCGCAAGGAGCACGTCGCCGACGCTGACGACCGTGCGCAGCAGCGGCAGCGGGATGACGTCGGCCAGCCAGGGCAGGGCGTCGGACGGTTCCAGCAGCCGGTGGCGCCCCGCGGTCAGCTCCGCCGGATGGCGGGTCACCGCCAGCACCGCCGATCGCGACACGGGCATCGCGCCGTTGACGGCGATCACCGCGGCGTTGGCTGTGGAGCCGAGCGCGATGAGCAGCGCGCCGGCCAGCATGCGGTTGCGCCACACGACGGCCAGCACCGCGACCTGCGACGCCACGGTCAGGACACGGGTCGCCGGCGCCGTGCCCACCCAGGCCGCGACGAGTTGCGCCGCCGCGGCAGCGACCGCCAGGCCGGCGCCTTCCACCCGCGCCCGTCCGATGGTGCGCAACCGGCCGCCGCGCAGCCAACCGGCCGCCACGGCGACTGCCACGGTCACCGCGACCAGCACCATGGCCGCATCTTGGCACGACCAGCCGCGGCCACCGCATCGCTACGCTGCGCAGATGAGCGTGCGGACACAGACGGCCGACGGCGTGCTGACGGTGACGATCGACCGGCCCGAGCAACGCAACGCGCTCAACGCCGACGTCAACCGCGGCCTGCTCGAGGCGCTGGCCGTCGCCGAGGGCGACGACGAGGTCGCCGTGGTCGTGCTGACCGGCGCCGGTGACCGGGCGTTCTGCGCCGGCGCGGACCTCGGTGGACTCAACCCCGACGCCGGCGCCGCCGAGCTGCACCGGGCCCGCAGTCTGTTCGCCGACGTGCTGCAAAGGCTGCGACACCTGCCCAAGCCGGTCATCGCGCGGGTCAACGGGGCGGCGCTGGCGGGCGGCTTCGGGCTCGCGCTGGCCTGCGACCTCGCCGTCGCCGCCGACCATGCCACGTTCGGGACGACGGAGGTCAAGGTCGGCATGTGGCCGTACCTGATCTCGGCCGTGATCACCGAGCACCTGGGCCCCAAGCGGACCATGGACCTGCTGCTGACCGGTCGGCGGATGGGGGCCGACGAGGCCCTGTCGTGGGGTCTGGTCAACCGCGTGGTGCCGGCCGCCGACCTCGACGGGGCGGTGGCGGAGGTGACCGACGGACTGCGCGCGCTGTCGCCTGTGGTGCTGGGTCTGGGCAAGGAGTCCTACGCGGTCGCCTCCCAGCTGTCCCGGGACCAGGCGCTGCCCTACCTCGCCGGGATGCTGAGCCTGCACCTGCAGACCTCAGACGCCGCGGAGGGCATCACCGCGTTCCTCCAGAAGCGTCCGCCGCAGTGGCGCGGACGCTGACCGGGTCCGCGGTACTAGCATGTGGCGGCGATGACGGAAAAGACGACGGGCGGCAGGGACCGTCGGGGCGGGCGCCCCGACGGTGCACGCGGCCGTGAGGCGGACGCCGAGGCAGCGGCGCTCAACGCCTTGCGGCAGAAGCTGTCGGGCGTGCTCAAGCGCTTGCCTGACGTCGAGCGCCGCGTCGTCGAGCTGCGCATGGGTTTGGTCGATGGGACTCCCGCCAAGCCGGGACAGGTCGCCGAACGGCTCGGAATGACTATCCCCGAGGTCAAGAAGATCGAGGCGCGGGCCTTCTCGCGGATGCGGGAAGTCGGGCCGATCAAGGGCTTGGAGCGGTTCCTCGGCCGCTGACCTTCAGAGTCCGGCAAATGGTGCCGATGGGTCATTGACGTAGCCGCACGAAGCACGCAGGGTGTGCGGCCGACCGTGTTGACCGCCCGCAGTCTGGTGTCCGGTGTTGTCCGTCTTCTCACGAGTCCTGTTCGTTGCTGCGCTGTCGCTGTCATTGCTGACCGCGGGGCTGGGTGGGCCTGCCCTGGGTGAGGACGTCGACATCGTCACCGACGTCCAGACCGAGCAGCTCGACGGCCTGCCCCCCGCGCGGTGGGGTGATTCGGTGTCTCGCCCGGTCGAGACGCCGATGCCGTTTTCGATGGTGGGCTTCACCGTCCCCGACGGCGCCGAACTGGAGTTCCGCACCAGCGAGGACGGCGTCGCCTGGAGCCCGTGGACCGAGGCGGACGTCAACCCCGACGACGGCCCCGACCCCGGCACCGCAGAGGCGCGCGCCGCCAACCGCCGGGTGAGCGAACCCGAGTGGGTCGGCGAGGCCACGCACATCCAGACACGGCTGCACGGCGAGGGCGCAGCGGCCCGCCCCGAGAACGCCGAGGTCCACCTGATCGACTCCGCGGGCCTGGGCCGCTCGACCGGCCAGCGGATCCTGGACCGCATCAAGGCGGCGTGGCGCGGTGGGCCCCCGCCGGCACAGGCCGCTGTGTCGCGGCCGGCCATCGTGTCGCGCAAGAACTGGGGGGCCGACGAGCGGCTGCGCAAGGGCTCGCCGTCATACGCGTCCCGCATCGTCGCCGGCGTGGTGCACCACACCGCCGGGCAGAACTCCTACAGCAAGGCACAGGCACCCTCGGTGATCCGAGGGATCTACGCGTACCACACGCGGTCCAACGGCTGGAGCGACATCGGCTACAACCTGCTGATCGACCGCTACGGCACCGTGTACGAAGGACGCGCCGGAGGCGTCGCGAAGCCGGTCATCGGCGCCCATGCGGGCGGCTTCAACACCGGGACCTTCGGGGTCGCGCTGGTCGGCAGCTTCGATAACGCCAACCCGCCGGCCGTCATGCGCAACACCCTGGACCGCGTGCTGGCCTGGAAGTACGACGTCCACCACGTCGACGTCACGGGCACGACCACCTACACCAGCTACGGGTCGACCAAGTACGCCGCCGGCCGGTCCGTGACGATCAACCGTCTGTCGGGCCACCGTGACGTGTCGGCCACCGCCTGCCCAGGCGCCAACGTGTACGCCGGCCTGGGGGCGCTGCGGACCCGGGTCGCCAGCCTGCAGGGGCCCGTGCTGCTCGAGCCCGAGGCGTCCCCGACCGTCGCGCACGTGGTGAACGGGACCACCGCCACGCCGATCACCTTCACCACCCGGCTGCGGCCGGCGGGGACGTGGCAGCTGCGGGTGCGAGACGCATCAGGCAACGTCGTGCACGTCGCCCGGGCCAACGGCGTGCGGACGACCCGGGCAACCGTGCAGTGGTCACCGCAGGGCGTCGCGCCAGGAACGTACCGCTGGATCTTCACCTCCAAGGACCGCCGCAAGGCCGTGGGCACGGTCAGCCTGCAGTACCCGTCGATCAGCGCATCGGCGGCACCCCGGGCGACGTACTTCGGCTCGGACGGCACGCTGCGCCGGCCGGTGAAGATCACCGGTCAGCTGTACGACGGCGCGAAGTGGCGCGTGGTCGTCACCGACCCCGACGGCACGCAGGTGTACGCGCGGCGGGGGACCGGTGCGACGGCCTCGGCGACGTGGAGCGGCGGAGCGACCATCCCGGGTGCCTACACCTGGACGCTGCGCGCTGACGACGTCACGCCGGTCACGGGACGCGTCCAGCTGACCGCCGACCGCGTGACGCGGCTGGGCGGGCAGGTCCAGTCGCCCCAGGCTGCCGCCGCCATCTCACGCGCCTCGTTCCCGACCGCCGCGTCGCACGGGGTGCTGACCCGGTCGGACCTCCCGAACGTCGCCATGCCCGCCGCCCCGCTGGCCGGTGCGCACGGCCCGGTGCTGTACACGGGCCGCGACACGCTGCCGCCCGCGACGCTGCGGGAGCTCAACCGGGTGCTGCCCGCCGGGGCGACGCTGTACGTCATGGGGGACGAGACCGTCGTCGGCAGCGCGGTGACCGGGCAGTTGGGGCGCTGGAACGTCGTCCGCGTCCGTGGCCGCAACGCCTTCCAAATCGGCGAGGAGGCCGCCAAGCTGCTGCTGGCCCGCAACGTGTCCAAACAGCTGCTCGTGGTCGGTGCCGGCAAGTGGCAGCAGGGCATCGCCGCGGCGGCCTACGGCGCCCACGCCGACGTGCCGGTCGTGCTGACCAAGCGTGACAGCGTGCCCGCGGCGACCCGCAGGGCGCTGCTGCTGTCGACGGGCGCGACCGTCGTCGGCAACACCGACGCGGTGTCCGACGGCGTGCGCAAGCAGATCGGCGCCACGCGTATCGGAGGCGCCAACCCGGCGGCCGTCTCGGTCGCTGTCGCCCGCCGCCTGCACCAGCGCACCGCGGCCGTCGCGGACGACGAGTTCGTGTTCGCCAACGCCGGCCGGGCCGACGGCTGGGCGCGCGCGGTCGCCGCCGGCGGGCACGCCGCGCAGCGCTCGGCGCCACTGCTGCTGACCAACACCAAGGCGGTGCCGGCGCCGACTGGCCGCTACCTGGACAACCTCGGCTATGCGGCGGGACTGATGGGGACCGGGCGCGTGTTGGGCAACGCCGACCATGCCACGAACGCGACCAGGGACGCGCTCTCCGGGCATCTGCAGTAACGTCGGGCCGGATGCTCGAAGAGCTGCTGCTCGACCGCGCGGGACTGGACGACGACACCGTCGACCACCTGCAGATGCTGCTGGCGGACTGGCAGGTCCTTGCCGACCTGTCCTTCGCCGACCTGCTGCTGTTCGTCCCCTATGAGATGCGCGACGGCACCAGCGCGTACCTGTGCGTCGGGCAGATGCGGCCCTACACGGCGCAGACGATCTACCACGAGGACCTGGTCGGCCAGGCGTTCCCGGCCACCGACCGCCCCATGGTGGGCCGGGCCATCGTCGAGGGACGGGTCATCCGCGACGCGGACCCCGACTGGTCCACCGGGGTTCCGGTCCGCGAGGAGGCCATACCCGTCCGCTTCCGCGGAGACGTCGTGGCCATCGTGACCCGCGAGGCGAACGTGTCGACCGCGCGCAGCCCGTCGCAATTGGAGCTGACGTACCTGCAGTCCGCCGGCGAGCTCGCCCAGATGCTGGCCGACGGCACGTTTCCCTACGCCGGCGACCACCCTCACGAACGGGAGCTGTCCCCGCGGGTGGGTGACGGGATCATGCGGGTCGACGCCGGTGGCGCGGTGACCTACGCCTCGCCCAACGCCATCTCGGCGTACCGGCGACTGGGCAGCCTGGAGCACCTGATCGGTCAGCACCTGCGCGACTTCGACCTCGGCGCGGGTGACCTCGTGGCCGCACTGGAGCGGGGCAACCCCATCGCGACCGAGGTCGAGCGCCACGGCGCCGTCGTCATGCGCCGGCTGATGCCGCTGTACAGCCACGACGACGTCATCGGCGGTCTGCTGTTGGTCCGCGAGGTCACCGAGCTGCGGCGCCACGAGCGGGCGCTGCGATTGAAAGACGCCACGATCCGCGAGATCCACCACCGCGTGAAGAACAACCTTCAGACGGTCGCCTCGCTGTTGCGCCTGCAAGCGCGCCGGCTGAGCTCGGCTGAGGGACGCGACGCGCTGGCCGAGAGCGTCCGGCGCATCTCCTCCATCGCACTGGTGCACGAGACGCTGAGCCAGGAGTCGCGTCAGAAGGTCGACTTCGCCAAGGTGGCGCGTCGCATCATCGACATGCTCGCCGACGGACTGACCGATCCGGACATTCCCGTGACCTTCGAGGTCGAGGGTGAGCCGGGGGAGCTGCCCGCCGAGGTTGCGACCCCGCTGGCGTTGGTGATGACCGAGCTGCTGCAGAACTGCGTCGAGCACGCCTTTCCCGGGTCTGACGACGAGCGCCCCGCCACGGGGGGCACCGTGACGCTGATCTTCGAGCGCGCCGAGCGGGCGCTGAAGGTCGTCGTCGCCGACGACGGCGTCGGCATCCCCGAGGGGGCGACGCTGGACACCATGGCGAACCTGGGCCTGCAGATCGCGCGAACGCTCGTGGAAAGCGAGCTGGAGGGCACCATCGGGATGGCGTCGTCGCACAACGGCACCCGGGTGGAGCTCAGTCTGCCGCTGCCCTAGGCGGGTTCAGCCGTCGGCACCCGCCTCGGTGCCGGGCATGCGCAGCGCGGGGTCCTCGTCGCCGTAGCCCTGCAAGAACACGGTCGCCGCGCTCACGGTGAGCAGCAGCGCCACGAAGAACCACAGGCTGGGCTGCAGGCGGGCCAGCCGGCGCCGCGGCGGTGGCTCGGCGGGGTCGGCCACGTACGGTTCGTAGTCCTCGGCCATCGCCACAGCCTATGCCGGGACAGCGAAGAACCGGGCCCCGATCGAGGCCCGGTTCCCGATGTGGTGCTAGCTGGCCAGGCGCCGGCGGCGCTGGCGGCTGCGGCGCAGGGTGCGGCGCTCGTCCTCGGACAACCCGCCCCACACACCGGCGTCCTGGTTCGACTCCAGCGCCCACTCCAGGCACTGGTCGGTCACCGCGCAGCTGCGGCACACGCTCTTGGCTCGCTCGACCTGCTCCAGGGCGGGCCCGGTGGTGCCCACGGGGAAGAACAGCTCGGGATCCTCGTCCAGGCACGCAGCCTGATGACGCCAGTCCATGAAATGCTCACTTTCGTCGGCGGTCAGCGGCACATGTCCTCGCGCGGTGCCGCGTCCGGTGTCGAGGGGGCCTGTTCGAACCGGACAGCCGCGGCCCATCAGGGCCACATCTGGGGGTTGGGGGACTTTGTGAACGGGGTCACAAAGCCGGGTACTCGCCAGACTCTATACAGTCACCGCAGCCGCGTCTAGCCCTGCTTGCAAAATTTTGCGGCGCGCAACCGATTCGAGGGAAAGAAGGCAGATGTCCGTTTTCGGCGCGGTCCGGGGCCGTCCAGCAGTGGTCGGACATCGGGGCGTGCGCCGCGCCGGCGTGGTGGAGAACACCCTCGAGGCGCTTGCGGCCGCCCACGCCGAGGGCGCGGACTGGCTCGAGCTGGACGCCCGCCGCAGCGCCGACGGCCCGCTGGTGCTGTATCACAACGGCTGGACACCTGACGGCGTGCCGGTCGTCGAGCGGACCGCAGGCGAGCTGGGGGCACTGGGGCTGTGCACCCTGGCGGCCGCCCTGGACTGGCTGCCCGATGGCGTCGGCGTGGACGTGGAGGTCAAGAACCTGTTCGGCGAGCCGGACTACGACGAGCAGGACACGATCGTCGCCGACATCGCGACGTTGCTGGGCCCGCACGTCGGGCGCCGGCCCCTGCTGACCAGCTCGTTCA
Organism: Egibacteraceae bacterium; assembly: GCA_035540515.1. Classification (GTDB taxonomy): domain Bacteria; phylum Actinomycetota; class Nitriliruptoria; order Euzebyales; family Egibacteraceae; genus WHTG01. The sequence goes on along the minus strand of DATLGM010000120.1, from coordinate 7,773 downwards.
ACCCGGTGACCGTGGCGACCTTGACCGCCGCGCTGCCCGATGTGCCATGTGGCCTGATCCACTTCGACTCGCTATCGCTGCCGTCCGCGGTGGCGCTCGCCGTCGAGCAGGGCGCCAGGGTCGTCGCGCCGCAGTCGACATCCGTGGGTCTTGACGCCGACGGCATCGCCACGGCCCATGCGGCAGGGCTGGCCGTCATGCCATGGACGGTCAACGAACCTGCCGAGGCGCAGCGCCTGGCCGATGCCGGAGTGGACGCGCTGTGCACCGACGACCCCGCGACCGTGAAGGCCGCGCTGTCGGCTACGCCACGAGCGTGAGCGCCCGCGGGACGGACCGCAGCTCGACCCGCGTGGTCTCACCGACGTAGTCCCCGTCGACCTGCAGGGCCAACGGGGTCTGGCTGGTCAGCACGTAGCGGTCCCGGTCGTGCCACGCGCGGACCGAGCGAAGGTGCACCACATCGGCCGAGCTCAGCGCAGTGCGGGCCAGCCGCAGCAGCCCCGGCAGGCTGAGCTTCATCAACGCAGTGAGGTCCAGCCGCTTGTCCAGGTCGGCGGACGGGCACATCTGCGCCGGCCACTGCCGCAGGTACGTGTAGGGGTTGGCGTTGCAGCACACCGCTGAGCGGACGTCCTCGACGCGTTCGGCCCCGTCCACCTCCAGCGAGATCCGGGTCTTGGGCCAGCGGTGCTGACCGGCGGCGCCGCCGCGGTAGGCGAGGACACCGCTGTAGACGAACGAAGCCTGCCGCACGGCACGTTTGAGCCGATAGCGCCGCTCGACGTAGCGCACGACCTCCGCGTCATAGCCGAAGCCGGCGTTGACCCCGAAGTACCGGCCGTTGGCCGTCCCCAGGTTGACCAGCCGTTCCTCGCGGTTGCGCAGCTTGTCGAGGATGACGGCAGTCGCCTCGATCGGATCGTTGGGCAGGCCCAGCAGCCGTGCCCACACGTTGGTCGAGCCGCCGGGGATGATGCCCAGCCGCACGTCGGTGCGGGCGATGCCCTGCATCACCTCGTTGGCCGTCCCGTCACCGCCGAGAGCGAACACGACCTCGTAGCCCTCGTGGACGGCGCCGGCGGCCAGGAAGCTCGCGTGATCGCGACGCTTGGTCGCCTCGACGTCCAGCTTCAGCTCGGACGCCAGCGCGCCGGCGATGACGTCGGTCACCCTGCTGGTGGTCGTCGTCGCGTTGGGGTTGTACAGCAGCAGCGCGCGCATCAGCCCGACGGTACCAATCGCGCGTGGGCGGTGATCACCGGTCGGTCGTGCCTTCCATGCCCTCGCGGAGGAACTCCAGGATCCGCGTGAGCAGCCGCGACACGTGCATCTGCGAGATGCCGATCTGGTCGGCGATCTTCGACTGGGTCATCCCCTTGAAGAAGCGCAGGTACAGGATGGTGCGCTCCCGCTCGGGCAGCTGCTCGATCAGCGGTGCCAGCGAGGCGAAGTACTCGAGGTTGTCAAGGCGCATGTCCTCTTCACCGATGCGGTCGCCGCGCATCGGTGCGTCCTCGTCGTCGCCCGACGGGGCGTCAAGCGACGTCGTCGAGTACGCCTGTCCGCTCTCGAGCGCCTCGAGCACCTCGTCCTCGGACACCCCTGCCGCTTTGGCCAGCTCGGGCACCGTCGGGGCGCGTCCGAGGTCTTGCGTGAGCTGCGCAACCAGCTTGTTCAGTCGCAGCGACAGCTCCTGGAGCCGGCGTGGAACGCGGATCGCCCAGCCTTTGTCGCGGAAGTACCGCTTGAGCTCCCCCACGATCGTGGGCGTCGCGTACGTGGAGAACTCCACCTCACGCTCGAGGTCGAACCGGTCGATGGCCTTGAGCAGCCCGACGGAGCCCACCTGGATCAGGTCGTCGAGGGGCTCGCCGCGATCCTTGAAGCGCTTCGCGAGGTACTCGACCAGCGGCAGGTGCAGCTGCGCGAGCTCGTCGCGTACCGCCGGGTCACCCGTGGCACGCAGCTGCAGGAACAGCTCCTTGGTGTGAGCGCGCCGGTCCTCGTTGATCATGCGGGGAACCTGACCATCTGACGGGGGATGGGCATCAGTTGGCGCCGTCGACGTCGAGGCGGTGCTTCGCCAGCACGATCACCGCCTGCCCGTCGCGCGACTCGATCCGGATGTCGTCGGCCAGCGCGCGCAGGATCGTCCACGAGAACGAGGACTCGTCGATGACCGGGTCGTCGTCAGCGACGTTGCCGGTCAGGCGCACCTCCACCCCCTCGCCAGTCGTCTCGACGTCCATGGTGATCCGCTCTCCGCGGCTGTGCCGCAGCAGCTGCACGGCGGCTTCCTCGACCGCCATGCGCAGATCGTCGACCTGGTCCAGCGTGAACTGATCACGAGCGGCGAACCCGCCCACCGCCGTGCGCAGCACGGCGAGATGGTTCGCGGTGGCCGGCACCGTGACGGTGACGAGATCAAAGGGCACGGGGGATCCTTCGGTGATGAGCCAGGTGATCAGGCGCCGCTGGACAGCCCGCGCGCGCCTCGGCGGCAGCCTACCGAGGTTGACCGGCACCCGCAGCGGGAACGAAGCGGGTGATGTCGATCAATCTGGACGCCTACTACCGCGGTCTGGCGGCCGAACGCCTCCAGGAGCTCGGTGACCGGCTGCTGACGCTGTCGCGTGAGGCGGAGACCGCCGACGCGCACGACGCCGCATGGCATCTCGCCGACCTGTCGACCCAGCTGCTCGAGATGGGGCTGTCGGTCAGCAACGCGCAGACACCGCCGGCAGGAGAGCCGCTGTAGCGGCCGCCGCGGACCCCGGGCGGCAGACGTCGGCCCGGGCGTCCTACAGTGGGCGGATGCCGCCCACGGACGTGTCTGCCGCAGCGGGCGGGTCAGCAACGGGGCTGGGTGCCTTCTGGGAACCGACCCGCCAGTGGTTCGCGGAGGCGTTCGCCGCGCCGACCGAGGTGCAGGTGCGCACCTGGCAGGCGCTGGGGGACGGCTCCAGCGTGCTGGTCACCGCACCAACGGGGTCGGGGAAGACGCTGGCCGCCTTCCTCGCGTCGCTGGACCGGTTGCTGCGGCGCGGTCCGGTCGCCGACGCCGACCGCCAGACAACCGTGCTGTACGTGTCACCGTTGAAGGCGCTGGCCTACGACGTCGATCGCAACCTGCGCGCGCCGTTGGTCGGCATCACCCGCGCCGCGCAGCTGCAGGGTGCACCGGTCCCCGACGTGCAGGTCGGGATGCGCACCGGCGACACCCCCGCCGACGAGCGCCGCCGGCTCGCGCGCAGGCCTCCGGACATCCTCATCACCACGCCAGAATCGTTGTTCCTGCTGCTGACGTCGCAGGCACGCCAGACGCTCGCGGCAGTCGACACGGTCATCGTCGATGAGGTCCACGCGGTCGCCGGCACCAAGCGCGGCGCGCACCTGGCGCTGTCGCTGGAGCGGCTCGAGGCGCTGCGCCTCGGCGCCGACCCTGACCGTCCCCCGCTCCAGCGCATCGGCTTGTCGGCGACGCAGCGCCCCGTCGAGGAGATCGCCGCGTTCCTCGCCGGCGGCACCGTCGACGCCGCCGGCCGGTGGCGTCGGCGCGACATCGCCATCGTCGACGTGGGGTCGAGCAAGACGCTGGACGTCGAGATCGTCGTGCCGGTCGAGGACATGAGCCGCCTGGGTGAGCTGCTCGACGAGCCGCCCACCGGTCCGGCCGCAGGCGGCGGACAGCCACGGCGGTCGATCTGGCCCGCCGTCCACCCCCGCGTCCTCGACCTGATCCTCGCGCACCGGTCGACCATCGTCTTCGTCAACTCGCGACGGCTGGCCGAGCGGCTGTGCGCACGGTTGAACGAGCTGTACGCCGAGCAGCTGACGGTGCAGGCCGAGGCGGACGGGCGGGCGCTCGACGCGGAGGGCCCCTTCCCCGAGATCGCTCGTGCCCATCACGGGTCGGTGGCGCGCGAACAGCGGCTGGGCATCGAAGAAGACCTCAAGGCCGGGCGGCTGCGGTGCGTGGTGGCGACGTCGTCGCTGGAGCTGGGCATCGACATGGGGGCCGTCGACCTCGTCGTGCAGGTCGAGTCGCCTGGGTCCGTCGCCGCGGGACTGCAGCGGATCGGCCGCGCCGGCCACCACGTCGGCGCCCCGTCGGTCGGCAAGGTGTTCCCCAAGTACCGCGGCGACCTCGTGGAAGCCGCGGTCGTCGTCCGGCGGATGTACGAGGCCCAGATCGAGTCGACGACGTACCCGCGCAACCCGCTCGACGTGCTCGCTCAGCAGGTCGTGGCCATGGCGGCGATGGACCGATGGTCCGTCGACACCCTGCTGGCCACGGTCCGCGGAGCCGCCGGGTTCGCCGACCTGTCACGGGCGCAGCTCGACGGCGTGCTCGACATGCTGTCCGGTCGCTACCCCTCCGACGAGTTCGCCGAGCTGCGCCCCCGCATCAACTGGGACCGGGTCGCCGACGTCATCACCGGCCGGCCCTCGGCGCAGCGGCTTGCTGTCACCTCCGGCGGCACCATCCCCGACCGCGGCCTGTATGGGGTCTTCATCGCCGGCGAGGGCGCGGGACGGCGCGTCGGTGAGCTCGACGAGGAGATGGTCTACGAGACCCGCCCCGGCGAGACGTTCACCCTGGGGTCCACGACGTGGCGCGTCGAGGACATCACCCGCGACCAGGTGCTGGTCACCCCGGCGCCGGGCGAGCCCGGCAAGCTGCCGTTCTGGCACGGCGACGCGCTGGGCCGCCCGGTCGAGCTGGGACGTGCGGTCGGCGCATTCCTGCGGGAGATGGCCGAGCAGCCGGCCGAGCAGGCGATCGCCCGACTGGAGTCCGACTACGGCCTGGACGCCCTGGCGGCGTCCAACCTGGTGCAGTACCTGGCCGAGCAGCGCGAGGCCACGGGTGTGCTTCCCAGTGACCGCACGCTGGTGGTCGAGCGGTTCCGCGACGAGATCGGCGACTGGCGCGTCTGCCTGCTCTCGCCGTTCGGCGGTCGGGTCCATGCCCCCTGGGCGCTGGCGATCGAGGCCCGCGCTCGCGAGCGGTTGGGCATGGAGGTGCACGCCATCTGGTCCGACGACGGCATCGTCGTCCGGTTGCCCGAGGCGGAACAGGCGCCCCCGCTGGACTTGGTCGTGGTGCCCGCCGAGGACGTCGAGGACCTGGTCGTCGGCGAGCTGTCGAACTCCGCGCTGTTCGCCTCGCGGTTCCGCGAGTGCGCCGCGCGGGCACTGCTGCTGCCCAAGCGGCGCCCCGGGGGGCGGACCCCGCTGTGGCAGCAGCGGCAGCGGTCCGCCGACCTGCTGCAGGTGGCCAGCAAGTACGGCAGCTTTCCGATCCTGCTGGAGACCTACCGCGAGTGTCTCCGCGACGTGTTCGACGTCCCGGCGCTGAGCGAGGTGCTCCGCGGCATCGCCGCGCGGACGGTCCGGATCTCGCAGGTCGAGACGGACTCCGCATCGCCGTTCGCCTCCGCCCTGCTGTTCGACTACCTCGCGTCGTCGATGTACGAGGGGGACGCGCCGCTGGCTGAGCGTCGCGCGCACGCCCTGTCGCTGGACCGCGAGCTGCTGGCCGAGCTGCTCGGCGCCGACGAGCTGCGTGAGCTGATCGACGCCGACGCACTGGCCGACCTCGAGCTGGAGCTGCAGCGTCTGACCGACGACCGGCGCGTGCGCGACATCGACGGTGTGCACGACCTGCTGCGCGACCTCGGCGCACTGCGCGACGACGAAGTCGCTGCCCGCACCGCTGCAGACGGCGCCACGGTCGTCGGCTGGCTGGAGCAGCTGGAAGCCGACCGGCGCGTGTACCGGGTGGGTGTCGCCGGCGAGACGCGGTGGGCGGCCGCTGAAGACGCCGCACGGTTCCGCGACGCGCTTGGGGTGCCGCCGGCCCCTGGTCTGCCCGACGCGTTCCTGACCCCCGTCGACCGCCCGCTGGTCGACCTGGTGGCGCGCTACGCCCGCACCCACGGCCCGTTCATCGCCGAGGACGTCGCCCGACATCTGGGCCTTCCCCTCGACGCCGTCGCGCTGGCGCTCAAGGAGCTCGACCGCGACGGGCGCGTGGTCACCGGCGAGTTCCGCCCGGACGGGACACACCGCGAGTGGTGCGACGCCGAGGTCCTGCGGCGACTGCGTCGCCGATCGCTCGCGGTGTTGCGGCGTGAGGTCGAACCCGTCGAGCCGGACGCGCTGGCGCGGTTCCTGCCGGCATGGCACGGCGTGGTCGCACCTCCGCGTGGGGTCGACCGCACGCTCGACGTGGTCGAGCAGCTGCAGGCCGCCCCGATCCCGGCGAGCATGCTCGACCAGCGGATCTTGGCCCCGCGCATCGCCGGCTACGACCCGTCGTCGCTGGATCAGCTGCTCGCGTCGGGTGAGGTCGTGTGGACGGGCCAGGGCGCACTCGGCGCCAGCGACGGTCGCATCGCGTTGTATCTGCGGGAGCAGGCGCCGCTGCTCGTGCCGGCGCCGCCCGCCGTCGACGACGTCCCGGGTGTCACCGACCGTCACCGGGCGGTGGTGGAGCACCTCACCACCCGGGGCGCGTCGTTTTGGCCCGCGCTGTACGCCGCCGCCGGCGGAGGCGACCCGGAGCAGGCGCTGGAGGTGCTGTGGGACCTCGTGTGGGCCGGCATCGTCACCAACGACTCGCTGGCGGCCCTGCGCGCCTACACCGGTGCGGGCGGTAGCCGGCGCCGCGGCGGGCGTTCGCGACGGCCGGGCCGGGTCGTGTCGCAGGCCGGCCCCCCGCGAGGTGCCGGACGCTGGTCGCTCGTCGCGGACCTGACCGAACCCCAACAGTCCTCGACCGCGCGTGCCGCCGCGCTCGCCGCGCAGTTGCTGGACCGCCACGGCGTCGTCACCCGCGACGCGGTCGCCGCGGAAGATGTGCCCGGCGGGTTCTCGTCGGTCTACCCGGTGCTGAAGACGATGGAGGAGTCGGGGCGGTGCCGGCGCGGGTACTTCGTCGAGGGACTGGGCGGCGCGCAGTTCGCCCTACCGGGCGCCGTCGAGCGGCTGCGGCAGGTTCGCGAGCCCGGCGACGGCGTCGCGCTGGTGCTGCCGGCCGCCGATCCCGCAAACCCTTACGGGGCGGCGCTGGCCTGGCCCGAGACGGCGGGGGAGGGGCGCTCACGCCCGCGGCGTGTCGCGGGCGCGCACGTCGTGACGGTCGACGGCCGGCCCGTGATGTTCTCCGAGCGCGGCGGCGCGTCGGTGCTGGCGTTCACCGACGATCCCGCGTTGCTGGCCCAGGCCGCCGGCGCGCTGGCGGCGATGGTGCGTGCGGGGCGCGACGGGGCGTACACCGTCCGGCGGATCAACGGCGCCGAGCTGGAGGCCGCGGAGTCTGCCGCTGTCCTTGCGGCGTTGCGGGAGGTGGGCTTCGTCGACCACCCCCGCGGCCTGTCGTTGCGGCCTCGTTGACGGCGTAGCCTGGCGCCATGCCGGAAGGTGACACGATCTTCCGCACGGCCAAGACGCTGACGAAGGCGTTGGTGGGACACACGGTCGTCGGGTTCGACACTCGGGTGGGCCAGATCCGTGCTCTGGGGCCTCAGCGACTGGTCGGACAGACGATCGAACGCGTCGAGCCGCGCGGCAAGCACCTGCTGATCTGGTTCGCGCCGAGCGACCTCGTCTTGCACACCCACATGCGGATGAGCGGCTCGTGGCACGTGTACCGGGCGGGGGAGCGATGGCGCAAGCCTGAGCACCTCGCCCGCGCTGTCGTGACGGTCGACGGCCGGCCCGTGATGTTCTCCGAGCGCGGCGGCGCGTCGGTGCTGGCGTTCA
>DATLGM010000119.1:0-1856 GCA_035540515.1 Egibacteraceae bacterium | reverse complement strand
CGCTCGCAGATGGCCGCGGGATGGTTGCGCCATCTGGCCGGTGACCGGGTCGACGTCCGATCGGGCGGCTCCGCGCCTGCCGAGCGCGTCAACCCGGCGGCGGTCGAGGCCATGCGCGAGGTGGGCGTGGACATCGCCGGCCAACAGCCACAGCCGTGGACGGAGGATGCGCTTACAGCGGCGGACGTCGTCGTCACGATGGGCTGCGGGGATGCCTGCCCCGTCTACCCCGGCAAGCGCTACCTCGACTGGGAGCTTGACGACCCCGCCGGCCAGCCGGTCGAGGTGGTGCGCAAGGTCCGCGACGACATCGAGCGGCGCGTTCGCGGGCTGCTCGACGAGCTGGTGTAACGCCGCCCGAAGATCCGCGCGTTGGTCGGTGGGTCGGCCAGTCGATTGGTTGGTTGGTTGGTTTGGTTGGTTGGTTGGTTAGCCCACCTCGTTGACCATGCCGAACTTGTCTTCGTACGCGGTCATGTTCGTGTTCAGTGCGCGGATGATCTTTCCCACCATCGTGGGTGCGACCTTGATGCGGCTGACGACATCGGCTTGCACCGACTCGCTGTCGCCGCCCGGCAGCACCTGGCAGAAGTCGAGGGTGAACTCGTGGGCGGAATGGCTGACGACGAGGAAGTTGGCGTACACCCCGTGCTTGAGCGTGTCGCTGATGGAGATCTGGATCTGCTGACCGCCGTCGGCCGGGTTGAGGGGATCGCTCACAACGGGCTCCTTGGAGGAAACGGGCGGCCATCGTAGGGGCGACGACGCAGATCCCGCCGCTACACTCGCCACGGTGCCGGGCGCTTAGCTCAGATGGCGAGAGCGCCGCGTTTACACCGCGGAGGTCGGGGGTTCGAGCCCCTCAGCGCCCACGACCGGTCACAGGCCGCAGTCGTCGTCGGCGAACGGTTTGGGGGACCGCGACGTCATCGCGGCGGCGTGCCACGGATGGTCTGCCGGCAGGTCCGTGTGGGTGGCGACGACGCAGAACTCCATGTGCGACGCCTCGACCGTCACGGTGACGTTCGCCGGCGTCGCGAACCCCTCCTCGGTCAGCGACTCGGCGGTCATGTCGATGTAGTGACCCAGGTGCTTGCGCCCCCAGGCGCGGCCTGCCTCGGCCGCCTCGGCGGCGACAGTCTGGACCTGGGCAGCGGGGTCGCCGGCCGGTTCGGCGGCTGCGGGGTCCATGCGGGGACTGCAGGCCCCGGCCAGCAGTGCGGTGGCGGCGAGTGCGGCGAGCAGTGTCTTCATCGAGTGTCCCTCCGAAAAGGGGAAGTGCCCCGGCGGGGCCGTTGCCGGGGCACTTCCGTATCCGAACCGGTTCCGGGGTGTGCCTAGAACTGGTCCGGGTTCTGGTCGACGATGGCCCCGGCCAGCGCGGTCGCGATGCCCGGCATGTGGGTCGTGGCCTCGCGCAGCTTGGTGAACGCCTCGCCGTCGCCAGCGACGACCGAGTCGATCGCGTCCTTGGTCGTCGTCACGTGCGGCTCCAGCGCGTCGGCGACGGCTTGCTGGGGCAGTCCGCCTTCGGTCGCGCCCTCGATGAGGGCACCGAAGTCGTTGCGGTAGCCGTCGAGCTGGCGGGACGCGCGGCGGACCATCTGCCGGTCGTCGGTGGCACGGCCCAGGGTGTAGTCGACGAAGAAGCCGATGTGGGCGCGCCACAGGTCCAGGAACTGCTCGCGGGCGTCGTCGCCGTAGACGCTGCCGATGGCGTCGGCCAGCGCCTGGGAGTTGTCGTCCAGCGCGCCGGCGGCGGCGTTGAACGTCGGGTCCTCCAGGTCGCCACCGGCGTCAACGGCGGTGTAGACGGCGAACCCGGCGAGGTACTCGTGCTCGACGAGCAGGTGGGT
>DATLGM010000118.1:0-9535 GCA_035540515.1 Egibacteraceae bacterium | reverse complement strand
GCGCGCAGCGGCGTGGTGTCGATCACGGCCCCCTCGACCAGAAGCTCGGCGACCCCCAGCGGGGCCCCCTGCTCGACCGGCCGTGGCGCCACCGGCGACAGCCGCACCCGCCACACGGCGGACTCGTCGGCAGCCACCGTGCGCGCGAGTGTGTCGTCAGGGGTGAGGCGGACCGCGGCATCGGCCCAGCGGTACGGCACCACGGGGCGACTTCGCCGGACGGGGCGGGGCCGGCGCCAGTCGTCGTAGCCGTGCTCGAGCACGGCGATCGTGTCGGTGAAGCTGGTGCCCGCGCCCAGTCCCCCGGTCGACCCGAGAACCACCGCGATCAGCGGCCGGGCGCCACGCCGTGCGCTGCCCACCAGGCACAGGCCGGCGACGTTGGTGTACCCGGTCTTCACACCGGTCGCGCCGTCGTAGCGCGACAGCAGCTCGTTGCGGGACTCCAGCCGACCCAGCCCCGGCACGTCCATCGCCGGCGCACCGGCCCACTCGGCGAAGTCGTCGTCGGCCATGGCGAGGTCGGCCAGGCGTGCGAGGTCCAGTGCGCTGGCGCGGTGGTCGGGATCGTCGGTCAGCCCGCTCGCGTTGAGGAAGTTCGTCGCGTCCATCCCCAGCTCGCCGGCCCGTGCGTTCATCTTCTCCACGAACGCCGCTTCGGATCCGGCGACGTGCTCGGCGACGGCAACGGCCGCGTCGTTGCCGCTGCGCAGCATCAATCCGGCCAGCAGGCTCCGCATGGGGATCTGCTGTCCCTCGGTCAGCCCGAGCGTCGCCGCGCCGGGGCGCCGGCCGGTCTCGACCGCCTCCGCGGAGACGGTCACGGTCTCGTCCACGGCACCGGCTTCCAGGGCCAGCAGCACCGTCATGATCTTGGTGGTCGAGGCCGGCGGCAGGCCCTCGCGCTCGTTGTGCCCCCACAGCACCCGGTCGTCGGCCGCGTCCCACAGCACGGCCCCCCGTGCGGTCACCTCGGGCTCGTCGGCGGCTGCCGGCACGCCGCCCACCACGACCGACAGCACGACGAGCAGGGCGAGGGCCCGGCGGGTCATGCCCCGTGCACGTAGCTGCGCAGCGCCCGGGCCAGCAGTGACCGCTTCATCCGGTCCGTCAGGGTTGCCAGCTTGTCCAGCTGACGTGTGGCCTGACGGCGGGCCTCGGGGTTGCGCTGGCGCAGCAGCGGGGTCACCAGCTGCTCGAACAGCGCCAGCTCACGGTCGACGAACTGGCGGTACATCCGCAGATGGCGGGGCTCAAGGCCCAGGTGCAGCAGGTCGCGGGCCGCCCTGGCCGCGAGCAGGTCGTCACCGTCGAACGGCGCCCCGTCCTCCCCGCTGTCGCCGATGATCCCGTAGTCCCGCAGCGACCGCACCTCGCCGGCATCCAATCCGGTCGCCTCGCAGAACTCCCGCAGGGTCAGCTGCACGTGCTCGGCCGGCTGCTCGAGCAGCGACACGTCGTCGGCCAGCGCCGACTCGAGAAGCTTGGCGACCTGCGCCGACCGGTCCTGCGTCTGGACCGCCGGCACGCCGTTGCCGGCGGGCGCCGGCTGGCGCGACGGGCCCGACGGATCGCCGGCGTCGAGGCGCTCGAGCTGCTCGCGGATGACCTTCAACGGCAGGTAGTGGTCCCGCTGGGCGGTCAGGATGAACCGCAAGCGGTCAACGTCGTCCTCGGTGAACTTGCGGTAGCCCGACTCGGTGCGATCGGGGTAGATCAGCCCCTCGCTCTCCAGGAAGCGGATCTTCGAGATGGTGATGTCCTCGAAGTCTTCCTTGAGCTGGTTGAGGACCTCCCCGATGGTGAAGCCGTCGGCCGCCAAGTCCGCCTCAGCTCGGTTGGTCAGCCACGAAGGCGACGAGCTTGAACTTGCCGATCTGCACTTCGTCGCCGGTCTCCAGCAGCTGGTCGTCGGCCCGCTCGCCGTTGACGTAGGTCCCGTTGAGGCTGCCGACGTCGTGCACCCAGAAGCGGTGGGCGTCCCGGCGGAACTCCGCGTGGCGCCGGGACACCGTGATGTCGTCGAGGAAGATGTCGCTGTCCGGGTGCCTGCCCACGGTCACCACGTCGCGGTCCAGCAGGAACCGCGCGCCCCGGTTGGGCCCTCGCACGCCGACCAGCAGCGCGGTGCCGATCTCCAGCTCGGAGGTGTCGACGCCGGCGTCGGCGGGGTCGACGGGCTCGTGCGTCTCGTCGAAGCGCAACGCGCCGGTGGTGGTGTCCCCCACACCCGCCAGCGGCCGACCGCAGTTACCGCAGAAGTTCGCGCCTGCGGGATTCTCGTGTCCGCAGTGCGTGCAGTACATCGTGTCTCCCAGTCGACATCGGCCGGCGGCTCCCGCGCACCCGAGGGGCGACCCCGGTGTTCGCACGAATCTTGGCGCGCGATGCTAACACCGGGACCGCCGCCGTGGTCGGACGTCGCGGCGGCGTCAGGACGCGGTGAGCTTCTCGTAGTCCTCCGCCGACATCAGCCCGTCGACCACGCTGGGATCGTCGGCCTCGATGACGACCATCCACCCTTCACCGTACGGGTCGCTGTTGACCAGGTCCGGCTGGGACTCCAGCGCTTCGTTGCGCTCCACGATCGTGCCGGAGATGGGCGCGTAGAGGTCCGACACGCTCTTGGTCGACTCGACCTCGCCGAACGGCTGCCCCTGCTCGATGCGGGTCCCCGTGGCGGGCAGGTCGACGTACACGACGTCGCCCAGGGCGTCCTGGGCGTACGCGGTGATGCCAACGGTGACGCGGGCGCCGTCGGCCCGTGCCCACTCGTGCTCCTCGGTGTAGCGAAGCTCCGACGGGTTCACCCTGGCATCCCTTCTCGTCGGCGGCCCGCTGACTGCAACGCAGCGGGCGCGGCCATCGATCTCGTGTGCGCGGGGATGCTACCGCCTACTCCCGCGCCTCGGCAGGGACCGGCTCGCCGAACACGAACGACGGTGGTTCCGGGCGAGCCGGGACGGTGACCTGCTCGAGCTGCTCGACGCGCGCGGTCACCTGTGGGCGGGACTGCAGTGAGTCCAGCGCCCCGCCAGGGATCGCGAGCGCCTCGGCGACGGTCGCGGACGGGCCGATGGCCAGGATGGTCAGTGGCGCCTCCAGTGGCTGGTTGTCCAGCACCAGGCGGTTGTTGCGCACGGCGAACGCCGAGGATGCGATCAGACGGATGTCGTTGACCGAGATTGCCTCCGCGCCGGCGTCACGCAGCTCCTGCACGGCGTCCACCAGCAGGTCCGGGGTCAGCTCGCCTTGCGGGTCCTCCACGGTCAGCCGCACCCCCTGTCCTTCCGCGGGGACCGTTCCCGCCAGGATCTCCAGCTCGGACAGCCGCCGGCGCAGGCTGCGGACGGCCAGCTCCTCGGTCTCGGCGCTGTTCTCGAACGCCAGCAGGGTCAGCCGCAGCGAGGTGATCTCCTCCTGCAGCCGGTCGGACTGCGTCGAGAGGTCCGACAGGATGCGCGCGAGGTCTTCCTCGCGCTCGATGTCCAGCCGCTCGCCGAGCTCCTCAGTGGCCTGCAGCTGCGCGACCAGCAGAAAGCCGAGGACGACACACGCGAGCGCCGAGGCGATCCCCAGCCCGCTCCGGCCGCGGCGCGCGGCGCCGTCGCCGGTCTGACCGCCGCCGTCCGGGGCGGCGTCGGTCCGGGGTTCGGTCGTCTCGGTCATGCGTGGAACAGCCTGCGGCGAACGCCGGCGAGGTTCTGGAAGATGCGGACGCCGAACACCACGATCACCGCGGTCTCCAGGGCGTCGCCCACGGCCAGCTGATCGCCGAGGAACACCAGGAACACGGCCAGGACGATGTTGGACAGAAACGACACCAGGAAGATGCGGTCGCTGAACGTCCCCTCGAGTCGGGCCCGGACGGCCCCGAACAACGCGTCCAGCGACGCAACGACCGCAACGGGCAGGTACGGCGCGAGCGGGGCGGGGATGGTCGGTTGGATCACCAGGCCGATGACGGCCCCGATGAGCAGCGCGACGAACGCGATCATCCGCCGACCTCGGCCTCTGGGTCGACGGCGGTGCGCAGACGCACCGAGCCGGTGTAGGCCGGCAGCTGAAGGTCGTCCAGCGTCGTGAGGGCGTAGCCCAGGCCGAACACGTCCCGCCAGACCTCGAAGTCCTCGGCGAGCTGGCTGGAGGAGAACCCGTCGGCGAGCGCTGCGGGGTCCCCGATCGCCTCAACCACGTACGGCGACGTTAGCACCCGGTAGTTGATCAGCACCGACGACCCGGCGCTGCGGATGGCCGTCGTCGCGATGACCCGCTCACCGTTGACCGCGACCGCCTCTGCCCCCACCTCCCACAGGATATTGGTCGCAAGCTGCAGGTCGACGTCCTGGATGCGGCAGTCCTCCGGCCGTCCCGTCGAGCACACGCCGGCCGCGTCGGAGAACGTCAGCTGGACCCCGGGACCCCGCACGGCGGTCAGCCCGGTCATCGCCTCGACCTGCGACAGCTGGGCGCTCAACGCCGGCGCGGCCCGGGTGGTGACCGACTGCTCGGCGGCGGCGACTTCGGCACGCAGCTGCTCGAGGCGCTCGGACAGCGCCGCCGCGCGCTCCTGGCGTGCTCCGACCAGCGCGATGAGCTCGGCCTTGCGCTCGCCGACCTCCAGCGCGGCTTCGCGGCCGGCGGTCAGCCCGCTGGCCAGCAGCAGCCCGACCAAAAAGGCCCCCACCGCCGTGGCCGCCCGCACCAGCGGGCTGGACCAGGGCTGGGACCACCGCGGCGGTGGCGGGGGGCGGTAGTCGTCTTCGAAGCGCAGCCCCAGCGCCCGTGCGGTGTCGTTCACCGCTGCACCGCCTCCCCCAGGTGCCCCTCGCGCAGCGCCCTGCGGACCGTCATCGCCATGCGGCCGTAGCGCCAGCCGGCGACGTAGTACGTGACGATCCCGACGATGCAGTACCCGTAGGCGATGACGGTCGTCACCCGCGCCCCGGGCCAGTCCGCCGTCGGGTGGGCCAGCAAGAAGGCGGGGACCCCGATGAGCAGGCACGCGGTGGCGAACTTGCCGAGGTTGGACACCGGGATGTTGGGGTTGGCACCACGGAACAGCACGAACGCGGCGAGCAGCAGCGCGACGTCACGGACGATGATCAGCGCCGGCACCCACCACGGGATGATGCCGAGCACCAGCATGGTGATCGCCGCCGTGGCCAGCAGGGCACGGTCGATCAGCGGGTCGATGAGCTTGCCGATGCGGGTGACCTGGTCGAAGCGGCGGGCGACGTAGCCGTCAACCCAATCCGTCGCCCCCACCAGCACCAGGGTCCCAAAGGCCCGGCCGTACGCTCCGATTGCCGCCAGGTAGACGAACACGGGCAATCCGAGCAGGCGCACCGCCGTGATCCCGTTGGCCACGGTGAGGATGCGGTCGTGCACGACCGCCGGCGCGCCCGAACGGGCGCCCGCGTTGAACAGCCCCACCGAGGCCTTCCTCCTTGCGCTCGATTCGTCGTCCCAGGGTACGCGGGCGCATTGGCCGCCGGCGGTGGCGGGCGATACGCTGCGAGACGCAACAAGCGGGATGTGGCCTAGCTTGGTCCAGGGCGCCGGTCTGGGGGACCGGAGATCCCGGGTTCAAATCCCGGCATCCCGACCAGTGGACTCGCCCAGCACCAGGCTGCGCAGGTGGTCGAGTCGGACAGGTCCCGAGCCCAGGACATCGGCGTGGAACGCCGCGAGGTTGAAGTCGCTGCCGTCACGGAGCCGGCGCTGCTCTCGCAGCTCCATGATCGCCCGCTGTCCCAGGGCGTAGCCAATCGCCTGTGCGGGCCATCCCAGATACCGGGTGATCTCGGACTCGGCGTAGGCCCGGTCCAGCCCGGTGAGCTGCTCGAGGGTCTCGACTGCCAGCCCGTAGGACCAACGGCCGCCCGGATCCACCGGAGAGTGGTCAGGGATCGGCAGGTCGAGGTGCAGGCCCAGGTCGATCACCACTCGCAGCGCCCGCAGGATCGAGCTGGTGAGATAACCCAGCTCGTAGTGGGGTTCCTCGAAGTAGCCCAGCTCGTCCATCAGGGTCTCGGCGTACAGCGCCCACCCTTCGCCGTAGGCGACGTTCCAGACCAGCAGCCGGTGGGCGCGGGACAGCCGATCACCGATGGCGCGCTGGATGCCGATCTGCAGGTGGTGGCCCGGGAAGCCCTCGTGGTAGGCGGTGCTGACCTCCTCGAACAGCGGGACGGTCTCCCGCTCACCCAGCGCCCACCAGATGGACCCCGGGCGGGTGAAGTCCTCGCTGGGCGCCATGTACAGCGCTCCCAATGGCGTGCCCGGTGGGGCAAGGCGCACCTCGACGTCGCGGATCTGGTCCGGGACGTCGAAGTGGGTGCCCGCCAGCGCCTCGAGCGCCTCGCGTTGGCGCCGGCGCATCAGCTCGACGAACGCGGTCGTGGACGGTGCTGCGAACTGCGGGGCGGTCTTGAGGCGCTGCACGACCGCGCGCAGGTTGGCGTCCGGGTCGATGCGGGCTGCGACCGCTTCGGCGCGACCGAGCAACCCCGCAAGGTGCTCCCAGCCCCAGGCATAGGCCTCGTGCGGGTCCAGTGACGTCCCGAGGACATGCCGGGCGGCGCGCAGGTAGCGCTCGAGGCCGACGCCATCGGTGTCGTCACCCTGCGGCAGGTACCGCTGCACCAAGAACGCGGCCGTCGCCTCGCACGCCTGTTGCACGCCCGTCAACGCGGCGTCCGCGGCGTCGCGCAGCTGCGGAGCTGCGGTGACGACCATGTGCGCTCGCCGGGTGAAGGCCCCCTCGGGGCCGGGCGCGTGTCGCAGCTGGTCGATCACGCTGTGGACCTGCCGCGCGGCGACGGTCACGCCCTTGTCCAGAGCCAGCTCCAGCAGCGACCGCCACTGCGCCAGCGCGTCGGGCATCCCACGCAGCCGCTCGATCAGCGCCTCCTGCGCCTCGGCGGTCGCGATGCTCTGCACGTCCAGCACGTCGCGCATGTCCGGCACGGTCGACGCCATGTGCCCGACGTCGCGGAGGTGGTCATCGTGCTCGAAGACCTCGAGATGCTGCTCCACCAGCTCGGTGAGCACTCGGGCCGCCAGGACATCGTCGGCCGCCGTTGCCGGCGGCAGGGCGGCCAGCTCGCGGCGGTAGCGCACCAGCATGTCCTGTCGAGCCTGGACGCCGGACGGGCCCAGGTCGCCCCACTCGTGGTCGTGCCCGGGCACGCCTTCGTAGGTCGCTCGGATCGGCCACAACGCGGCGTAGTCGTCAACGAAGCGGTCGGAGAGGGCGAAGACGGGGTGGGCGGACATCACGGCATTCTCGCAGCCGCAGGCACCGCCCTCGCCGTCAGGCTGCGAACAGCAAGACCATGGCCACCAAGGACACCAATCCGATGCCCCCTGCCAGCATCACCGGCATCGGACCGGCGGGCAGCGCCTGCCCGGCACGCATCGCACCGTCCACGCGCTTCCACCGCAGATACCCGGCGACCGCAACCGCCGTGCCCAAGGTGACCAGCGCCGCGGCGATGAGCTCACGGCCGCCGCGCACCGCCATCTCCGGCAGCAGCTGGTGCGCCGCGAGACCGGCGGCGTCGAGCGCCAGGGCGGTCCGGATCCACGCCAGGAACGTCCGCTCGTTCGCGAGCGTGTAGCGGTAGTCGGGGTGGCTCGGCTCGCCCTGATCGTCCATGGCGACAGTGTGAACCATGGGCAGGGGTTCGGCGCGGCGGGAGCCCTCCGCCCCCTCAAACGGACTCCTGCCGCGCCAAGGGCTCCCCTCTGCCCTTCCCCGACGCCCATAGCGTGGTCGGTCGATCAGGTCACAGCATCGTCAGTTCTGATGAAATCGCCCGGTCATCCCGGGTCATCCGGAAAAGGGCACCCACTGGCGCTGTGCCAGTCCGGCCAGGGCGTTGACCGCTACCCCGGCGTCGGACACCGTCACCAGAGCATCTCCCATCACGAACGCCCGCTGCACCATCGCGCCCATGTCGTAGCGAGCCCCACCCCCGGGGGCGTGCTCGATCTCCCCCACCTCGCGGATGCGGTCACCGTCGACGTGGAGGACAACCGCGCCCATGAACGGCCTGCGCTCCCACCGCTCGAACGGCAGCACGACGGTCCCGGTCGCGGGCCAGTGCAGGAAGGCGCGATGGTCGTGCTCGACCGTGGCGGCACCGGGGCCGAGGTCGAGCTGGTCGACGCGCCGCGGCTCGGTGAGGTCAGCGACGTCGAACAGCGACACCTGACCCCCCCGGACCTGGCCGTCGGCGGAGGCGTCCTGGCCGACGCCGAGCAGCCGGCCCTCGCCGACGGGGTGCAGGTAGGCCGAGTACCCCGGGATCTTCAGCTCGCCGCGCACGCGCGGGTTCTCCGGATCGGACAGATCCAGGGTGTACAGCGGGTCGATCTGCCGGAACGTCACGACATATCCGATGTCGCCGGCGTAGCGGACCGCGTAGATCTGCTCCCCCCGGCCCAGCCCGTCGACGTGCCCGACGCGCACCAGCCGCCCCGCCTCCGCGCGCAGGACCGTCACTGCGCTGTCGGACCGGTCGCGCCCCCCGCGGACGCGGTCTGTCGTGGTCGCCACCCGCAGGTGCCCGTCGTGCTCTGACAGCGCCCATTGGTTCAGCAGGCGACCGTCGACCTGACCGGACGCGATGTACCGCGCCCCGCCCACGTCGCTGATGTCGAACTGGTGGATCGTGGTGCGCATGCCCTCGGCGGACACCGGCGACGGTGTGTCGTGCCGCCCCCACTCGTTGAGCGCGACGTACAGGTTGTCGGTGGAGGCGTAGGTGGTCTCGGCACTGCCGACCACGGCAGCCGTCCCGTCGGCGTGCAGCTGACCTCGCAGGTCCACCGTGACGATGGAGACGAGTCCGAATCCCGAGAACGTGTCGGGGTGATGGACCTGCTCGCAGTCCAGCAGCGTTTGCTCGCGCTGGTTGCCGGTGGCCTCATCGGTCGCCACGGCGTATGGCAGCCACTGGTCGATGGTCGAGTCGCGGACCACCTGACGATTGCGCGAACGGGCCTCGCGCTCGGCGCGGATGCCCCCGCCCTCCGGCGTGACAAACGGCAGGGCCATGGGCTGCGATGTCAGGACCACGCGCGCCACCCCGTCGACCAGGCGAGCCGACGAGTACTGCCCGTCGACCTCCAGGGTGCTGACGATCCGGGGGTCCGAGGGTTCGCTGATGTCGACCAGCTGCAGCGAGGAGCGCCCGCTGCCCACCGGCATGATCGCCCGGTCCACGGCGACGTCGTGCAGCGGGTGCACCCCGCCGTCCGCCTGGCCCATCACCAGCACCCGGTCTCCATCGAGCAGCAGGCCCCCACCCCAGGCATCGATCACCTTGACCGAACCGCCCTTGGTCAGGGTGCCGCCATCGTCGACGGTGAGCACGTGCAGCCGGCCCCGGGCCAGTGCCACGACCCGCCGTCCGTCGGTCTTGGCGATGTCAGGCTCGTCGACGCCCGCCTCCTGCACGTTGGTGGTGGAGAAGTCGCCGCTGGCCGCCCCGCCGCCGGAGGAGGCCGCCGCGGCGGTGTCCGC
>DATLGM010000117.1:0-6348 GCA_035540515.1 Egibacteraceae bacterium | reverse complement strand
TGCGCAAGGTCCGCGACGACATCGAGCGGCGCGTCCGCGGGTTGCTCGACGAGCTGGTCTAGCGCGCGAACGAACGGCTCCCCGCCGGTGGGGCTTGGGGGCCGGCAGTCCTGGCCGGGCTACCTCCTGAGCACCACCTTCAGTGCGCGAGTCTCCGCCGCCCGGGCGAAGACGTCGTACGCCTCCATGAACTGGTCGATCGTGAAGTGGTGCTCAGGAGGTAGCCCAGGCCAGGACTGCCGGCCCCCAAGCCCCGACCGGCGGGGAGCCGTTCGTTCGCGCGCTAGACCAGCTCGTCGAGCAACCCGCGGACGCGCCGCTCGATGTCGTCGCGGACCTTGCGCACCACCTCGACCGGCTGGCCGGCGGGATCGTCCAGCTCCCAGTCGAGGTAGCGCTTGCCGGGATAGACGGGGCAGGCGTCCCCACAGCCCATCGTGACGACGACGTCCGCCGCTGTAAGCGCACTCTCCGTCCACGGCTGGGGTTGTTGGCCGGCGATGTCCACACCCACCTCGCGCATGGCCTCGACCGCCGCGGGGTTGACCCGCTCCGCAGGCGCGGACCCGCCCGATAGGACGTCGACCCGGTCACCGGCCAGATGGCGCAACCATCCCGCGGCCATCTGCGAGCGTCCGGCGTTGTGCACGCACACGAACAGGACGGTGGGCTTTGCGGTCATGACCGCTCCTTTGTTCCGATCATCTCGACGTCGTCGGCCAGCCGGCTGGGCACCACGACGTCCCGGGCGGTCGCCGGCGACGGGCGGATCAGCAGGTGGACGACCGCGGCGGCCGCCGCGGCCGCGAGCAACTGGGCGGCGACGAAGGCCGGGACGCCGGCGGGGTGGATGCCCGTGTAGGAGTCGGTCAGCGCCCGCGCCACGGTGACCGCGGGATTGGCGAACGACGCGGACGGCGTGAAGTAGATGGCTGCGCCGACCCACGCCCCCACGGCAGCAGGCACGGCGCCGGTCCTCCCGGAGCGAACAACCCCGAAGATCACCAGCAGCAGCCCGAACGTGGCGATGGCTTCGCTGGCGGCGAGCGCCCCGCCCACGCGCTGCGTCGTCCCCAGCGCGACGGCCGGCATCCCGAACAGCAGGTTGGCGGTGATCACGCCGGCGACCGCGCCGACCAACTGGGCGGTGACGTACCCGGCCGCCAGGCGCCAGCCGAGGCCGCCGAACACTGCGTCGACCAGCGTCACGGCGGGGTTGAAGTGCGCGCCCGAGATCGGGCCGAGCGTCACGATCAGCGCGGCGAGGGCGACACCGACGACCACGGCGTGCTGGAACAGCTGCGCCGAGGCGACCCCGTCCGTCGACGCCGTCACGCCGGAGCCGACGACGGCCAGCAACAGCCCGGCGGTGCCGAGCAGCTCAGCGAACAGCCTGCGGCCGGTCATGCCGCCACGCCCACAAGGCGGTCGACGCGTTCGGCGATGTCCGCAAACGCCTTGCGGAACGCCGCGATGTTTTTGCCCGAAGGATCCGGCACCGACCAGTGGACCGCCGGCGCGGCGAACGGAGGCCGGGCCTCCAACGCCCGGTCGCACACCGACACCACGACGCCGGGTGGATCCTGGATCTCGGCGTAAGAACGAGGACGTGCGCCGGTGAGGTCGATGCCGTGCTCGGCGGCCACCGTGACGGCCAGAGGGTGCACCTGTTCGGCGGGGCTGGCGCCGGCGCTCTCGGCGCGATCGCCCGTCTTCGACCGCCACAACGCAGCGGCGAACTGCGAGCGGGCCGAGTTGTGGGTGCACACGAAAAGCGGTGCCTGCGGGCGCGCTGCCACGGCCGGGATGGCCACGGCCTCCAGAGCGCCGGCGCGCAGCCGCACGTACCGCCGCCGCCCGTCACCTTCCGACCGGTGGCGCTCGATCAGCCCCGCGTCGGCCAGGACGGCCAGGTGGTGCGCGAGAAGGTTCCAGTCCGCCCCGACGACGTCGCGGAGCTCGCCCGGGGTGCGGTCGGAGGTCAGCAGCGACTCCACGATGGCCAGCCGCGCCGGCTCCCCCAGGGCGCGGTGGATCGCTGCCCGTGCCACGTGAGATGCCTCAAGGATCATTGAGGTAACTCTATCCCGCCTCCGACCGGAGTCGCGAGTCGGGGCCCCCTACCCTGGCGGCCTGTTGAACGACGTCCCCGCACCCGTCACCGCCGGTCCCGCCCCCTGGCGTGCGCTGCCGATGGCGGAAGGCGCCGCCGAGGACCTGCTCGACGACGGTGTGGCACTGCTCGACGGCCTGGCCGACGACCCGACGCCGACGCTGCGCTGGTACCGCGCCACGGGCCCGGCGCTCGTCCTGGGGCGAGGGCAGCAGCGATCGTTGGTCCGAGACGACAGCTTCCCCGTGGTCACCCGCTTCTCCGGCGGCGGGGCCGTGTGGATGGACGCCGGGCTGCTGTGCCTGGACGTCCTGGTACCCACGGGACACCCACTGCTCGACGGTGACCTCGCGATGCCCTTCCTGCACATCGGCCGGGCATGGGAAGACGCGCTGCGCCGGCTCGGCCTGGACGACGTCGCGACGCACGAGGGGCCGGCCACCACCCCGAGGAAGACCGACGAGCGCACCCGCCTGCTCGCCGCCGTGTGCTACGCCACCCTTGGTCGCGGCGAGGTCACCGTCGCCGGACGCAAGATCGTCGGACTGTCCCAGCGCCGGCGTCGCCCGGGCGCACTCATCCAGTGCGGGCTGTTGCAGCGGTGGCGCCCCGGCCCCCTGCTGCGCGCACTGGGTGCCGATCCCGACGACGCCGAGATCACACGCGCCGCAGTCGGACTGGACGACCTCGCGGCCCATCCCCCCTCCGACGACGAGATCCGCGCAGCGGTGGAGGCGGCGTTCCAGGGGTAGGAGCAGTCGCATGAGCGAGGGAATGGTGGTGGCCAGCAATCGCGGGCCGGTGTCGTGGCGGCGCGGCGACGACGGCACGCTGGTGGCCAGCCGCGGGTTCGGTGGGCTGGTGACCGCTCTGGGCGGGGCACTGCAGCACGAGCCTGGCACCTGGGTCTCGGTCGCGCTGTCCGAGGACGACCGTGCCGTCGCGGCGGCGCACGACGGATCGTTCGACGTCGAGGCCGAGGGGTCGACGTATCAACTGCGGCTGGTCGACGTCGGCGAGCGCTACCCGGCCTACTACAACGAGGTTGCCAACCGGCTGCTGTGGTTCACCGTCCACCAGTTGTGGGGTGAGCCGTACGAGCCGTCCGGCGTGGGTTGGGCCCAGGCGTGGGACGACTACCTGTCGGTCAACCGCACGGTCGCCGAGCATGTCGTGGCGGCCGGCGGCGGCGAGGTCTATCTGCAGGACTACCACCTGACGACCGCGGCCCCGCATGTCCGCCGGGAGCGCCCGGACGTCCCGATCCTGCAATACCTGCACACCCCCTGGTGTCACCCGGAATACCTGCGCCACCTTCCCGACGAAGTCGCTCGCGCAGTCGTCGAGGGGCTGCTCGCTGCGGACGTCGTCGCGTTCTCCTCTCCCGCCTGGTGCGAGGCCTTCCGCCGGTGCGCCGCCGCAGCGGTCGGGGCTGGCATCGACGGCGAGGACGTCGTGGCGGACGGCCGTCGCGTCCGGGTCGCCTCGTTCGTTCTGGGCGTGGACGCCGAGGACCTGGCCGCCTCGGCGTCGTCGCAGGCGGCGCGGGCCGCCGCACGCGACCTGGAGCAGGAGTGCGGCGACCGCGCCATGATCCTGCGGGTCGACCGGACCGACCTGTCCAAGAACATCCTGCGCGGCCTGCTCGCCTACGAGCTGCTGCTCGACCGCCACCCCGAGCACCGGGGACGGGTGTGGCACTACGCGCACTTGAACCCGTCACGGCAGAGCGTGCCGGAGTACGGCGCCTATCTCGATCGCTGCCGCTCCGCCGGCGACCGGATCCGCGAGCGATTCGGCGAGGACTGCTTGACCATGTTCGTCGGCGACGACTACCCGCGAGCGGTCGCCGCGCAGCAGCGCAGCGACGTCCTGGTCGCCAACCCTGTGATGGACGGAACGAACCTGGTCGCCAAGGAAGGGCCGACGCTGAACGAGCGCGACGGTGTGCTGGTCCTGTCGCCCACCGCCGGCGCCGCCGACGTCATGGCCGACGGCGCGTTGATGGTGAACCCCTACGACGTCGAGGCGCAGGCCGCGGCGCTGCATCAGGCGCTGACCATGGACGCCGGCGAGCGCGCCGAACGCGCTGTGGCGCTGCGCAAGGCAGCGCTGGTCGGTGCGCCGTCGGAGTGGTTCGCCGAGCAGCGGCGCGTGCTGCGCGAGGTCACCGGCGCTGCCACGGCGTCGCGGTGAGGTAGCCCGCGCGCAGATCGGCGTACGGGCACGGATCGTCGATCGCTCGCAGCGTCAGGTCTCCGTCGTCGACTGACCACCGGTAGACGCCGACCGTGTCGGTGCAGGTCGGGTCGTTGAAGATCTCCAAGCGATCGCCATCGACGGCAAAGTGCACCCGCATGGTGAAGCCCTCGGGCGGCTTGCAGTCGGGGCAACGCTGCTCGACGGCGACTGGCTCGAACACCGTGGTGAGACGGCCGGCCTCCAGCTGCAGCTGGGCGGTGCCGGCGTCGAGCCGCCACGGGGGGCAGCGGACGCAGTGCACCGGTTGTCGCCCGGTGTCCTCGACGGTCAGCGACCGCGCGTAGGTGCCGTCGACCGGCGTCTCCGATCTGGGCGGCGG
Organism: Egibacteraceae bacterium; assembly: GCA_035540515.1. Classification (GTDB taxonomy): domain Bacteria; phylum Actinomycetota; class Nitriliruptoria; order Euzebyales; family Egibacteraceae; genus WHTG01. The sequence goes on along the minus strand of DATLGM010000117.1, from coordinate 1,654 downwards.
CGGACGGGTGAACGGGTACGGCTCGTTCACGTCCAGACTTGCGTCCGAGCCACGAGCGCACGCGCCGACCAGCAAGGCCATGACGAGCACGCCTGCCCAACCGCGTGTGCGCCGCTCCGATGTCATCGCACGCGCCCGACCTCGTCAGGCGGTCGGCAGTTCACGACGTCCGTGGGTGTCGCCCACCCGTGGCGCGCGATGCGCACGGCGTGCTCGATGTAGCCCAACTCGGCGACGCTGTGGGCATCGGACGACAGCGACACCGTCGCGCCGGCTTCCAGGGCCTGGCGGATCATCGCCCCGGACAGGTCCAGACGCGCCGGCGAGCCGTTCACCTCCAGCGCCGTGCCCGTCTCGGCCGCCGCCTGTGCGATGGCGGTCAGCTCGATGTCGTAGGGCGGGCGGCGGCCGAGGATCCGCCCCGTGGGGTGACCGACGACGTCGACGGCGGGGTGTGCGATCGCGGCGAGGATCCGGTCGGTCTGCTCCGCGACGCCGCGGTGCATCTCCGAGTGGATGCTGGCGACCGTCAGGTCGAACGACATCAGAAAATCGAGGTCGTAGTCCAGCGACCCATCGAGGCCGATGTTGAGCTCCGCGGCGTCGAGGATGCGGATGTAGGGATGGCGCTGCTGCAGCTCGCCGATCGTGCGGCGGCGGGCCGTGACCGCCTCGCGCGTCATCCCGTTGATACGCAGGTTCTCGGCGTGATCGGTGATCGCAACGTACTCGTAGCCGCGGCGCAGACACTCCTCGACCATGTCCTCGAGGGTGTCGACGCCATCGCCGGACCAGTCGCTGTGCACGTGCAGGTCGCCGCGGATGTCACCGTGGCGGACCAGCGACGGGATGGGCGCGTCGAGGTCGTTGCGGTCGCGCAGCTCGGGAGCGATGTAGGGCAGGCCGATCGCCGCGTACACCGCCTCCTCGTCGGCGCCGTCCAGGGCCACGCCCCGTTGCGCGGCGCGAGCGACGACCGCTGCGACGTGGGTGGCCGGGCCCGTCGCCCGCAGCAGCGCCTCACCGGCCCGCGAGGCGGTGGTCAACAGCAGCGTGGCGCGCCTCCCGGTCGCGGTCATCACCTGCAGCACCGCGTCGCTGCGTTCGATGACCCGCACGACTGCCGGGTGCTCGGCAACGGACGTCACGGTCGTCGCCGGCTCGTCGGTGACCAGCACCAGCGACAGGTCCTGGACCGTGTCGGTGCCGCGGCGGACATCGCCCGCGACCTGTACGCGGTCGACCTCGGCGATCTCTTCCAACGCCCCGGCGAGCGCCGCCGCGTCGCGTCCGGCCCGGGGCAGCGGCACGCCGTCGCCGGCGGTCGCGGCCGTCCTGCGCAGGGACTCGCGCACCCGGTGCGCCAGCCGATCGTCCAGGCCGGACAACCCGTCGCCACGGCCCGCCGCCTCGCGCAGCGCCGCGATGCTGTCGAACCCGTGCGTCGATGCCAGTGCCCGCGCGTCCCTGACCCCGATCAACGGCAGGGTCAGCAGCTCGCCGAAACCGCTCGGCTCGGCGGCGCGCAGCTCGTCGAGCATCCGCAGGCGGCCGGTTGCCGCGTACTCACCGATGAGCGCCGCGATTGCGTCGCCGACGCCCTCCAGGCGGCGGACCTCCGCGTCGCTCAGGGTCCGCAGGTCCACCGGTGCCG
>DATLGM010000116.1:0-3551 GCA_035540515.1 Egibacteraceae bacterium | reverse complement strand
AGCCCGAGCTGCTGGCCACCCAGCCCGGCGATGTCTGGTCGTGGGACATCACCAAGCTCCGCGGCCCCGACCGCGGGGTCTACTACGACCTCTACGTCATCCTGGACATCTTCAGCCGCTACGTCGTCGGGTGGACCGTCGCGGCCCGCGAGGACGCCGAGATCGCCAAGACCATGCTCGAGCAAGCATGCGCGCGCACGGCTGTAGTCGGACGCTTTCGATGAAGATCAACCGACGTTGAGCGTGGCGACGTACCCGGCCGGTCCTCGTCGCCGATGATTCGTCGCCGCTCGTCAGCGTCAACGTCGTTCGTGCTCGCTGCGCTGCGCGCGCTCCACGTTGACCCCTCCTTCACGGCGACGAAAGCGGCCATGATCGAGGAACGGACGTCCTCGCCGTGAATGACGCCGCGTCGCCATCCAGGGTGTCCGTCCACAACGGCGCGCCAGCCAGCGTCCACGAAGACCGCGGCACCTCCATGACGTCCAAGCCGGTCGCGCAGCTGCTGGTCGACCTCGGCGTCGCCCGCAGCCACAGCCGCCCGCACGTGTCCAACGACAACCCCGTTCAGCGAGGCGCAGTTCAAGACCCTGAAGTACGCGCCGGTCTTCCCCGACCGGTTCGGCTCGCTGGCTCGACGCGCGCGCGTTCTGCGAGCGCTTCTTCACTTACTACAACCACGAGCACCGGCACAGCGGTATCGGGATGCACACCCCAGCCTCGGTCGACCACGGCACCGCCGGCCAGATCCGGCCAAGCGCGCCGTCACCCTCGACGCGGCCTACGTCGCCCACCCGCACCGCTTCAGCCGCCGCCCAAGCCCGCCGCGAATCCCGACCGCCGCCTGGATCAACCAGCCCAGCAGAGAGGCCCTCATCGTCAGCAACTAACGCGATCTTGTCTCAGACGGCTTGACACCTTCCGCCCGGCCTCGTCCCGCTCGTCGATCTCGCAGGTGAAGGACCCCACGTCCCAGCCCCGCTCATGCCAGGTCTGTAAAGCCTCGTCGAGAGAGTCACGCCTCGCATCGCCCCAAGAATGGGTAATCGTGAAGGCGGTTTGATGGGAGCCGGTTCCCCATGAGCGAGTTCGGCGCCGAGGCAGCGTGAAACACGAGAAAGCGCGTCGCGTGCGTCACCCGCCGACCGGACACAAGACCGGGCGAGACGGAGGACGCCGGCGGGAACCGATTCTAACCTGCGACGAACGGCCCGTCGCAGGTCAGGGGAAGGATGGAGGGGGACGAGCCGGCCTGTAAGCCGGGTTCTGTACCGGGCCGGAGCCCGGTGACGGTCATCCATCTGGGACCACTGTTGCCAGTGGCCTCGTGCGGTCCACCCCCGAGCTCGGGCGGGCAGCCCTCGAACGCTCAGGCAGTCTGATCCGAGGACCAGACCTCTCGACCTTGCTCCGGGTGGGGTTTGCCGAGCCGCCCGGGTCACCCCGGGCGCTGGTGCGCTCTTACCGCACCGTTTCACCCTTGCTCTGGCGGACCAGAGCGGTCTGTTCTCTGTGGCACTTTCCCGCGGGTCACCCCGGGTCGGTGTTACCGACCACCCTGCCCTGTGGAGCCCGGACTTTCCTCAGCACCTGGCTGGTGCCGCGACCGTCCGGCCGACTCGTCCCAGCACGAGGTTACGCCCGGAGATGGCCGGTGTCGTTCATCGACCGCACCACCGCGGGGCCGTCGGCGAACCACTGCACCTCCGACAGCGACACGAGGTCGAGGTGCATCCGGTACAGCGCCGAGGGAGGCGCCTCGAGGGCGATGCGCAGCAGCGTCTTGATCGGCGTGACGTGCGAGACGACGACGACGGTGCGGCCGGCGTGGGCGCGCTGCACCCGGCGCAGCGCGGAGCGCACCCGGTCGGCTGTCGCGTCGAAGCTCTCCCCCGCAGGGGGCGCGACGGCGGTCGAGGCCAGCCAGGCGTCGAGCTCGGCCGGCCACTTCTGCCGCACCTCGGCGAACGTGTAGCCGTCCCAGTCGCCGAAGTCGGTCTCCCGCAGACCTTCCTCGACCTGCACCTCGACGCCGAGCGCCTCGGCGACGAGCGCCGCGGTCTGGCGGGCGCGCCGCAGCGGGCTGCTGACGACGGCGTCGGCGCCGCTGCCGGCGAGGCGCACCGCCGCAGCGGCCGCCATCTCCCGCCCGGCCTCGGTCAGCTCCGGGTCGCCGACGCCGGAGAAGCGCTTCTCGACCGACATCGCGGTCTGCCCGTGCCGCAGGAGCAGCGTGGTCGTCGCCGGACCCGGATCCTCCTGCCAGCCGGACAGCCGGTTCGGCGCGGCGTCGTGCAGCGACGCGGCCGGCTCCGGTTCTGCGGACGGTCCAGCTGCAGAGTCGTGCGCGGCCAGCCAGGCGTCTGCCTCGTCGACCTGCCAGGTCTCACCGCGGGCGGCGGCGTCCATGGCCTCGTTCGCCAGCCGGTCGGCGTGACTGTTCTCCGCCCGGGGGATCCAGCGGAAGCGCACCATGGAGAACGCCTTCCGCAGCTCGGATGCCTCGCGGTGCAGCGGCTGCATGGCGGGGTGCTTGACCTTCCAGCGCCCGCTCATCTGCTCGACGACGAGCTTGCTGTCCATCCGGACGTCGACCTCGTCGGCACCGATGTCCCGGGCCGCCTGCAGGCCGGCGATCAGCCCGCCGTACTCGGCCACGTTGTTGGTGGCCCGGCCGATGCCGGCGGCCCGCTCGGCGAGCACCCGCCCGGTGGCGGCGTCGCGCACGACGGCGCCGTAGCCGGCCGGGCCGGGGTTCCCGCGGGACCCGCCGTCGGCCTCGACGACGACCCGGGCCGGTCCGCCCACCTAGAGCCCGGACTCGGTGGTGCGCACCATGATCCGGCCGCACTCCTCGTGCCGCAGGACGTCGTCGACGCCGGCGGCGCGCACGTCGGCGATCTCGTTCTGCATGAGGTCGAGCCGGCAGCCCCCGCAGCGGCCCTGCCCGATGGCGGCGGCGCCGGTGCCCTCCTTAGCCCGGATCTTCTCGTAGAGCGCCAGCAGGCCCGCGGGGAAGGAGGGCGCGAGCTCGTCGCGCTGCGCCCGGGTGCGCGCGATCTCGGCGTCGATCTCGGCGAAGGCCTCGTCGCGGCGCTGCTCGGCGGCGGCTCGGTCGGCCAGGTGCTGGTCGCGCTGCCCGGTGAGCGCGTCGAGCTCCTTCTGGACGGTCTCGACCTTCTCCATGACCTCGAGCTCGCCGTCCTCGAGGTCGGACTGGCGCCGGGTCAGCGTGGCGACCTCGTGCTCGATGTCCTGCAGCTGCTTGGGGTTGGTGATGACACCGGAGGCCAGCCGCTCCTCGTCGCGCGCCTTGCGGGTGCGCACCTGGTCGATCTCGCGCTCGAACCTGTCCTGCTCCCGCTGCAGGTCGCTGAGCTCGGTCTCGGCGCGGACGATGCCGTCACGCAGGCCCGCGACCTGCGCGTCGAGGCGCTCGATCTCGGCCAGCTCCGGCAGGGTGCGGCGGCGGTGCGCCAGCCGGTCCAGCGCGCTGTCGAGCGCCTGCAGGTCGAGCAGCCGCAGCTGGACGAACGGGTCGGCCTTCACGG
>DATLGM010000115.1:0-12035 GCA_035540515.1 Egibacteraceae bacterium | reverse complement strand
GTGTGCGCCGGCGTTGGATCTGACCAAGTCGGCGGTGGACGGCAACGGTGATCCGGTGACGTCGGTGGCGCCTAACGGGTCGTTCTTCTATCGGTTCGTGGTGTCGAACACGGGCACGGCGGCGTCGGGTCCGGTGACGATCACTGACACGTTGCCGGCGGGGTTGACGGCGGACTCGGCGTCGGCGTCGTCGACGCCGGCTGGGGTCAGCTGCTCGGGGACCACGACGGTGACGTGCACGGTTGGGGTGTTGGACCGTCCGGCGTCTGCTGGTGGTACGGGCGCCAGCTCGATGACGGTGGTGTTGCCGGTGACGGTGGCGGTCGGTACGTGTGCGGTGGGGCAGAACTCCGCGCAGGCCAGTGATGGGACGGTGTCGTCGCCGATCGCGCAGGCCGGGGCGGTCGGCGTGACCTGCATCGCTGCGGTGCAGCTGGTCAAGTCGGCTTCGCCGACCAGCGTCGGTCCCGACGAGCCCTTCACGTACACCATCGTCGCGACGAACAACGGCACGGCGGATGCGGTCGACCTGGTCATCAGCGACGACCTGCACGACGACCTGAACGTCACCGGGGCGACGTACTCGGTTGCGGGCGGAGCGCAGGATGAGCCCTGCACGGTCGACGCGACGGACAACACGGTCGACTGCGGCCCCGTCACCCTTGCCGCCGGGGGCGGAGAGGCGACCGTCACCATCGAAGTCCGGTCGACTGCCGACGCGTGCGGGAGCGTGACGAACACCGCAACGTCGACCCAGTCGCCGCCGTCGAACGACGTCGTCGTCATCATCGCTTGCCCCCAGCCGACGCCGGGCATCGCGGTGGACAAGTCGGCGGACGTGGGTGAAGCCGAACCGGGCGACGTGGTCACGTACACCTACGTCATCCGGAACACCGGCGACACCACGCTGACGGCGCTTGAGCTCGACGACGACAAGATCGCCGGCATCACGATCGATCCCAACCTGGTCCTGGGGCCGGGCGAGACCCACACGGTCACGGAGACCTACACCGTGACGCAGGACGACCTGGACAACGGCCAGGTCACCAACATCGCGGTGGCGTCAGGGCAGCCGCCCGCCGGGGACCGGGTGACCGGCGACGACACCGTGACCGTTCCGGTGATCGAGATCGTCGTCGAGGACACCGGCTTCCTGGCCGTGAACAAGGTGGTCGAGGGCACTCACAGCGGCGAGGCATACGCCTTCCGCGTGGACTGTGGTGCCGCTTCGGTGGGCCGCGATGCGACCTTCCGACTGCCGGCCGACGGCGGCACCAAGGAGGTCGGCGTGGCGTTGCCGGAAGGCACACGGTGCCGGGTGGTCGAGACCGCCGACGGTGGCGCCGACGCCACCACGGTTGGGGTCGGTGACGGTAAGGCGGCATCGGCGACCGCCGCGATCGCCGAGATCCAGGGCAACGGCGCAGTGACGACGGTAACCTTCACGAACACCTTCGACATCGCGCCGGTGGTCCCGCCGACCGAGCCTCCGACCACGCCTCCGCCGGGGCTGCCCAGCACCGGCGGTGACTCACTGCTGTACCTGGCACTCGGGTTCGCGGCACTGACCCTGGGGGCGACCCTGGTGGCGATGACGCGTCCCCGGCGCCGCCGAGGCTGGCTGCACGGATGATCCAAGGCCCGGCTGGGCGGCACACGCCGCCCCGCCGGGTCTGCAGCACCCCCGGAACACGGCAGGATGGGGCGCATGCGGATGTTCCTGCGTCCCCGGTGGCTCGTGATCCACGCGACGTTCGCCGCGGTGGCGGTCTTGTTCGTCACGCTGGGACTGTGGCAGCTGAGCCGGCTGGCCGAGCGTCGCGCAGAGAACCAACTGATGACGCAGAACCTCCAGGCCCCCGCCAGCAGCCTGGACGAGGCCTTCGCGCGGTACGGCCATGACCCTGACGCGCTGGCGTACCGGCCGGTCACGGCCCGGGGCACGTACCGGCCCGAGGAAGAGGTCTTGCTGACGCCCCGCGCGAACGGGCGCCGCGCCGGCCACCACGTGCTCACCCCGCTGGAGCTACCCGACGGCCGCGCGGTCCTCGTGGATCGCGGCTGGGTGCCGTACGAGCACGACACCCCCCCGGTCGCCGCCGCCGCGCCTCCGCCCGGGGAAGTGCAGGTGACCGGCATCCTGGTGCCCACCCAGGAGGCGGTCCGCTACGGCTCCGCCGGCGGCGACACCGACGAGCTGACGTTTCTGTCCGCGGTCGACGTCGATCGGTTGCAGCCCCAGCTGGAGCTGGACGTCTACCCCGTCGGCATCCTGCTCCAGGAGCAGCAGCCGTCCCCGGCGTCCCTGCCGCTGCCCGGTCTGCTGCCTGACATCAGCGAAGGCTCACACCAGTCGTACGCGTGGCAGTGGTTCGCATTCGCGACGATTGTCGTCGGCGGTTACCCGCTGTTGCTGCGTCGCAGCCTTCGGGCCGCCCGGCAGCGTCAGGACGTCGCTTGAGTCTTGCTCGTGTCGCCGTCGCTGCCGGACGCACCGGCCGACTCCCCGGACTTGTCCGGTACGTCGGCGCTGGTGGAGGCCGGCGCCTCGGAAGCCGACCGGGCCGCCGGTTTTGCCGGGGCAGTGTCCTTGTGCCGTGCCGCCGGCGGGCGCGACGGCGGCCGTGAGGACGCCAGTGACCGAAGGGTGCGGAACAGTGCGACCACCGCGAGCACGAGCAGCCCGTAGGCGGCCAGCGCCACCGCCGCCGTCTGCAGGTCCGATTGGTTCGGGAACACGTCGGTGAACGGCTCGAGGATGAAGTAATCGGCGCCGTCGTAGATCGTGCGCACGATCGGGTTCTGCCGCCGCGCGTCGAACGCCTCCAGGATCACCTTCGCGATGATCAGCACCGCAGGCACGAGCAACGCGTACATGATGATGCGCTGAATGGCGTTGAGGACTCGCATGGGCAACAGTTCAACCGCTGGCCGCCCAGAAGGCAAGTGCGGACTTGAGATCCGTAATCAACGGTCCATCGGGGAAAGGTGCAGACACGGGGGCACCCGAGGCGGGCCGTAGGGTTAGAGCGGATCAAGGGGACATCGATGGAGTTCGTTTCACTGGGGGGACACAAAGTCCCGGCACTGGGCCTCGGGACGTGGCTGCTGGAGGGGGCGGTCTGCCGGCGCGCCGTCGGCGAGGCGCTTGACCTGGGGTACCGGCACATCGACACGGCCCAGATCTACGGAAACGAGGCGGAGGTCGGCCAGGCGCTGGCGGCCTCGGGTGTGGATCGGGACGAGCTGTTCGTCACGACCAAGGTCTGGAACGACCGCCGCCGGGCGGACGACGTCGAGCAATCGGTGCACGACAGCCTGCGCAAGCTCGGTACCGGCTACGTGGACCTGCTGCTGATCCACTGGCCGGTGGCGCTGGACCGTGTCGGCGAGACCCTCCAGGCCATGGTGGGACTGCAGCAGCGCGAGCTCGTGCGCCACATCGGCGTCAGCAACTTCTCGGCCCGCCACTTCGAGGAGGCGCACGCGACCGCGCCGGTCGTGTGCAACCAAGTCGAGTACCACCCGTTCCTCGCACAGGACGCGGTGCTGGCCGCTGCGCGACAGGTCGACGCCGTGGTGACGGCGTACTCGCCGCTGGCGCGTGGCACCGTGCCGGAGGATCCGACGCTGATCGACATCGGGCGCCGCCACGGCAAGACGCCGGCGCAGGTCACCCTGCGCTGGCTGCTGGATCAGGACGGTGTCATGGCCGTGCCGAAGGCGTCGGGACGCGCCCACCTGCACGACAACATCGACGTGTTCGACTTTTCACTGACGAATGAGGAACGCGACCGGATCGCCGGGTTGGCGCGCGGCGAGCGCCACGTCGATCCCCCGTGGGCGATCTGGGAGGACTGAGTTGAACGACAATCTCACGCGCAGTGAGGCGTTCGCGCGATCGGACCTGATGAGCGGCGTCTCCTACGACGTCGTCCTGGACCTCACCACGGGCGACACCACGTTCCGCAGCGAGACGACCGTGCGCTTCGCGGCCACGCCCGACGCGTCGACGTTCATCGACCTCGACGCCACTGCGGTGCACGAAGCGACCCTCAACGGCCGCGCCCTGCCCCCGGAGGCGTTCACCGGGAACCGGCTGACACTGGACGGCCTGGCCGGAGACAACGAGCTCACTGTCGTCGCGGACTGTGCCTACCAGCACACCGGGGTTGGTCTGCACCGCTTCGTCGACCCCGTCGACGACCAGGTCTACCTGTACACCCAGTTCGAGTCGTTCGAAGCACACCGGGTCTATGCCTGCTTCGACCAGCCGGATCTCAAGGCACCGTTCACGCTGTCCGTCGTCGCCCCCGCCGGTTGGGTGGTCGTCAGCAACGGCAGCGTGACGGAGCGGCCCGACGACGGCGAGGTCGGACGGTGGACCTTCGCGCCGACCTTGCCCATGTCGACGTACATCACGGCGATCGTCGCCGGGCCGTACACGTCGGTGCATGACAAGCACGGTGACATCGAGCTGGGGGTCTACTGCCGCCAGTCGCTGCTCGAGCACCTCGACGCCGATGAGATCTTCGAGATCACCAAGCAGGGGTTCGACTACTTCACGGCCGAGTTCGACTACCCCTACCCGTTCGGCAAGTACGACCAGCTCTTCGTCCCGGAGTTCAACGCAGGGGCCATGGAGAACGCCGGTTGCGTGACGTTCTCCGAGGCGTACATCTTCCGTTCGAAGGTGACGCAGGCGGCTCGACGGCGGCGCGCAGAGACGATCCTGCACGAGATGGCCCACATGTGGTTCGGCGACCTCGTGACCATGCGCTGGTGGGATGACCTGTGGCTCAACGAGAGCTTCGCCACCTACCTGGCGTACCGCGCGCTGGTCGGGGCGACCCGGTTCACGGACTCCTGGGCGGACTTCGCCTCCGATCTCAAGGGATGGGCCTACAGCCAGGACCAGCTCCCGTCGACCCACCCGGTCGTGGCCGACATCGTCGACACCGACGCGGTGCGCAACAACTTCGACGGCATCACGTACGCAAAGGGCGCGTCCGTGCTGCGCCAGCTGGCCGCCTGGGTCGGCGACGACGCCTTCGTCAAGGGCCTGCGGGCGTACTTCCCGCGCCACGAGTTCGGCAACGCCGAGCTGGCCGACTTCCTCGAGGCGCTCGAGGAAGCGTCCGGGCGCCCCTTGGGGCCGTGGGCCCACGAGTGGCTCCAGACCGCCGGCGTGGCCACGCTGCGCCCCGAGGTCCGTGTGGAAGGGGACCGGTACGCCGAGGTCGCGCTGCGGCAGGAGCCCCCCGTCGAGCACCCCGTGCACCGCGCGCAGCGGATCGGCTTCGGCCTGTACGACCAGGGTCCGGGCGGGCTCGAGCGTCGCACGTACACCGAGCAGGACATCGAGGGTGAACGCACCGTCGTGACGGCACTCGAGGGCGAGCGGGTGGCCGACCTGCTGCTGGTCAACGACGGCGACCTCGGCTACGGCAAGATCCGTCTGGACGAGCGCTCGGTGGCCACGCTGGCTTCGCACATGGGCGACCTGTCCGACCCGCTGGCGCGTGCGCTGTGCTGGAACGCGCTGTGGGACATGACGCGTGACGCGGAGCTCGCGGCCTCGCGGTTCGTGCAGATCGTCAGCGCGCAAGCCGACGGCGAGACCGACATCGGCGTGTTCAGCATCCTCATGAGCCGCATGAGCGCTGCCATCGACCGCTACGCCGCACCCGGCAACCGGGAGCGCCTGCGCACCGAGCTGGCAGATCGCGCGTGGAAGGCGCTGGAGTCCTCGCAGCCGGGCAGCGACGTCCAGCTGGTGTGGGCCAGGACGTTCGCAGCGCACGCCCAAGAAGCAGAACAGCTCGAGCGCGTGCGGGCGTTGCTCGAAGGGGGCGTCGAGGTCGAAGGATTGCAGGTCGACACGGACCTGCGTTGGCACCTTCTCACCAGCCTCGCGGCGGTCGGCGCCGCACCGGCCGGCTTGATCGACGAGGAGCTCGAACGTGACCCTACCGACCAGGGACGTCGCCGGGCGGCGGCCGCTCGGGCCGCCCGACCCGACGCCGAGGCGAAGTCCGCGGCGTGGGATGCGGTGCTGACGGAGGCCCGCATGCCCCTGGCGACCAAGCGCGCGATCGTCAGCGGGTTCGCGCAGTACGGGCAGGACGAGCTGCTGCGGCCGTACGTCGACCGGTACCTCGAGGCCCTGCCGGTGATCTGGAGCAACCGCGGAGCGGAGGAGTCGTTGCTGCTCACCGAGCAGCTGTACCCGTCCAAGATCGTCGACGAGACGACGCTGGAGGTGGCCGACGCCGCGCTGGCCTCTGCCGCGCTACCCGCCCCAGGCAAGCGATTGGTGCTGGAGGAACGCGACGCCACGCAGCGGGCGTTGCGCGCCCGGGCTGCCGACGAAGGGCCTGAATCTGCGGCATAGTGCCCGGTGATGCGGGGCGATGTCGACGAACCACGGTGGCGGGCCTGGTGGCGCATCGGTTTTGCCACCTTCCTGGGGCTGGCGCTGGTGGTCGGTCTGTTCCTGTCGTTCCGTCCTGCCGGTTTCGACGAGGACACCGATCTGGCTGGTGACAGCGAAGCCACCGAAGCTCCCCAGCAAGCGGACGAGACCGAGGCCCCCGGTGACCAGCAGACGGCCGGCGACGGTGACCAGGATGGTGAGGGCGACGACGGTGAGGAGGACGAGGGGCTGACCGACGAGGAGCGCGAGGCGCTCATCGAGGCGGCCCGTGACCCGGAGCAAACCACCGTTCAGGTCCTCGACGCCGGCGGTGGTGGCAGCGCGGCCAGCGACGTCGCGTCGGTCCTGGGGGACCTCGGCTACGACGTCGTGGCGATCAACTCGGCACGTGACGACTACAGCGTGACGACGGTGCTGTTCACCGAGGGCAACGAGGCGGAGGCGGAGGGGTTGCGTGCCAGGGAGGAACGCGTGACCGAGGTCGGCCTCAACGAACGCCTGTCAGACGCCGTCGACCTCCACGTGATGGTCGGGCCCGACTGGGACAGCTGACCTCACGCCGCGGCGGTGTCCTGATTGCGTCTCGCGGCGATGAAGGAGCGGACGCCCAGGACGAGGTAGACCAGGCACAGCACAGCCGTTACCGAGGAGGCGACGACGGCGCCGGGGCGCTCGACGTCGCGACCGGCCAGGACCGCCGGGAGCTCGGCGACGTTCATCAGTGTCCCGAGCAGTCCCAGCAAGGCGAGCACCAGCGCGCCGTGGATCGCGTGGCGGTGGGCGGCCGGGCGGGCGGCGACGACACCGAGCACGAGGATGAGCGCTCCCAGGAATGCCGGCAGCAGGGCGGTGATGCTGTCCGCACCGGTGGCGACATAGGCCACGATGCCGACGACGATCAGGGTGGCGCCCAGCAGGCGGGTGATGGTGGTCACCGGGGGTGTCTCCTCGAGATCGAATGGTGGGGCGCCCACCCTATCGGCGGGACATGCCAAGAGGGGCGCGGCGGTACGCCGCACCCCTCCCGGTCATGGCCCCTCTATTCGAGGATCGGGAACCGCTGGACGATGGTCGTCTGGCTCCACCGGCGGCCAAGGCCCCAGGTCCGGCCGGCGCCTGCCAGCATCAGACCGATGAGGACGATCGCGTAGACGACGTGGTCGTCGATGACGGGGTTGTGCTCGAGGATGGGAGCCGCTGCGTACATCAGCGCCATCATCGCCGCGCCGCTGACGGCGGCGATCTTCACGCCGACGCCCAGGATGAGCGCCACGCCGATGCCCAGCAGACCGATCATGAACAGCCAGTCAGCCCACGCGGCGCCTGCGAAGCTCTGGAAGAACCCCGCGAACGGGCCGTTGGTGCCGAAGTTGAGGAAGCCGAAGGTCGGGGATCCGCCGTTGATCCACGCGGCTTCGCCGAAGCGGTCGACCAGACCCGTCTCGGGGTTGCGGCCGGTGGCCCATCCGAGGGCGAAGGTCTTGTCCAGGAAGGCCCACAGGAAGTACAGGCCGAGCGTGATGCGGGCCAGCGCCCATGCGTAGCGGGCCTTGGATGCGGTTTCGGGGACCTCGGGCGCGGCGATGGGCGCGACGCGGGTGGTCTCCTTGGTGATGGTCGAGGCCATGATCCTCTGCCTTTCGTGCGTTGCCGTGTCGTTGTTGATGGGGCAAGTGTCGGCATCACGGCGCCCCTGCACCCGGGTCGTCAGGCCCTGTTTGCGGGGACCTTTGGCGGCGTCGACCGGGACCCGGGTCCTAGGCTGGTCGCCATGGCCGACAGCGCCGATCCCGCCGAGCGCCGTGTCCTGGACCACCTGCGTCGCCACGGCGTGGACCACGAATCCATCCGGATCGATCCGCAGCACGCCCAGACGGCGGTCTTCTGCGAGGTCTACGGATACACGCTCGCCGAGTCGGTCAACTGCATCGTCGTCGCAGCGAAGACGAGCGTCCGCGCCCACGTCGCCTGCCTGGTCCAAGCGGACCGCCGCCTCGACGTCAATGGCGTGGTCCGGAAGCTGATGGGCGTCCGGAAGGCGTCGTTCGCCCCGCCGGACGAGACCGCCGCGCTGACCGGCATGCTGCCCGACGGAGTGACACCGTTCGGCCTGCCCGACGGCCTGCCGGTGTACGTCGACGGGGCGGTGCTGGAGCAACAACGGGTGATCGTGGGCGGCGGCAGCCGCGCGTTGAAGCTCCGTGTCCCGGCCACTGCGCTGGCGCAGCTGCCGGGCGCGCAGGTAGTTGAGGGGTTGGCCCGCCCGGCCTGACCCCTTGTCCACAGCCGGCGGCAGGATCTGGTCGTCGCGGCCCGCGACCGGCACATGCTCGGTGCACCCGACCCCGAGGTGGTGACCGTGCATCCCTGGACCGACGTTGCGGATCTGTTGAAGCAGGAGGCCGAGCAGGATCTCGACGACGGCGTGCCCGTCAGCCCCTGCCTGGCCGCCGGCCTGGACGAGGACATTGCGCTGATGGCCTTCCTGCGACCGTTTCCCAAGGGGGAGTACGTCAACCCGATGATCGAGCTGCTGGCGCTCGCCGGCGCCCTGGGCGCCGACCGGCTCGCGTTGTCGATCTCCGGGCGGGCCTGGTCGCTCGAGGATCCTGTCCCCCCAGTGGTCGACGGCGTCGGCGACCTGCGCCAGCGGGTGGTTGTGATCCACACCGTGAGCGCCACTGCCGGTGGGACCGAGGCGACGTCGACCCTGCACCCGTTCAACGTGCACGACGGGGTCGTCGTGTGGGGCACACCGGTGACGAACACCTCGGGGGAGGGTTGGTTACTGGAGTCGCTGCGTGTGTGCGTCGAGCAGCGTGCTGCTCTGCGGACCAATCCTGCGAAGGCGGTCCAGCAGCTGGAACGCTGCCGGGCGCTCGGTCACCTTGTGGCCTTGACCCCGGACACCGCTCGACGGCTGGCGTCCGCCGGCGTCGCGGGCTGATTCGGAGACGGGCAGGAATCTGGCGCGATCACGCCGAACTCTCGAGGTAACCGCGCTCGCCGCGCGCCGTTGACCAATCTGCCGCCAGAGGGTTCGCCGTGTTCCGTTCTCGTGCCGTACTGCTGTCACTGCTCGCGATCGCCATGCTGGTGGCGACCCTGCCCGCCGCCGCTGACGACGGTCACACCAAGACCGATGCGGTGGTCACGGGAGCGCAGGACACCCCGATCCACATCAGCATCTACCGCCCGGCCGGCGCCTCGGCCCAGCGCCCCGTGCCGGTCATCTTGCACTCGCACGGCTGGGGAGGGTCGCGCACCAGCTCGGACTCTGCCTTCCGCACCGAGCTGAACCGCGGCTTCGGTGTGGTCAGCATCGACCAGCGGGGCCATGGAGCGAGCGGCGGCCAGGCGAACGTCCAGGATCCCGACCTCGAGGGACAAGACGTCATCGCGGTCATCGACGCCGTCGCGAAGCTGCGGTGGGTCGCCAAGGACCGGCCCGGCGACCCCGTCCTGTTCGCGATGGGTGGCAGCTACGGCGGCGGCTACCAGTTGATGGGGGCGCTGACGGAGATCCGTGACACCGGACGCACCCGGTTCAACGCGCTGGCCCCGGAGATCACCTGGTTCAACCTGTCCCAGAGCCTGGCGCCGCAAAAGGTCGTCCGCACGGCCTGGGCCACGCTGCTGTACGCCGCTGGCGCACCGATGCTGGTCGACTACGTGCACCCCGCGTTCGCCTACGGCGCGGCGACCGGCCAGTGGCCCGACGGCACCGTGGCAGGCCTGCACAACCTGCACGAGGAGTTCTTCGAGCACGGCCCCTCCGGCTTCGTCGCCAAGGGCATCAAGCTCGACATCCCCGTGCTCATCGGCCAGGGCACCAGCGACAACCTGTTCAACCTCAACGAAGGCATCCACAACTTCCGCCGGACGCTGACCAAGCGGGCGCGGGCCAAGAGCCTCTTCGTCGCCTACAACGGCGGTCATGCGCTGCCGAACGCGCTGCCGCTGGGAGCGGCGGCGGGCCACGACGCCTGCTCCGGCGAGGGCGGCTTCGCCGAGCTGCGCCTGCGGTTCTTCGAGCGCGTGCTCGACGACGAGAACCCTCGAAAGCTCCTACCTCGCGCCTACAACCTCACCAGCGCCGACGGCACGTCCTGCATCCGGGCGCGCTCGCTGACCGACTACGAGCGCTTCCAGCCCGGCGTCGACGTCCAGGTCGCCACCGGCACCGCGACGACCACGGGTGCGGGCGCACCACAGCACCACCTGGTCGCCTCAGGGCCGATGACCATCGCCGGTATCCCCAAGCTGCACGCGGACGTCACGACGCTCGGTGCCGACCAGCGGGTGTTCTTCGCGATCTCGGTGGGTTCGAACCCGGCCACCGCCCGCGTGGTTCAGAACAACATGATGCCGGTCCGCGAGCTGCTGCCCGTGGTGCAGAAGCGCCGCACGATCGGGTTGCCCGGCATCGCGGTGGACGTGGCGGAGGGCGAGAACGTGTACCTGACCGTCTCGCCGGTGTCGGACATCTCCTTCGGGCACGGCAGCGCTCGCACGCCCGGCGCCGTCACGCTGACCGACCTCGCACTCGACCTGCCGCTGGTCCGCTAGCGCGAAAGGGCAACGTCATGGCCGCCGTCATCACACGCCGCAGGGTCGCTGCGCTCGTCGCGCTGTGCCTGGCCGCCTCGCTGCTGAGCGCCGTCACCGGCACGCCGGCGCAGGCCGCCCCCACCGACTACGTCCGCGTCAGCGATGGGGCACTCATCGCGATCAACGTCGACGTCCCCGAGCACTGCACCAAGGCCGACCCCTGCCCCACGGTGTTCGAGATGGCGGGCTACGAGAACGGCTCGGCCGACGGCAAGACGCCGGCCGGTGACATTGCCGACGCCACCGGTCTGCCCCTGCCACTGCAGTGCGGCAGCCGGTGCTCGCACAGCGTCTTCTTCGACCGTCACTACGTCACGATCCAGGCGTCCGTCCGGGGCACGGGCTGCTCGACCGGCGAGTTCGACCTGTTCAGCTGGCGCAGCGCCCTGGACGGCCGCGAGATCATCGACGGGTGGATCGCCAAGCAGCCGTGGTCCAACGGCGAGGTGGCGATCTTCGGGCACTCCTACAGCGGCATCACGGGGACGATGGTCGCCGCGACGCAGCCGCGCCACCTCAAGGCCGTCAGCGTCTCGGGCCTCATCGACGACCTATACCGCGGCATCGTCTACATGGGCGGCGTGTCGAACATGGGCTTCCCGCTGCTGTGGACCGGCATCTACCGTCCGTCGTCGGAGTATCAGAACGGCGTGATCCCCGGTGTCAGGTCGGGCGACCGGACCTGCATCGCCAACCAGGCGACCCGCTACCCGCCGGACGTGCTCGACAACCCGATCCTCAACGGAGCCGCCGGCGTCGAGGACAGCCAGTGGTGGGCGTCGCACTCGACCATCACGTACCTCGACGGCATCAACGTGCCGACGCACATCGTGCAGAGCTATCAGGACGAGCAGACCGGTCCCCGCGGGTCCAACCTTCTGTGGCAGCGGCTCGACGAGCGCAAGCCGGAGCTTCCCAAGCGCCTGCTGCTCACCAACGGCGTGCACTCGACCAACACCGCGCCGCCCGAGATCCGCGACGATCGCAT
>DATLGM010000114.1:0-7364 GCA_035540515.1 Egibacteraceae bacterium | reverse complement strand
CCCCTTCGCCGAGCTCCCTGCCCAGCAGCGGTGCGCGCAACAGTCCGATGCCGTGGTGGTGGGTGATCGTGGCGCCGGCATCGACCGCGGCGTGCAGCGCCGCGTCCCAGGCGGCGCGGTACCGCTGCGCGATGGCGGCCTCGTCGCCGGCCCCGGCCCCGCCGAACGTGAAGTACAGGCATGCACCGTCGGGATAGGCGTGGCTGGCGTGGCACAGCACCACGTCCATCGCCGTGCTCATCGCCGCGCGGACCGCGTCATAGGCCCCCAGGAGCAAACCCCAGGGCGCCGCGATCTCCATGGTGTCCAGGGCCACCGCGTCGCCGAAGACCCCCGACGGCTTGAGGTAGTCGGCCATCTTGTACGACACGTCGTAGCGGTGGTCGTACCACTTGCGCCCCTGCTCCTCGCCGAGGTCGTCGCCACCCACCGCCGCGACGGCCTCACCCAGTGCCCGGTCCTCCAGCTCGGCCAGCGGCGGCCAGCCCTCGCATGCCGTCACCAGCAGGCAGCCGGCGCCGACCTCGGCGTGGAACAGCGTCGTGTCGGCTTCGTCGTACAGCCGGACGACCGCGGGCCGCAGACCGCGCTGCAGCACCGTCCGGATCGCCTCGACACCGGCCGCGAACGACGGCAGCCGGTATCCCCGAAGGACGATCGCCTCCGGCGCGGGGTGGACGCGGAGCACCAGCTCGGTGATCAGCCCCAACGTGCCCTCGGAGCCGAGCAGGACGCCGCCCAGGTCAGGGCCCGCCGCGGTCGCGGGCTGCGGCCGCCGGTGGACGACGGTGCCGTCAGGGAGCACGCCGGTGAGCCCGGCGACCATGTGCTCGAACTTGCCGTACTTGGTCGAGGCCTGCCCCGCGGACCGGGTCGCGGCGAACCC
Organism: Egibacteraceae bacterium; assembly: GCA_035540515.1. Classification (GTDB taxonomy): domain Bacteria; phylum Actinomycetota; class Nitriliruptoria; order Euzebyales; family Egibacteraceae; genus WHTG01. The sequence goes on along the minus strand of DATLGM010000114.1, from coordinate 6,478 downwards.
GCCGACGCTGGAGATCGTGACCGACGACGGGAAGTGACCGAGGGTGTGCCCGCGCGCCCCGAGCCACTCCTCGAGGTTCTGCCCGATCACTCCCGGGCCGACGGTGACCAGCCCGGAGGTGGAGTCGAGCGGCCCGATGGTGTCCATGCGCTTGGTGTCCACCATGAGGCAGCCAGCCACCGGCGCCGCGGCACCGGTGACACCACCGCCTCCGCCGAACGGCACGACCGGCACGCCGCTGCGGCTGGCCCAGCGGTACAGCTGGGCGACCTGGGTGGTGGACCGAGGCCACACGACGGCGGCCGGGGGTGTCAGCCGCTCTCCGGCCCGCTCCCGCATGATCAGCGCCGGCCAGCAGTCCCGGCTCCGCGCCGCGAGCTCGGCGGCGTCGGTGGACACCACGGCGTCGCCCAGCAGCTCCCGCAGCTCGTCGACCCAGCCCGCCATGCTCGCGGATGCTAACGGGCCGCCGCCGCGCGGCTACACCACCCCGGTGTAGGCCACGACCCCGCGCATGATGGCCTTGGCCGCCTGGTGCGCGGTGTCGCTCAACGGCGACCCCGCGGTCGCGTCGCGCAGCTGGCGGAGCAGGTCGTTGACCTGCTTGGCGGCCCGCACGAAGTCGCCGGCGGTCATCTCGGTGCCGGTCAGCGCGTCGTCGAGGTCCGCGCCGCTGACCCAGTGCCAGATGGCGTGGGCGAACCCAGGATCAGGCACGCGCGTGACCGGCAGGTTGGCGTCCTCCTCGCGGGCGGCGATCCCCTCCCACACCCCGACGACCTTCGTGACGACGTCGCGGACCACCGGCGTGGGGTAGTGCACCGGCGGGATGTCCTTGGACCGCGTCTCGTACACGAACGCGCTGGCCACCGCGGCCAGGTCAGCGGTGTCCAGGTCCTCCAGCAGACCGTCTCGGAGGGATTCGGCCAGCACCAGGTCGGTCTCGGCGTACAGCCCGGCGAGGACCCGCCCTTGCGCGGTGGGCGTGGGGTCGGCGTCGCCGGTGACGTAGCCCAGGTCGGCCAAGACCCCCAGAATCCGGTCGAGCTGGCGCACCAGCGAGCCGGTGCGCCTGCGGACCGAGCGCTCCAGCCGGTCGGTCTCCTCCCGCAGCTGGTCGTACCGGCGAGCCCACACCTCCATGTCCGGAAGGTGCGGGTCGCGGTGGACGGGATGGTCGCGGACCGCGCGCCGGACCTCGTCGAGCTCGGCGGCCAGCTCCTCGTCGCGGGGTGACCGGGGACGTGACGTCACGGCCGGCGCCTCGACGGTGGTCAGCGCGCGCGCCACCGCCTTGCGGTAGCGGTCCTGACGCGGGTTGCCGGAGTCGGGGAGTCGCACCCATCCGACCTTGCGCGGCGGGTCGGTGAACTCCCTGGGACCGATCCGCCGCAGCCGCCCATCGGCGTCGACGACGCTGGCCAGCGGCGGCCGGCCCTTGCTCTTCCATCCCGCCGGGGTGACCACGGCCACCAGCTCGTGGCGCCGGCCACCGCGCGGTAGCGCCACGACGTCGCCCTCCCGCAGGCGGCTGATGGCTGCGACGACCTGCTCCTCGCGCTGCGCGCGCCGCTGCTTCGCGCCCTGTGACTCCAGCGCCGACTGCCGACGTCGCAGCTGCCAGTACTCGTCGAAGTCGCCGAGGTCGGAACGCAGGTTGTTGTGGGCGTAGCCCGCGAGCGCGCGGGTGTTCTCCGCGATCTTGCGCTCCTCCCCCGCCACCCGCTGGTCGGCCTGGTACTGGGCGAACGAGCGGGCCAGCAGCGCCTCTGCCTCGGCGAGTGAATGGCTGCGCAGCAGGTTGACGGCCATGTTGTACGACGGCGCGAACGATGACCGCAGTGGCTCCGTGCGCCGGCCAACCAGCGACGCGACGGTCGGGAAGGGGATGTCGCGCTGGTACAGCACGACGGCGTGCCCCACGGTGTCCAGGCCCCGGCGGCCCGCCCGGCCGGTCAGCTGGGTGAACTGCCCGGGCGTGAGCAGCTCATGGGACTGGCCGTTCCACTTCTCCAACCGTTCGATGACCACGGTCCGCGCCGGCATGTTGATGCCCAGCGCGAGCGTCTCGGTGGCGAAGCAGACCTTGACCAGCCCCCGCACGAACAGCGCTTCGACCGTCTCCTTGAACAGCGGCACCATGCCGGCGTGGTGGGCGGCGACCCCCCGCTCCAATGCCGCCGCCCACGGTCCGTACCCCAGGACCTCGAGGTCCTCGGGGGGCAGGTCGGCGGTGCGCTCGTCGACGATGCGGCGGATCGCCTCCCGCTCCTGTGGGCTGGTCAGCTCGACCCGGTCGGCCATCAGCTGCTGCACGGCGTCGTCGCAGCCGTTGCGGCTGAACAGGAAGTAGATGGCCGGCAGCCAGCGCCGGCGGCGCAGCTCACGGACCAGCTCGCTGCGGCGCGGCGGCCGCAATCGCATCGACGAGGCCTGATACCGCCCGCGGCGAGAGACCCGGTTGGAGGTCCCGGCCTGGCGCTCCATCATCAGCACCTCTGGGTTGGGGACGCCGCCCAGCGCCTGGTTGGCCTGCACCTGCCGCGCCCGGGCGCGGTCACTCCCGCCCTTGCCCGCCTTCTTGCCACCGGCCTTGAACACCGGGTGCAGGCGGTCGTTGACCGCGTAGCTGTGCTCGAGAGGCACCGGACGGCGCTCGGAGATGACGACGTCGCAGGACTGGCGGACGCTGCGCAGCCAAGCGCCGAACTCCTCGGCGTTGGAGACGGTCGCCGACAGGCAGGCCAGCTGGACCTGTGCAGGCAGCTGGATGATGACCTCCTCCCACACCGCGCCGCGCTCGCGGTCCGCGAGGTAGTGCACCTCGTCGAGCACGACCGCGTGCAGCCCGCGCAGGGTCGGCGACCCCTCGTAGAGCATGTTGCGCAAGACCTCAGTGGTCATCACCACGATCGGTGCGTCGCCGTTGATGACGTTGTCACCGGTCAGCAGGCCCACCTGCATCTCGCCGTACCGGTCCACCAGGTCGTTGTACTTCTGGTTGCTCAAGGCCTTGATCGGCGTGGTGTAGAAGCACTTGCCGCCCCGCCGCAGCGACCACCACACCGCGAACTCGCCCACCACGGTCTTGCCGGCACCCGTGGGGGCCGCCACCAGGGTGGACCGCCCCTCGGCCAGTGCGGTGGCGCCGGCGACCTGGAAGTCGTCCAGCGCAAACCCGTAGTCCCGGCCGAACGCCTCGAGGGCGTCGGCGATCTGGGTGCCGTCAGTCATGGACGCAGCGTGCCCGGTCGGTCAGGCCGCAACCGCGCTCCGCCGCCGGCGCCGCTCGATCAGGCGGGCGGCAAGGATGCTCAGCTCGTAGAACAGCACCAGCGGCATCGCCATCAGCGACAAGGTGAGCGGGTCCTGGGTGGGGGTGATGATCGCCGACGCGACGAACGTGCCGAAGATCGCGTGCCGTCGCCACTTGCGCAGCCCTGCGGCGGTCACCACCCCCATCAGCGACAGCACGACGAGGATGACGGGGAACTCGAACGCCAACCCGAACGCGATCATCGTCTGGAGGATGAACGACAGGTAGCGGTCGGCGTCCATCAGCGACTCGACGCGATCACCGGCGAAGCCCAGGAGGAACTCCAGCGCCCGTGGGATCAGGAAGTACGCGAAGACCGCGCCGCCCGCGAACAGCAGCTGGGTCACCACGACGAACGGGATGGCGTACTTGCGCTCCACGGGGCGCAGGCCCGGGGTGATGAAGCGCCACAGCTGGTACACCACCACCGGCCCCGCGAGGACGACCGCCACGATGGCCGCCGCCTTGAGACTGATGAAGAACGCGCCGGTGACATCGATGAAGATCAACCGGCACTGCTCGGTCCCCAGCGCGTTGGACGCGGCGCGGAGCCTGGGGTCCAGCGCGCAGTAGGGCTGGGTGAGCAGGTCCAGGACCGGCCGGCGCAGGATGAACCCGACGACGAAGCCCACAGCGATCGCCGCTGCCGACTTGAACAACCGCGACCGCAGCTCTTCGAGGTGCTCGAAGAGCGTCATCTCCTCGCCGACGTATTCGCCGGGGGGGTGCTCGCCGCTGTCAGGGCGCGAAGCGGTCGCCGTCATCGTCGTGGCGCCGCCGGCCGCCTACGGCTCGCGCGACGTCTGGGTGGCGGGAGGAACCTCACTCTCGGCGGCCGGCTGCTCGGCCTGGCCGTCCTCGGCGGAGCCCTCGTTCAACCCCTTCTTGAAGTTCTTGATGCTCTTGCCGACAGAGCTGCCCAGGTCAGGCAGCTTCTTCGCACCGAACAGCAGCACGAACAGCACCAGCACGATCAACAGCTCTGGGGGACCGATACCGCCCATGATTTCCTCCGAAGGTGGCGTCAGGTCGAGTGTACGTCAGCGCTGCCGTGAGGAGTCGCGTGATTTGCGGCGCCGCGCGCGGCGCCGCGCCTGCTGCTGACGGTCGGCGACCGCCGCCTCCACGTCGCGGGTGAGCGCCTCGACCTCGGTGGCCGTCACTGCGAGCTCGGCCTGCAGCTCCTGCGTCAGCGGCGCCAGACGATCGTTGGTGGCTCGGATGGAGGCGTTGAGCTTGCGGATGTTGCGCAGCAGCTCACGGGCGACGACCACCATCACCGCGAGGGCGGTGACGGCGAGGACGAGCGCGAAGACGACGAAGGCGGACACGCCGCTGCATGCTAGCCCCACGAAACAGGCCGCCCCCAAAGGGGGCGGCCTGTCATCGAAACTCAGATGTCAGCGGGTGGTCAGTCGTCGCTGCCCACCGAGGCCAACTTCTGAAACCAGTCGTCGCGCTCGAGCAGCGCGTGGAAGTCCAGCAGGTCGTCGTGGGTGATACGAGGGCCGTCGAACCGCTCGGACAACCGGCGCGGTGCGGGCGCGTCCGGAGCCGCCTGGAGCACCTCGACGCCGCCGGAGATGAGCAGACGCACCACGCGCTCATCGGCCGGCTTGCGGACGTTGCCGAAGCAGGACGGGCACGCAAAGGCGTAGTACGAGGCGCCGCTGTCGACCTCGTCGACGCGCAGCTCGATCTCGTCGGGCGTCAGACCGACTTCTCCGCAGGTCGGGCACGTCGCCCGGATGGTCGTCATCGTGGTGCCTCCCGTACATCGCTCGTGCGGTACGCGTCTGAGGTGTGTTCGGCTGCGTACGGGTCAGCCTTGACTGCTTGAGACGCGACGTAATGAAAACCCGCCCGCACGGCTGTCCACCATGGTCGCTTTGGACTATTTTCGCCCCACCCGCATTGGGGGTTGCGGGCCGCACAGCGCGGTCATCGCGAGGCGGCGCCGTAGTTCGACAGGGTTTCGGTCGCCAGCTCGGCGACGCGCTCGGCCAGCTCCGGCGGGTGCACCACGGTCGCCTGGCCCCCCAGTTGGACCACCAGGCGCGCAGCCCACTCCAGCCCGGGGGTCCGCAACGTGACGCGACGGGTCTCGCCGTCGATGTGCTCGTCGTCCACGACGGCCCACTCCGCGACCCACCAGGCCTCGGGGGCCAGGTCCAGCGTGACCGAGCGGTCGCCCTCCGCGGGCTGGTACACGGGCGGGCCTGGGGAGGTCGGCGCCGAGACCACCGTCTCGTCGGTGACCTCGAGCTGCTTGACGCGGTCGAGACGGAAGTCGCGCGGGCCCTGCGCCAGCCGGCAGTAGCCCTGCAGATACCACGCCCCCAGGTGCCCCACGACCGCCCACGGCTCGACGTCCCGGGCCGTGGTCTGCGCCTTGGCGGCCGAGCGGTAGACCAGATGGACGACACGCCGGTCCTGGACCGCCTGCCGTGCGGGCGCGAGCCATTGGTCCCCGTCGGTGCGCAGGTCCACCTCGACGCGGGCGGCGTGGCCGCCCAGCAGTCGTTCGAGCGCCACGGTCGCGCGCCGCAAGGCGCCGGACTCCTCCAGGCCCTCCACGGTGGCCAGGGCACGGGCCGCGAGCAGGAGCGTGACGGCCTCGCGCATGCTCAGCGTCAGCGGTCGCGCGAAGAAGTCCGCCATGCGGACCGTCACGCGGTCCCCCATCAGCGCGACCTCGACGAGATCCCCCCCGCCATACCCCGGGAGGCCGCAGTACCCCAGGATGTCCAGATCGTCGGCGAGCTCGTCGCGGTCCACACCGAACCGCTCGCTGACCTCGTCGAGGCTTACCCCGGGATGGTCCAGAAGCCAGGGCACCATCGTGAGGATCCGTTCGAGGCGCTGCAGCGTCCGGGCCGGGCGGTTCACGCCTGCGGGCCTTTTGCGCCGGCGGCCGCGAGCGACGTCAGCCGCTCCACCACGGCGTCACGCAGCGGTGCGGGGCCCGCGACGGTCACCTCGGGCCCGAAGGACAAGACCCAGGCGACGAAGTCCTCGGGGTCGCGCACGCCGACTTCGAAGCGCGTCCAACCGTCCTCGGCGGGATGGCCGCCGCCCCGCGCGCGCCGCGCCACCTGCCAGGCAACCTCGTCGCGGGCCAGCACCTCGGCCGTCTCCGGCCCGCCCGGCGGGGGCGGGGGG
>DATLGM010000113.1:0-11218 GCA_035540515.1 Egibacteraceae bacterium | reverse complement strand
GTGCTGCGCGACGACGGCTACGTGTTGACCAACGCGCACGTCGTCGACAACGCGGCCCAGGTCCGCGTCACGCTGCCCGACGGGACGGTGCACGACGCCGAGGTCACCGGGACCGACCCGGCCAGTGATCTCGCGGTGGTGCACATCGAGGACGCGAGCGGGCTGCCGGTGGCCGACTTCGCCGAGCGCACGCCCCGTGTGGGTGACCTGGCGGTAGCCATCGGCTCCCCGTTCGGGCTCGAGGGCTCGGTGACCTCCGGCATCGTCAGCGCGCTGAACCGAACGCTGCCCGGCGGCGGCCAGACCCTGGTGAACATGATCCAGACGGACGCGGCCATCAACCCGGGCAACTCGGGCGGGGCGCTGGCCAACGCCGACGGCGAGGTCATCGGGATCAACACCGCGATCCTGTCGCGGTCCGGCGCCAACAACGGCATCGGGTTCGCGATCCCCGCGACGACCGCGCTACCGATCGCCGAGCAGCTGATCGACCAGGGTTACGCCGAGCACGCCCAGCTGGGCATCCAGGGCCAGGACGTGGACCCGGAAGCCGCCGACCTGTACGGGCTCGGCACGAACACAGGAGCGCTGGTCGTGGAGGTGGCGCCCGGGAGTGCCGCCGCAGACGCCGGCCTGCAGCGCGGGGACATCATCACCGCGCTGGACGGTGAAGCAGTCACGTCCATGGGCGACCTGGCGGGCCTGATCAGCAGTCGCTCCCCGGGCGACGAGGTGACGGTGACGATCATGCGGTCCGGCGAGGAGCAGGCCCTTGACGTCACGCTGGGCGCGGCACCCCGTCAGCAGTAGAGGGCCAGGCGGGCAGGTCGGCGGCGCCGACCTCGCCCGCCGGCGCGACGCCGGCGCGGGCCAGCGCCCCGCGCAGCAACCGGCGCAGTGCCGGGTCCCCGTCGCGTCCTTCCTGCAGTGCCGCCTCGTCCCACGCCACGATCAGGTGGTTTAGGTCCCGGCTGGACATCTCGGGAAACAGGTCGAGCACACGCACGTCGAGCGTCTGGTCGCGGGTGGTCGCCGGCACGCCCGCGGCGCGCACGACGTTCGCGACCAAGCATCCGGCATCATCGCCGCCCCACACCCCGGCGACCAGCGGCAAGTCCTCGCGGTCCGCAACCTCCGCCAGCGCCCGCTGCGCCGAGGCCGGAAGCCCGCGGACCGCCGCCGCCAACCGCTCCTCAGGACCGATCTGGCTGAACAGGCGGCGGGTCTTGCGCATGGCCCGAGCGTACCCCTAGGACGGGGCGCGGTTCTTCTGGATGATGCCGACGATGATCAACAAGAAGGCGAGCAGTCGCAGGCCGTAGAACGCCAGGACCCTGGTCTCAGCCTGGGGGTCGGTCATGGCCAGTGCCGCGTTGTTGACGGCCAGGAGCCAGAACGCGGCGCCGAAGAACGCGAACAACGCGTCGCGCGAAACCCGGTAGAAGCGCAGGAAGAACAATCCGGCCACGAAGCTGCCCATGGCGATCGCGCCGTGCAGCATCGGTCTCATGTCGCCACCTCGTGATCAGTCCGCATCCCACACCAGCCCGTACAACAGCAGCGTCACCCCCGCGACCGCGGGTAGCTGACGCCACACCGACAGGTCCACCTCGGTGAGGATGGCGCGGTCCAGCACGAGCATGCCGTTGTTGATCGCCAGTCCGACGAAGCACAGTCCGCTCCACAGCAGCAACCGGCTGTGGCTGCGGCCGTAGCCGCGCAGCAGGAGCACGGCGCACACCAGGCTGGTCAGCGCGCACAGGACGAAGACGGCCTTAGCCATCGCGGTCACCCCGCAGCTTGAAGGCATCGGCGAAGCTGCCGATGCTGTCCGACGGTGTCGAGAAGATCAGCGTGATCACCGACACCCGATGGGTCGAGAACGCGGTGGCGAGGTCATCGACGACGGTCGCGTGCCGGGGGTCGTCGGGCGAGAACCGATACCGGTCCCCGTTGTCCCGCTGCACCTCGCACAGCCCGTGTCCGCACAGCCGCTCCATCTCCGCCGCCGCCCATCCCGGTTCGATCCGCAGCTGCTCGGCGACTTCCTCCGGGGAGTGGAAGGCCTCCTGCTGCGCGTGTATGAGCAGCAGGATCTCCAGCTGGGCCACCGAGGACAGGTGGTCTTTGATGAAGGTCTCGACCTCGCGCGGGATCCCCCGCCGCTTCATCGCACACCTTTCGTCGACCGCCAGACCCTAGTGGACTGCTGCCGGTGGACAAAGCGTCGCTATGCTCGCCGACCTATGCCGACCGACGACCACAAGCTCGCTGTGCGGGTGACCGCCGACCGCATCCTGTGCCGGGCGCCCGACGACGAGGACCGCAAGACCAAGGGCGGCATCCTTATCCCCGCGACGGCGAAGTCCGTCGAGCGTCGGGGGGTGTGGGCGGAGGTGGCCGAGATCGGCCCGCTGGTCCGCACGGTCCACGGCGGCGATCGGGTGCTCGTGCTCCCCGAGGCGATCATCGAAGTCGACGTGCGCGGAGAGATGTTCCTGATCGTCCGCGAGCGCGACGTGCACGCGGTGGCCTCCGACGAGCGCGAGGCCGGATCGACGGGTCTGTACCTCTAACGCGCCGCCGGTGGCCACAGCAGCCGCCCCTCCATGCCGCCGGCCACGGTGATCACCTGCCCCGTGACGTGCCCGGAGGCGACCGGGGAGGCAAGCAGCACGATCGCCGCCGCGATGTCGTCCGTGGTGGCGACCTTGCGCAGCGGCATCGTGGCGGTCACCCGCTCGACGACGCCGTCGTCGAGCGCCCCGGCAGTCATGGGCGACACCGTCCAGCCGGGAGCGACGACGTTGACCCGCGCCGACGGGGCCACGGTGACGACCTCGTTCTTCAGTGACAGCAGCATCCCGTAGGCGATGGCCGCCTTGGCCGCCGCGTAATCGCTGTGACCGGCCTCGCCGAACTGACCGGCCGTGGAGGCCACCATGACGAGGCTGCCCTCGCCCGTGCGCTCGACATGGCGCAGGTACCCCCGCGCCGTGAGGAACGTCGCCGTGAGGTTGGCGTCCATCGTCTCGCGCCACCGCTGCAGCGACATGCGCCACAGGGGCACGTCGTCGGACGGCCACACGCCGGCGTTGGCGACGCACGCGTCCAGACGGCCCAGCGCCTCCACGGCGCGTGGCACCAATCCGTCCGCTTGGCCCTCGTCGCGCAGATCCGCCGACAGGGCGACCCCACCGATCTCCTGTGCGAGCGCCTCGGCTGCGTCGCGGTTGCGGTGGTAGTGCACCGCAACGCGCGCACCTTCGGCCGCGAATGCCCGGGCGGTCGCCGATCCGATCCCTCCCGAGGCGCCGGTCACCAGCACCGCGGCACCGTCAAACCCAAGATCCACCGCGTCGGCCTCCGCGTCGTGTCGTCGTCTGGCACGATGCCCGCCGACAAGGAGGACGTCATGCGCATCCGCATCGAGTACTGCAGCCTCTGAGGGTATGGCGACCGGGCCGTCGGTCTGACGGCTGAGCTGCTGGAGGCCTACGGCACGGAGATCAAGGAGCTGACGATCGTGCCGTCACGTGGTGGCGTGTTCGAGGTCGATGTCGAGGGCGAGCGGGTCTTCTCCAAAGCCGAGCTCGGGCGGCACGCGGAGCCCGGCGAGGTGCTGGCCGCCGTGCGCGACCGCACCGCCTGAGTCGGTTACGGTGGGCCGATGCTGCCCGCCAGCCAGCGCCGCAACATCACCTACCGCAACGGCCGCCGCAAGCGGCTGCCCGACGTCCCCGGAATTCGCTACGAGCGCCGCTGGTGGGACGAGGGCGCCGTCGTCGCGGGCATCGACGAGGTCGGCCGGGGGGCGTGGGCCGGACCCGTCACCTACGCCGCGGTCGTGCTGCCCAGTGACCGGCGCATGTACAAGCTGCGCGACTCCAAGATGCTCGATCCGCAGCGCCGCGCCGAGCTCGCCGGACGACTGCAGGACTTCGCGATCGCGATCGGTCTCGGCCAGGCATCCAACGCCGAGATCGACGCGCTCGGCATGACGCCGGCGATCCGTCTGGCGGCGCGCCGCGCCGTCGATGCCCTGTCGCTGCGCCCTGACGTGTGCCTGATCGACGGGAACTGGGACTTTCTGTCCGGCTACGGCACCACCAACGAGCGGATCATCGGCGGTGACGCCCACTCAGCCTCGATCGCGGCCGCGTCAATCATCGCCAAGGTGCACCGCGACGCGCAGATGACCGACCACTGCCCGGGCTATCCGCTCTACAACTTCTCGTCCAACAAGGGCTACCCATCACCCGAGCACAAGGCCGCGCTGCGCCGGCATGGCCCCTGCGACCTGCACCGCGCCACGTGGGCGCCCGTTCGCGCGGCGGCGCAGGGGCGGCTGTGGGAAGACGATGACTACGGCGAAACCGCCCAAAAGGACTATGGCCCTGACGTCGGGCGTGAATCACCATTAGCGGCGCTGGAGCCCCAGGGCGCTCCGGCCGGCCCGGCCGCTTGTTGACTGCGCAGGCGGCCGGGCTTTCTCTTTGCCGTACATGATCGGCGGGCCGATCGGGCACGTACGGGCCATGACCACTTCTGAGACCCGCGAAGGCTCGACCGGCTCAGGTGCGCTGTGGATGCTGATCCTGGCCGTGCTGCTGTCGTGGCTGCCGGTCCTGGGGCCGTTGGTGGCCGGCTTCGTCGGCGGCCGGATGATCGGTGAGCAGCGGCGCGCGCTGAGCGTGGCGCTGCTGCCCGCCGTGGCGCTGGCGCTGGTCATCTGGCTGATCCTGGCCATCTTCGACCTGCCGGTCCTCGGCGCCGTGGCCGGGTTCGGGGCGCTGGTCGTCGTCGCGGTGCAGCTGCTCCCGCTGCTGGCCGGCGCCTGGTTCGGCGGCGCGAGCGGTCCCGGCGGCGCGACCACCTGAGCGCGGACGGTACGACTCGGGAATACCGCCCGTGTCGCTAGCCTTGGCTGCACTCATGCGCTTGTACGACACCCAGGCCGGCCAGGTCCGCGAGTTCCGCGCCGGCCACACCGTGCGGCTGTACGTCTGCGGGATCACGCCGTACGACTCCGCCCACCTCGGGCATGCCTTCACCTACGTCGCGTTCGACACGCTGGTTCGGTACCTCGAGCACCTTGGCCACCGCGTGCTGTCGGTGCGCAACGTCACCGACGTCGACGACGACATCCTGCGCAAGGCGCGCGAGGTGGGCGAGGACTACCTGGAGCTGGGCCGGCGCGAGGTCGAGCACTTCGACCGGGACCTGGACCGCCTGGCCGTCCGCCGCCCAGACGCGGTGCCGCTGGCGACCCAGACGGTGCCGGCGATGGTGGTCGCCATCCGCGCGCTGGTCGACACCGGCCGGGCGTACGTCCTCGACGACGGCAGGGTGTACTTCGACACCGCGGCGAGCGGGCGCTTCGACCAGCTGTCGGGTCTGGACCGCGAGACCATGCTCGCCGAGTTCGCCGAGAAGGGTGGCGACCCTGACGCGCCGGGGAAGCGCGACGCGCTGGACTTCCTGCTGTGGCAGCCCTCGGCCGCCGACGAGCCCGCGTGGGACAGCGATTGGGGGCCGGGCCGGCCCGGCTGGCACATCGAGTGCTCGGTCATGGTCGCCGAGGAGCTCGGCTCGGTGATCGACATCCACGGTGGCGGCCGCGACCTGATCTTCCCGCACCACTCCGCGGAGATCCTGCAGGCCGAAGGGGTGTCCGGGCAGTCGCCGTTCGCCCGGTTCTGGATGCACACGGGCATGGTTGCGCTGGACGGGACCAAGATGTCGAAGTCGCTGGGCAACCTCGTCTTCGTCGACGACCTGCTGGAGCGGTTCGAAGGCGGCGCCGTGCGCCGCTACTTCCTCGGGCACCACTACCGCAGCGACTGGGTCTACGACGACGACGAGATGGCCGAGGCCGCCGCGGCATACAAGCGTTGGCAGTCCGTCGCGGACTCCGATGTGCGGTCAGCGGACATCGAAGCGCGCTTTCACCACGCCATGCGTGACGATCTCGACACGCCGACCGCCCTCGAGGTGCTGGACGAAGCGGGGCAAACCGGTGCAGGAGGGTCGCTGCGCCGTCTCGCTGCGGTGATCGGCTTCGATTTCTTCGAGAAAAACGGTTCCGCTCAGGTGTGAGGCCCGGACGCCCGGGAACTCTTAGCACCACAGCAAGTGCCAGGCGGTTCCCGCCCGCAACCCGCCGATGGCGCTCGAGGCCCCCGCCCGACCACGGGGGCCTCGCCTTTTTCCCGGATCGTCAGGGCGTGACCGGCGGCAGGGGGACGAAGCCCGGGTCGCGCTCCACGGTCACAAACGTGAACGACGACGGATGGTCGGTCGAGTCGTACAGCACCGTGCCTGCCGTCGACGGCGTGATCTGCAGCGTCAGGTCCCATGCGTGGTGATCGAGGTTCCGGAACACGGCCGTCCACTTGGTCACGGTGTCGCCGCTGTGCCGCACCGCCTGCGCCGACGACGCGACCTCGGTCGACCCGAACCCCTGGTCGAAGAACAGCCGGGCCGACAGGTTCCCCTGGGCGGCGCCGTAGAACGTCGCGCCGGCGCACACGATGCGCGGCTCGTCGTCCAGCGTGGCCGACCAGTACGCCATCGCCGGATTGCCGTGGAAGTCCGGGTTCGTGCCGGTCGCCAAGACGTCGACGCGCGACCGGGAGCCGGTGGGCTCCTCGGCGGTCATGGGTTTGCTGCGGCTGACCGACAGCCGCGAGAAGGCCTCCACCTGGTCGACGTTCCCGACGTCGTACAACCCCCGGAGGAACAGGGTGTGCTCGACGAGGTACTCCCCCTCGGCCAGCGGCACCGGCCGATTGCCGCAGACATCAGGTAGCGGCTGGACGGCGGCCGCCGGCACGGCGGCAAGCACAACCATCAGGGCGGACAGGACACCGAAGACCCGCGCGTTGTTCATATGGCTGGATTCGCCGTTGGAGGCGGCGAGTCCTGCCGACTACGAGCGGACCAGCGGCTTGTACTTGATCCGGTGGGGCTGGTCGGCCTCGGCGCCCAGCCGCTTGTGGCGATCGGCTTCGTAGTCGGAGTACGCGCCCTCGTACCAGACCACCTGACTGTTGCCCTCGAAGGCCAGGATGTGCGTGGCGACGCGGTCGAGGAACCAGCGGTCGTGGCTGATGATCACGGCACAGCCGGCGAAGTTCAGCAGGGCATCCTCCAGCGCCCGCAGCGTGTCGACGTCCAGGTCGTTGGTCGGCTCGTCGAGCAGCAGCAGGTTGCCACCGGTGCGCAGCAGCTTGGCCATGTGGATGCGGTTGCGCTCACCGCCGGAGCACTGCCCCACCTTCTTCTGCTGGTCGGTGCCCTTGAAGTTGAAGGTGGCGCAGTACGCGCGCGCGTTGATCTCCCGGTTGCCGACGGTCAGGGTGTCCAGCCCGTCGGTGATCTCCTCGAAGACGGTCTTGTCGGGGTCCAGTGCGGCTCGGCTCTGGTCGACGTATGCGATCTCGACCGTGTCGCCTAACCGCAGCTCGCCCGCGTCGGGTTTCTCGTCCCCGACGATCATCCGGAAGGTGGTCGTCTTCCCCGCGCCGTTGGGCCCGATGATCCCCACGATCCCGGCGGGTGGGAGCTTGAACGTGAGATCGTCGATCAGGAGCGTGTCGCCGTACCCCTTGCTGACGTGATCGGCCTCGACGACGACGTCGCCCAACCGCGGGCCGTTGGGGATGACGATCTCTGCGGTGCCGGCCCGCTCCTGAGGCCCCTGGGCGAGCAGCGTCTCGTACGCCTTCAGGCGCGCCTTGGACTTGTCCTGGCGGGCGCGCGGAGACATGCGGACCCACTCCAGCTCGCGCTCCAGGGTCTTCTGGCGCGCGGACTCCTGTTTCGCCTCCTGCGCAAGGCGGGCCTGCTTTTGCTCCAGCCAGCCGCTGTAGTTGCCCTCGAACGGATGCCCCTTGCCGCGGTCCAGCTCCAGGATCCAGCCGGCGACGTTGTCCAGGAAGTAGCGGTCGTGGGTGATGGCGACGACGGTGCCGGTGTACTCCTGGAGGAAGCGCTCGAGCCACGCGACGCTCTCTGCGTCGAGGTGGTTGGTCGGCTCATCGAGCAGCAGCATGTCGGGGTGCGACAGCAGCAGCCGGCACAGCGCCACGCGCCGGCGCTCGCCGCCCGACAGCGTCGAGACGTCTGCGTCCCCTGGGGGAACGCGCAGCGCGTCCATGGCCACCTCGAGGGTGCGGTCCAGGTCCCACGCCCCCGCTGCCTCGATCGCGTCCTGCACCTGGCCGAACTCGTCGTAGACCTTGGCCATCTCGTCGTCGTCGAGCGGCTCGGCCATTTTCGCCGACAGCTCGTTGAAGCGCTCGAGCAGCCGCGCGGACTCGGCGACGCCCTCCATGACGTTGCCTCGGACGTCCTTGGACTCATCGAGCTCGGGCTCCTGCGGCAGGTAGCCGACCGTCACGCCCTGGGCGGCCCACGCCTCGCCCTCGAACTCGGTGTCCACGCCGGCCATGATCCGCAGCAGCGTCGACTTCCCGGCGCCGTTGGGTCCGATCACGCCGATCTTGGCGCCCGGGTAGAACGACAACCAGATGTTGGACAGGATCTCTTTGTTCGGCGGGACGACCTTGGTCAGTCCCTTCATGACATAGACAAACTCAGGCACGGCGAAGTCCTCGAAGGTTCGGGGGTTGGCCGCCATCGTACGGCGGCCGCCGGGTTGCTACGGCAGGTCCGCGAGCACGTTGCCGGCGACGCGGAGGATCGCCTCCACCGAGCGGTCGACGTCCTCGGTCGTGGTCGACCAGTTGACGACGGAGATCCGCATCGCGGCGCTGCCGCGCCAGGTGGTGCCTGACAACCAGCACGTTCCCTCGCGCTGCACGCCCTCGACGACCGCCCGGGTGATGGCGTCGTCGTTGCCGAAGCGCACGAGCACCTGATTGAGGACGACGTCGTTGAGGACCTCGACGTCACGGGCCTGGGCCAGGCGTTGAGCGAAGCGTGCCGCGTGGTCGCAGCAGCGGTCCACGAGCGCCTCCACGCCCTTGTTGCCCAGCGCCTGCAGCACGGCGTAGAGCGGGAAGGCACGGGCGCGCCGGGAGAACTCCGGTGTCCAATCCACCTCGTCACGGTCGCCGTTGTGCCGTTGCACCAGGTAGGCGGCGGTGACCGCCATGGCGGCGCGGTGGCTGGCCGGG
The DNA here is from genome assembly GCA_035540515.1 of Egibacteraceae bacterium. Classification (GTDB taxonomy): domain Bacteria; phylum Actinomycetota; class Nitriliruptoria; order Euzebyales; family Egibacteraceae; genus WHTG01. The sequence goes on along the minus strand of DATLGM010000113.1, from coordinate 2,075 downwards.
TGCGCGACGAAGGCGATGCCGGAGTCGTACGGGACGTTGAGCCACTTGTGCCCGTCGGTCGCCCATGAGTCGGCACGCTCGAGGCCGTCGACGAGGTGGCGGAACCGCGGGCTGGCTGCCGCCCACAGCCCGAACGCACCGTCGACGTGCAGCCACGCGTCGGCATCGTGTGCGATATCCGCGGCGGCGCGGAGGTCGTCGCAGGCGCCGGTGTTTACGTTGCCGGCCTGCGTGCACACGATGACCGGGCCGGTGCAGCCTTCGACGGCTGCGGCAAGCGCCGCCATGTTCATCGCTCCCTGGTCGTCTGCCTCCACGGCGACGACCGACGAGCGGCCGAAGCCCAGGTAGCGCAGCGCCCGGTCAACCGTCACATGGCGCTCCTGCCCTACGAGCACCGTGACCGGCGGGGCGCCGAACATGCCGCGCTCCTCGACGTCCCAACCCGCCTGCTGCAGGACCCGGTGACGGGCTGCCGCCAAGGCGGTGAAGTGCGCCATCTGGCAGCCCGTGACCAGGGCGAACGACGCTGATGTCGGTAGCCCCAGCAGCTGCGCCAGCCAGCCGCCGACGGCCTCCTCGACGACGGCCGCCGCTGGGCCCCCGGCGATGAGCCCGGCGTTCTGGTCCCACGCCGACGTCAGCCAGTCGGCCGCCAGTGCTGCCGGATGCGCGCCCCCGATGACGAACCCGAAGTAGCGCGGACCACCCATTGCCACCGTGCCTGCCTCGGCATCACGGGCCAGTCGCCGCACGATCTGCTCGTCGGGCTCACCGTCGGCCGGCAACGGCCGGATCAGCGCTTCGCGCAGCTCGCCCAGGTCAGCGGTCGCACCGACGTGACGCTTGGGCAGGGACCGGCGCCACTCGATCGCCAGCTCGGCAGCCTCGCGCAGCAACCGGTCGTCGTCGTGGTGCATCGTCCCCTCCGCCGTCACGCCCCGCCGGTCCACTGTGAACCTCTGCACGACACGCGGCAACCCCGCGCCGTCAGAAGCGCCGGGAACGCACCGTGAGCGCGACGCGGTTGGCCGGGTTGCCGTATGCGACGGCGACCGTCCGCCCGGTCGTGGCGACCGAGTACCGCGCCGGCGAGTACCCGACGGTCGGCTGCACCCTGGTCCAGGTGCCCCTCGCCGCACCGCGGTCCAGCCGCAGGTGATAGACGCCGTTGCGGTTCGTGCACCACACGGCCACGACGCTGCCGCGGCAGTTGGGGTGGTCGGCCGGCGAGAAGACGACGTGGACGCGCCGGTCCCGGTCCACACCGATGCCGACGCGGAAAGCGGGAATCGCGCTGGCGACGACCTTGCGACCGTTGAACACGTGCAGGCGGCCCTTCCTCGCGAACGCCACGCGCGGCACACCGTCGCGGCCCACGGCAAGGTCGTAGTGCGTCACACCGTTGCCCAAGGAGCGCTTGGAGAACGCCCCGCTGGTGCCCTTGCGGTGGAACACCGTGAGGACACCGCGGTCGGTCAGCGACCCCACCGCCACCACACCGCCACCGACGGCGACGCGGAGCACACGGGTGCGGCTCACCGGCAGCTTGAGGGGCTTGGCCCCCATGCGATGGTAGTGCAGCTGCTCACCGATGCTGTAGGCCGTGTGGACGGGGCCTCCCCGAGGGTCACTGGCCAGCTCGGTGTACTCGAAACCGTCGCCACCGTCAGGAAGTGCCCGCAGGGTCTTGTGCTTGGCCGTCGCCGTCTGGGTGCGGAAACGAGGACAGAACACGATCAACCCGTTGACGGTGCGCGCCTCACTGTCGCCGTACCCGACCACCGGCCGGTTCTTGGCGTCGATGGCCAATCCCGCTCCCCCGCCCCAGGCGCTGGCGAAGACACGGCGCTTCCCAGAAGGCCCGGCGTAGAACACGTCGTGGTACGCGCCGCCGCGCCCGGCGACATGACGCCTGCCCTTACGGTCGAACACCAGCTTTGGCTCGAAGAACTTGTCGTTGGTCAGGACCGCGCTGCCCTTCCAGCGACCCGAGCCCTTGCGGACCGCGATCCGGCCGCTGGTGCGAGGTGTCGCCAGTGCGGTGACTGCGGCCTTGGACGTGGCGCCGGCGC
>DATLGM010000112.1:0-9260 GCA_035540515.1 Egibacteraceae bacterium | reverse complement strand
GTGTACGGCGACCAGGCGCTGACCAGCGAGCCGGCGTCCTACGCGTGGCGGGTCGACGCACGGCCGCCGACCGCAGCGCTGGAGAAGGTGACCCACGCCGGGGACCGCAGCCGCATCCGGGTGGTGTGGTCGCGAGCAGATGCCGGCTCGGGTATCGCGAGCAGCGATGTGCGGTACCGCCGGACCCGGGTCGACGGCACGATGACGCGGTGGCGGCGTCCGCGCGCATGGCAGGGTGTCACGCAGCGCCGCGTCGATCTCAATGACGTCCGCGGCGGCATGCGCTACTGCTTCGCCGTGCGGGCGCGTGACCGCGCGGGCAACCGCTCGCGCTGGACGCCACGCTCATGCTTGCGCGCGCGGCGGGAGGTCCGCACCACGGCCGAGGGCTACCGGTACGTCGTCGGCTCGAGCCGCGTGTTCGGCGAGCGCGGGACGCTGCACACCTACAGTGCCGAGGTGCAGCCCGGCACGGACTTCAGCGCGGACGACTTCGCCGTGCAGGTCGACCGGTTCCTCGGGTCGGTCAAGGGCTGGTCGAACGGCCCGGTCCGGTTGCGACGCGTGCCACCGTCACAGGCGCGCATCCGGGTGTTGCTGGCGCGTCCGGCCACCGTGGACCGCTACTGCCGCGGCGTCGCGAACACCGCCGGCTACCTGTCGTGCTGGAGCGGCCGGTTCGCGGCGATCAACGTCAACCGCTGGCATCACGGGACCGACAAGTTCCACGCGCCGCTGTGGAAGTACCGCGGGTATGTGCTGAACCACGAGGTCGGCCACGCGTTGGGGCATCGCCACCGTGGTTGTCCCGGGGCGGGACGCCTGGCTCCCGTGATGATGCAGCAGAGCAAGGGCACCTACCCCTGCAAGCCGAACCCCTGGCCCTACCCGTGACCGCCGTCAGGCGGTCGCCGCGTCGCGCGCCGACCACCGTCGCATCACGGTGGCGAGGTCACCGTCGACCTTGGCGGTGGCCAGGTGGTCGCCCCGGGTGGCGCCCCGGGTGACGATCGCGATGGACAGACCGGCCTTGGCCGCGGCCGTCACGAAGCGGTACCCGGACCCGACCGCCAACGACGAGCCCAGCACGAGCAGGCTGGCCGAGCGCTCGATCAGGCCGAGGGCGTGACGAAACCTGGGCCGGGGCACGGTCTCTCCGAAGAAGACCACATCCGGCTTGAGCACCCCGCCACACCGGCGGCAGTCGACGACCCGGAAGCGTCCCACCTCGGCGTCGTCGAGCACGACGTCGCCGTCGGGACGGACCACGGCCTGGTCGTGACCGAACCTCTCGCGAAACCCGGGGTTCACGGCGTCCAACCGCAGCGCGACCTCGTGGCGGCTGCGCCGCTGTCCACAGCCGAGACAGACGACGACATCCAGGCGACCGTGCAGGTCGACGACGTCCCGGGTGCCCGCGGCCGAATGGAGGCCGTCGACGTTCTGGGTCACCACGCCGGTGAGCAGGCCGTCGAGCTGCATGGCGGTGACCGCGTGGTGCACCGCGTTCGGCCGGGCGCTCGCGACGCGCGACCACCCCAGGTGGCTGCGCGCCCAGTAGCGCTTGCGGTCATCGGCGGAGCCCACGAAGCGGTCGTAGGTCATGGGTAGGGCATGGCGCAGCCGACCAGATGCGCCCCGGTAGTCGGGGATGCCGGAGTCGGTCGACACGCCGGCGCCGGTGAGCACCAGCACGCGACCTCCGGACAGCACGCGGTCCACGTCGGTCTGCATCCCCCGATGCTACGGCGCGCCGCAGGGACGGCTATGCCGTGCCGGGCGCAGGCAGGAGGTCGCAGTACACAAATCCGTCCCGCTCGACCACGTTTCCCGTGCGCACCGGCACGGGCGCGGAGAAGTCGGGGGCGTCCCACACGAAGGTGTGGAACTCACCGTTCTCGCCACAAGGGTCCGCGCCGAGGGGCAGATCTGCGAGCAGTTGCGGGTCATAGGAGCGACCAACCAGGTCGCGCGGCACCTGGCCGGGATCCACGCACGTCAACACCGCCTGGGTGCCACGCTCGAACATGGCGGTGGCCAGCGTGTCGGTGGGCCGGCCCCACAGTGGAAACAGCGGTTCGACACCGGAGCCGCGCATCATGTCCTCGCGGTACGCGCGGACGTCGGTCAGGTGCAAGTCGCCGAAGATGACCGCCTCGACGCCCTGGTTGGTGGCCTCGGCCAGAGCCGCTCCCATCCGCTGTTCGTACTCGCCGTTGGGACACGGATAGGGCAGCTCAACCGTTGTCACGGGCAGGTTCAGCCGCTGGGCCTGCGCCAGCACCAGCTCCCGCCGCACGGCGTGCATGGCCACACGGTCGGCAGACGCGTTGAAGGTGACGAGCAGACCGACCACGTCCAGGTCCGGGTCCTGCTTGGCCTCGGCGAGCGCGAGTGCGCTGTCCTTGCCCGACGACCAGCTGACCCAGGCGCGGCGAGTCACGGCAGGTACGGGCAGTGGCGGCACCCATTGTCGCAGCAGAACCCGCGCTCGGTGAGGAACGCGGCCGTCAGCACGAACAGCCCGCTGACCGGATCGGTGTAGCCGGCTTGCCCTGCCTGGATCGCGGCCGCGTGGCGGCGCAGGATCTCCGGGCGCTGCGGATGGTCGGCTGCCAACCGCTGCGGATGGGGTTCGTGCACGGACCTGGCCGCGGGCTGCTGTGGGCGCATGACCCACGATCCTACGAACCGCTGCAGGCCGAACGTTGCGAGCCTTGTGGCAGCCTCCGCTGACGGCACGCGCGAGTCCGATCGACCGGGCCCGCTACGGTGCACACATGGCGCGACCCGCGATCGATCCCGTCACCTGGCGCCCCCCGTCGATCCCGGCTCGAGCGAAACGGGCGCGCTCCGACGCCGGGCTGCCCCCGCTGACGCTGCTGCCCCTGCCCGGCGTCGGCCCGGAGGACGTCGACGTGCTCGACACCGGCGACCTGGTGACCGGGCTGGAGGACGGTCGCATCCTGCGGGTCTCCCCAGACGGCCGCCGCAGCGAGGTGCTCGCCGACACCGGGGGCCGCCCGCTGGGGATCGAGGCGCGCGCCGACGGCACGGCGGTGGTGTGTGATGCCCAACGCGGCCTGCTCCGCGTGGACCTGGCCGGCGGCGCAGTCGACGTGCTGGTCAGCGCAGTGGCTGGACAGCCACTGCGGTTCTGCAACAACGCTGCGGTCGCGCGCGACGGCACGATCTACTTCACCGACTCCTCGCGACGCTTCGGCCTCGAGCACTGGAAGGCCGATCTCATCGAGGGCCGACCGACCGGCCGGCTGCTGCGCCGGACCCCTGACGGTGAGATCGACGTGCTCCTGGACGATCTGCGGTTCGCCAACGGCGTCGCGCTCTCGCCTGACGAGTCGCAGCTCATCGTCGCCGAGACGGCGGGCTACCGGGTCACGACGGTGACGCTGAGCGGGGCGGACGCAGGTCAGACCTCGCCGCTGCTCGACAACACGCCGGGCTTCGTCGACAACGTGTCGACCGGCAGCGACGGGCTGTACTGGCTGGCGCTTCCCAATCCCCGCGACCGCGTGCTGGACCTGCTGCTGGCCAAGCCACCCGCGCTGCGCACGCTGCTGTGGGCACTGCCCGAGCGCTTGCACCCCTCGCCAGTCGAGACGGTCTGGGTGATGGCCGTCGCCCCGGACGGGACCGTCGTGCACGACTTCCACGGTCCTGGCCCCGAGGGCTTCGCCTTCGTGACTGGGGTGCGCGAGCACGCCGGCACCGTCGTCTTGTCCAGCCTCACGTCGCCGTACCTGGCGCGCTTGGACATCCCCTCCTGACACGGCGCGACGGCCGTGGTGTGCTACGCCGATCCCGCCGAGAGGAGCCAGCGTGCCGGTCATCGACCAACAGCGGTTCGACGCCGTCGTGTTCGACATGGACGGCGTCATCACCGACACGGCAAAGGTGCACGAAGCGGCCTGGAAGCGGCTGTTCGACGACTACCTGCGGACCCACCTCGGGCCGGACGAACCGCCGTTCACCGGTGACGACTACCGACGGTACGTCGACGGCAAGACGCGCTACGACGGCGTCGCGGCATTTTTGGGGTCCCGAGGGATCACGCTGCCGTGGGGCGATCCCGGCGACAGGCCGGAAAAGGAGACGGTGTGCGGTGTGGGCAACCGCAAGAACGTCCTGTTCAGGGCGCACATCGACGAGCACGGCGTGGACCCGTATCCGTCGACCATGCAGCTGATCGACGAGCTCGCCGCCGTGGGCATCCGCGCCACGATGATCTCGGGCAGCCGCAACGCCTCGGTGGTCCTCGAGCGCGCCGGGGTCGCCGACCGGTTCGAGGCGAAGGTCGACGGACTCGAGACGGAGCGGCTGGGCATCCCCGGCAAGCCCGACCCGGCCGTGTTCATCGAGGCCGCCCGCCGTGTGGGTGCGCAACCGGCCCGCGCGGTCGTGGTCGAGGACGCGATCTCTGGGGTGGAGGCCGGCCGGCGCGGACGGTTCGGGATGGTCATCGGCGTCGACCGGACCGGTCATCCCGATGGGCTGCGCGACGCCGGAGCGGACCACGTCGTCGCCGACCTGGCGGAGGTCTCGGTTGTCTGAGGGCACACCGATTCACGACCTGCCCGACGCAACCGACCCCGACCACGGCGTGGTTGCGCGGCTCGACGGTCGGACGCCGGCCGTGTTCCTGGACTATGACGGCACGCTGACGCCGATCGTCGAACGGGCCGAAGACGCCACCATCGACGACCGCGTCCGTGAGGTCATCCGCAGCCTCGCCGACCGGTGCACCGTCGCGATCGTCAGCGGCAGGGACCTGGCCGACGTCCGCACGATGGTGGGGGTGGACGGGTTGTACTACGCCGGAAGCCACGGCTTCGACATCGTCGCGCCGGACGGCACGCCGACCCAGCACGGCACCGACTTTCTCCCGGCGCTGGACACCGCCGAGGGCCAGCTGCACGCGCAGCTGGCGGGCGCCGACGGCGTCCGGATCGAGCGCAAGCGGTTCGCCATCGCCGTGCACTACCGACAGGTCGACCCCGCCAAGGTCAGCGACGTGAAGGCCGCAGTTGTTCGGGTCTCCGACGCCAACCCGGAGCTGCGCGTGACCGGGGGCAAGAAAATCTTCGAGCTGCGACCGGCCCTCGACTGGCACAAGGGCAAGGCACTGCAGTTCCTGCTCCGCACACTGGGACTGGACGAGCGCGACGACGTCGTCCCGATCTACGTGGGCGACGACGTGACGGACGAGGACGCCTTCGCGGCGCTCGGCGACCGTGGCGTCGGCCTGGTCGTGCGGGGGGAGGACGACGCCCGCACGACCTTTGCCGACGTCTCATTACAAGACCCGCGCGCCGTCGTCACGTTCCTCGCACAGCTGCGCGACGCCCTCGGGGATGCAGCGCCGTGAACCCGTGGGCACTGCTCTACGACGCCTATGACCCCGACAACGAGGGGCTGCAAGAGGCCCTGTGCACGCTCGGCAACGGTTATCTCGCGACCAGGGGCGCAGCCGCCGAGGCGCAGGCCGACGACATCCACTACCCGGGGACCTACGTCGCCGGGCTGTACAACCGCCTGGGGACCGAGGTCGCCGACCGCACGGTCGAGAACGAAGACCTGGTCAACCTGCCGAACTGGCTGCCACTGACGTTCCGCGTCGCCGACGGTCCTTGGTTCAGCATCGACGACGTGGAGGTGCTGTCGTTTCGGCGCGAGCTCGACCTGCGCCGGGGAGAGCTGACCCGTCAGGTGGAGGTGCGCGACGGCGAGGGCCGCGAGACCCTGGTCACCGAGCGCCGGTTCGTGTCCATGCACGACCGGCACCTGGCGGCCCAGCGGGTCGGGATCCTGCCGCGGAACTGGTCCGGGACGTTCACGGTGCGCGCCGGGGTCGACGCCGGGGTCGTCAACGCCGGCGTTCCGCGATACCGCGAGCTGCGCGGCGACCACCACCAGCGGGTCGCCTCGGGTGAAGACGGGGAGGTCGTCTTCGCGCAGGTGGAGACCAAGCAGTCACACGTGCGGGTCGCGCTGGCGGCGCGCATCACCGTGTCCGGCAACGGCGACATCGCGCTGACCTCACGGCGGTTCGTCGACGACGGCGGTCTGGTCGCTCAGGACTTCGTCCTCACCGCAACGCCCGGGCGTAGCGTCACCGTCGAGAAGGTCGTCGCGTTGCACACGTCGCGCGACACCGCGATCTCCGAAAGCCTCCTCGACGCGCGAGCGCGTGTCGTCCGCGCGGCCGGCTACGAGCCGCTGCTGGAACAGCACGTCATGGCGTGGGGGCAGCTGTGGCGTCGGTTTGACATCGCCATCGACGACAGCGACCGCACGCAGATGATCATCCGCCTGCACCTGTTCCACCTGTTGCAGACGGCCTCCCCCCACACGATGGACCTCGACGTCGGTGTCCCCGCGCGGGGGTGGCACGGCGAGGCGTACCGGGGGCACATCTTCTGGGACGAGCTGTTCATCTTCCCGCTGCTCAACCTGCGCCTGCCCGTGCTGACCCGGTCACTGCTGCTGTACCGCTTCCGGCGTCTGGACCAGGCGCGGTGGGCCGCCCGGGCCGACGGGCACCGCGGGGCGATGTACCCGTGGCAAAGCGGCAGCAACGGGCGGGAGGAGACCCAGCAGCTGCACCTCAACCCGAAGTCGGGCCGGTGGCTGCCCGACCACTCCCACCTGCAGCGTCACGTCAACATCGCGATCGCCTACAACGTGTGGCAGTACTTTCAGGTCACCGGGGACATGGCGTTCCTGCGCCACTACGCCGCGCCGATGCTGCTGGAGATCGCCCGCTTCCTCGCCGACCTCGCCACGTTCAACACGGCGCTGAACCGCTATGAGATGCGGGGCGTCATGGGCCCTGACGAGTACCACGAGTCCTACCCCGACCGTGACGAGCCGGGTTTGGACAACAACACCTACACGAACGTCATGACGGTGTGGGTGCTGATGCGCGCGTTCGAGGTGCTCGAGCACGTCGCCGAGTACCAGCGGGCGGAGATCTGCCAGATGATGGCGCTGGGCGATGAGGAGCTGGACCGCTGGGGCGACATCACCCGCAAGATGGTCGTGGCGTTCCACGACGACGGGACCGGCCGGCAGGTCATGAGCCAGTTCCAGGGCTACGAGCGGCTCGAGGAGTTCGACTGGCAGGGATATCGGGCCCGCTACGGCGACATCGCCCGGCTGGACCGGATCCTGGAAGCCGAGGGTGACTCGACCAACCGCTACCGGCTTTCCAAGCAGCCCGACACGCTGATGCTGTTCTTCCTGCTGTCCGGCAGGGAGATCGGGGAGCTGTTCGACCGGCTGGGATACGAGTTCAACGAGAACGACATCCACCGCACGATCGACTACTACTCGGCGCGCACGTCACACGGCTCCACTCTGAGCAAGGTCGTGCACTCGTGGGTGCTGGCCCGCGAGGACCGCGCGCGTTCATGGGAGTTCTTCTGCCAAGCCCTCGAGGCCGACATCTCCGACGTGCAGGGGGGCACCACGCCCGAGGGGATCCACCTTGGCGCGATGGTAGGCAGCGTCGACCTGCTCCTGCGCGGTTACGGAGGCATCGAGACACGGGGCGACGTCCTCCGGTTCAAACCCCAGGTGCCTGAGGAGCTCGGCGCCGTGTCGTTCGACCTGTCCTACCGCAGCCAGCAGCTGCACGTGCGGATCGAACCGAATCGTTTGGTCATCGTCAGCGAGCCGGCGCCGGTGGCGCCGGTGCGCATCGCCGTGGCAGGGCACGAGCGGTCACTGGCGCCGGGGGAGCGGATTGAGGTGGCCCTGCGTTCGTGATCGTCAGGAGCGGGCGCACAGCATGACGATCCGGTCGCCGCGCTGCAGCACGGTGGCCTCCGGCGCGTCGAAGCGCAACGTCTGGCCGTCGCGGACGACCGCCATCACCAGCTCGCCGGGGCGCTGGACCGCAGGCTGGCCAATCTCGGCGTCCTCGGGAGAGCGCTCCACCACGTCCAGTCCCTGGCCGACGGTCAGCAGGTCCTCCATGACGCCGACGACGTGGGGCATCCGCGTCGCCAGCCCGAGCAGGCGGCCCGACGCCTCGGCGGAGGTGATCACCGAGTCCGCGCCGCCCTCGCGCAGCAGGTGCGCGTTCTCCCCCTCGCGCACCGACGCGACGATCGTCGCGGTCCGGTTGCACTCGCGCGCGGTGAGCGTCACCAGCACGGCGGCGTCGTCACGATCGACCGCGACGATGACCCCCGCCGCGTTCTCGACACCGGCTTCGTGAAGGACGGTCGTGCGTGATGCATCCCCGTTGACCGTCGCGAAGCCTTCGTGGCCCGCCTCGGTGAGCGCGCGGGGGCTCGGGTCGACGACGACGATCCGCGCTTGGGGTATTCCCTGGCCCATCAAGGTCTGGATGGCGCTGCGACCCTTGGCCCCGTAGCCGCACACGATGTAGTGGTCGTTCAACGTCGATCTCCAGCGTTGCAGTCGGGTGACTTGTCGCCAGCGCTCAGTCAGCAGCTCGAGCGTCGTGCCGACCAGCACGATCAGGAACAGGATGCGCGCTGGTGTGACGAGCAGGGCGGTGACGAGGCGCGCTCGGTCCGTGACGGGGGTGATGTCGCCATAGCCGGTGGTCGTCACGGTGACGGTGGCGTAGTAGAAGGCGTCGAGCAGCCCGACTGCCCCGTCCACGTCGTCGATGTAGCTGTCGCGGTCGAACCACACCAGCGCCGTGACCAGACACACCAACCCCAGGGCGATCACCAGCCGCTTGGCCACCGCTCGTGCGGGCCGCAGCGGCGGCGACGGCAGCGCGACCGCGCCGCCGTGTCTACCCGTCGTGGCCGCCATGGTCAGTCGACGACGACGCGGTTGAGGCGGCGGACGGCCACGTCGGTCCACACGCCCTCGCGCCAGTACACGTCCTCATGCACCAGCGCCACGGCGGCCGCTTCGTCCTCGACGCGCAGCACGAGCAGCGACGCGGACATGTCGGCGTAGGCGCCGGCCACGAGCAGGCGCCCCTGGCGGGTCAGCTCCTCGACACGGGCGAGGTGCTGTGGGCGGATGGGCTCGCGGCGTTCCGCGGCGTCGGGGGCATAGGTGGGCTCGACGACGAAGACCGGTTCGATGGTCGGCATGGCCCAAACGCTAACCGCTCCCTCGGGGCCTGACCCATTGCCCGCCGGCGACCCGCGGGCCACGCCGTAGACATTGACGTTTGTCGATGGGATGCTATCGTTCATGCATCGACGGATATCGATATAGGGCGGGTGGGGCATGGAGCTGTTGAGCAG
>DATLGM010000111.1:0-14644 GCA_035540515.1 Egibacteraceae bacterium | reverse complement strand
ACATACCGCCGCAGCGCCCGGTCCACGGGGCGGTGCAGGACGGTGGCCAGACCGGCCAGATTGTGTTGGGCGTCCGCCGCTGACGAGCGGTTGCCTTCGACGGCGGTGACCGCGGCGCCGTCGGCGGCCAGACCGCGGGCGAACAGGCCGACGCCGGCGTACAAGTCCAGGGCGGTGTCACCCTTCGTCACCGCAGCCGCCTCGCGCACCAGGCGCAGCAGGTGGCCGGCGCCTTCCCGGTTCGACTGGAAGAAGCTGCCCGCACCGACGCGGAAGTCAAAGCCGCCGACGCGTTCGACCAACGCGTCACCGTGACGGCCGGGTGGATCGGCGATCACCGTCCCGCCCTCGACGCCGGTGCGGACCTCCACTTCGGCGTGGCCCGCCCAGTCGTCGCCGGCGGCCTCGCGCAGCGCCTGAGTCGGCTCGTCCAGCAACAGGCAGCGGTCGACGGCGATCAGGTCGTTGCTGCCGTGACGGCGGAAGGCCAGGTGCCCGTCCCCGGTGACCGCAAAGCGGGCGCGGGTGCGGTACCCGTACTCGCCGGCGGGGACCACAGCGGCGACAGGGGGTTCGGGCACACCGCCGAGGCGTTCGAGCTGGTCGCTCACCACTTGGCGCAACAGTTCGCGCCGGCGCGGCGGGGCGATGTGCTGCAGGCGACAGCCGCCGCAACGGCCGGGACCGAAGTACGGGCAGGGGGGTTCGACGCGATCCTGCGACGGGGTGACGACCTCGACGAGCACGCCGCGGGACCACCGCTTGCGCTGCTCGGTGATGCGGACGCGAACCGTCTCCCCAGGCAGGGCATGAGCGACGAAGACCACGCGTCCGTCGGGCATGCGGCCGACCGCCTCGCCGCCGTGAGCGAAGCCGTGCAGCGCCACCACCGCCTCGGTGCCCACGCCCCGATCGTAGCCGTGGGGATTTTTTTCGCGCCCCGGAAGGAGAAGCCGCCGGCCCGTCGAATCTCTCCGACTACCACACAAGCACAGTCGGCTAGGCGCGGCGGCCCGGCCGGCGAGTGCCCATACCGTGTCGGTCGCGGCGGACCGATACGAACTCGAGACCCCGGACACCGTCCGGGGTCTCGAGCGTTCAGCCCTGGGCGGTCAACAGCGCCCACTCACGGCCGGCTGACGCCTCGACGCGCAGGCCCGCCCCTGTCAGGGCTGCGACGGCCTCGTCAATCCGCTCGTTGCTGACGCCGGACGCGATCAACGTGGCCGACGGGGCCAGACACGCGGCCAGGTCGCCGGCCAGCGCCGACAGCGTGGCGGTGTCGAGGTTGGCCAGCACGACGTCGAACCGCTCGCCGTTTGGCCGGTCCGCCGAGCCCTGCTCGAAGGCGACGTCAAGCCCGTTGGCCTCAGCGTTGACGCGCGCGGCGGCGATCGCGACCTCGTCGACGTCGGTGCCGACCACGGTTCCCGCTCCCAAGGCCTTGGCAGCCAGCGCCAGGATCCCGCTGCCGGTGCCGACGTCGAGGACCCGCCGGCCGGCCAGCGGCACGGCTTGCAACGCCAGCAGACAGCGGGTCGTGGTCTCGTGGTGACCGGTCCCGAAGGCCTGCGCCGGCTCGACGACCAGCGGCACGCCGTCGGCGGGCCGATCGTGCCAAGGTGCGACGACGGTGATCACGCCGACCGTGACCGGCGTGAACGTCGCCATCCACGCGGCGTTCCAGTCCTGCTCGGGTACCGGTTCCCACGTGCCGTCGACGGGCAGCCCCGTCACGCGGTCGGGGAAGTACAGGGTGGTCGCCCCGCGGGCCTCCACCATGCCCAGCAGCCCCGCCGCCTCCAGCGACGCGAAGTGCTCGTTGGCCTCCTCGAGGGTGGCGGCGGTGCGTAACGCCCAGCCGGCGGTCACGGAGAGGCGTCCACCGAGCGGGTCTCGGCGACGTCGAAGGTCCAGACCTGCGAGCCCGTCGCGGCGGGACCGTCGGCTGACGCTTGGGCGTGACCGCGGTCGAACTGCTGGGAGCCGACCCATGCGTCGAAGTGCTCCTTGGACGCCCACCGGGTGTAGACGAGGTAGTGGTCCTGGCCGGCGACGGGACGCAGCAGCTCGAAGTGCTCGAACCCGTCCATGCGGTCGACCTCGCCGGCCCGGTTGGCGAAGCGCTCCTCGAGCACCTCACGCATCTGGGGCGGAACGGTCAGCACATTGATCGCGACGAACGACATGAAGGCATCCTGTGGTCAAGACTGCGGACGACCGCACGATCGTAGGCCGACGAAAGAAGATGGCGTGGCGGACCTGCCCGAGGCGTTGGACACCGCCCAGCGATGCGTGCTGGCGTTCCGCGGCCGGCGGGGGCCGCTGCTGTCGCCGATGGCGTTCTGGGCCGACGGCTCGTCGTTGTGGATGTCCACCCCTGCCGCCAGCGTGAAGGCGGCCGCGCTGCGCGCCCGGCCGGAGTGCAGCGCGTACGTGCCGGACGCCACCGGCACCGGCGGTCTGAGGATCACCGGCATCGCTCGGATCTTCGGGTTGCACGACCCCCTCGGCCTGGCGGTCCATGGGCCTTTGGTGTCCGCCGCGATGGCGGCCCTGGCGGCCCGCAACACCGGGACCATCCTGGGTTACGTCCAGGACGCGAGATTCGTGCCGGCGCGTTTCCGGCCACGCAACCGCGTCGCCGTGCGGGTGCGCATCGACGACGTGACCGAGGTCCGGGCGCCCTCGGCGGGGCCGGGTGTCGCGCCGGCGCTGCCCGGCGTGATCCCGACGGGGGTCCGTCGAGCGCTCACGGGTCGGCGCTCGGTGGTCCTGGCTGCGGGCGACGGGGAGCAACCTCCCGTGGTGGTGCCGGCCGTGTGGGGTGCGGGCTTCCGGCTCGACGTCCCCGGTCGGCAGGCGCCGCCGGGTCCCGCGGTGGTGCACGTCGGCAGCGATCCGCACCGACGGCCGACCGCTGTCGTGGGGCTGTCGCTGGCGGGACCGTTCGACGGCGACCGCTTGGTGCCGCGACGGGCAACGTGGTGGGAGGGGTTCAACCTGCGGACCGTCGACCTTCCCGAACAGCGGCCGACCTCGTCGATCGTGCTGCCTGACTGATGCGGCGGCGTGGCACCGCGACCTGCGTGTACCGGGTCGACCCGGCACTGGTCGAGCAGCTCGACGCCGCGCTCGGCCCCCCACTGGACTCCTACGTCCGGGGATGGCAGGTGTGGTTGGAGGACAACGGTCCGGGCGGTGAGCGGCTGGAGTGGCGTCTGCACCCGCCCGCACGATTCCGGATGCCACGAGGGGTCAACCCGCACGACCTGTTCGACGTGGTCCTGCAGGGGCTAGCCGATGCGGCGGACCCCGCGGTCGACGCCTTCCCCGCCGGCAAGGAGCGCCGGTCCCTGCCCGAGATCTGGGAGGTCCTGGAGGTCTTCCCCGCCGACGGCGACGATGTCGCGCCCGACGCCCTAGCCGGCGCCGCGACGACGGCGCTGGGACGTGCGCCGGACGCTGCCGGCTACGCCGACCACGATCGGCTGGGCGACCTTTGGAAAGGGCGGCACGGCGACTTCTCCGTCGGTGCCGCCCTGTTCGAGGCGCTGCGCCGGCCGTGACCTGGGACCGGTTCCGCGGCTGCATCGCAGCCGCCGGCTTCGCTGCCGGCGACGCCGTCGTCGTCGGGGCGTGGCGCACCTCCCCCTTCGGGTCCTTCGTCGACGTCATGTGGGTGCGCCCCGACGGGACGCGGGTGCTGCTGGCACCGAGCCCCCCGGTGGCCGACTACGTCGCGTCGCTGTACTCGTTCGACGAGGTCGTCGCCACGCCGGTGCGGGGCGGGTGGGACGGCGCGGCGGTCGGCGTCGAAGCCGGCCCACTGCGTGTGCGCATGCTCACCCCCGGCCGTGACCTGCGGTCGTGGGTCTTCGCCCTGCGACCCGCGTGGCTGCGCGAGCGCCCCGGGTGGGTCGCGATCGAGGATCGCGTCGCCCGCCCGCTGGTGGGTCGGATCATCGGTGGAGCGCAGGGCGTCCGTGCTGCCGGCGTCGCGCCGGGCGGGCAGCGAGAGTTCTACGCCGTCGCCGACTACCGGCGCGTGACCGACGCGACCTTGACGGTGGACGGCGCCGACCGGGGCGAGGTGCGCGCGCTGCCGCCCCGGCTGGGCATCGGGTTGTCGAGCTTTCCGACCGTCCCGGCCGTGGTCCACGTCACCACGCTGGTCGAGTCGGGACCGGGGCGGGCGGAGTAGGGTGAGCGCGATGGAGCCGAGGGCCATGGTCGACGGGCGGCGGCTGCCGCTGGCCGACGCGACGCTGGCGATCACCGACGACGGCGTCGCACGGGGCGACGGGGGGTTCGAGACGGTCGGCGTGTGGGATGGCCGACCGTTCCGCCTTCACGACCACCTCGACCGGCTGCAAGCGACCCTCGACGCTGTGGCCTTGCCGCTGGCGGACGCCGATCTGCTGACCGCCGAGGCGCACGCACTGCTCGACGGGTGGGACGCCGACGGGGCGCTGCGGATCTACCAGACCGCCTCGGGCACCCGCGTCGTCACGCTGTCACCGCCGCCGCAGCGGACCGAACCACGGCACCTCGATCCCCAGCCCGCACCCTGGATCCGCCCGCGCGGGACGTTCGCCCCGGCCGGCGCCAAGACGATGAGCTACCTGCCGAACATGGCAGCGACACGAAGGGCGCAGCGCAACGGCGCCGATGACGCGCTGCTCATGTCACTGGAGGGCTGGGTGCTCGAGGGCCCGACCTTCGCGGTGCTGTGGGCGGCCGGCGGCCGGTTGCACACCGCTCCGCTGGCCCTGGGCATCGTCGACTCGATCAGCCGCCGCACCGTCCTTGAGATCGCCGCCGATCAGGGCGTCGACGTCGTCGAGGAACCGCGCCCGCTGGACCACATGCTGGCCGCCGACGAGGTGATGATCTGCTCGGCGGTGCGCCCGTTGATCGCGATCCGCCGCGTCGCCGATCGCGTCTACGACGGTCCGACGCCCCTGTGCGACCGGTTGGGCGAGCGGCTGGATCAGGCGCGCCGCGCTCGGTAGCGCCGCACCGACTCCAGGTCGGGTTCGGCGATGCGGTCGCGCTTGAGCTCTGAGAAGTTCTCGTAGCGCGTCAACCACGCGACATGGCGCCACAGCTGCACCGCGTCCTCGTCGGACGGCACGTCGCTGATCACGGGGCCGAAGATCGCCGGCCCTTCGCCGTCGTCCAACGCGATCGTGGGGACCCCGAAGCTGCGAGTTCTCTCCACCAGCGCGCAGTGCTCCTGCTCGACCGCGCTTCGTGTGGCAGGGTCGGCCAGCGCGCTCTCGGCGATGCCGGGGTCCACACCGGCGTCTGCGAGCGCCTTTCCGATGACCGCGGCGTCGTCGACGGGTTCGCCACGCTCGTGGATGGCGGCGCCCAGCGCGGCGTAGAAACGGCCCAGGGCCGCGTCACCGCACTCGTCACGCACCACGACGGCGGTCCGCAACGCCCACGCGGCGGTCGCGTCGTCCGGCAGGGTGGTGCCGTCCCCGTTGGCCATCTCCAGCGAGAACAAGCCCCACGACACGCGCACCTCGCCCAGCTCCTGGAGCCGGTTGACCCAGCGCGACGTCTGGTAGCACCAAGGGCACAGCGGGTCGAAGTAGCAGCGGATCGGTTCCGGCACCGCCGGCTCCTTCGGTCGGGACTGCGGTGACCGGGTTCTGCCCCTGGCGGCAGGGGGCTACACGGGCTGCGCCGGCGTGACTGCGGCTCGTGGCCGGTTGCGGACGTAGGCCAGCGCACGCGCGAGGCTCGCCGCCACGGGCACCGACAGGAAGGCGCCGGCGACACCCATCAGCAGCGCGCCCGACGTCAAGACCGCGATGACGGCCAGCGGGTGCATCTCGGTCGCTCGCCCGAGCATGACCGGGGTGAGGATGTGCCCCTCGAGTTGCTGCACCACCACGATCAGCACCAGGACGGCGATGGCCGCGCCGAGCCCGTTGGCAGCCAGCGCGACGAGCACCGCGATGGTGCCGGCCAGGAATGCGCCCACGATCGGGAACAGCGCGCCGAAGAACACCAGCACTGCCAGCGGCAGTGCGAGCGGGATCCCCAGCAGAGCCAAGCCTGTGCCGATCAGCACCGCGTCGACGAGCCCGATCACCAGCAAGCCGCGGATGTACGCGCCGATGGTGAACCAGACGCGGTCGCCGATGCCCTGCAGGTCGGCGCGGACCCGCCGGGGAAACAGGTCCCGCAGCCAGCGAGCGATCCGCGACCCGTCCTTGAGGTAGAAGAACAGGGTGAACAGGGCCAGAGCGATGCCCGTGACCCCGTGGACGACCGCGGTGCCAGCCTCCAGGATCCGCCCACCGATGCCGTTGCCCTGTTCGCCGGCCTGCTGGCGGACTCGGTCCAACGCCTCGTCCATGGGCAGCGCCTCGATGCCCAACGGGGACGCGCGCAACCACAGCCGCACCTGGCCGTAGCCCTGCTCGACTTTGTCCGCCAGGCCCCCCAGCTCGGCTGCGAACGCCGGCGCCAGGAACGAAAACAGCGCCGCCAGCAGTCCCAACGCACCGGTCATCACCACCAGCGCAGCCAGGGCGGGGGGCCACCCGCGCCGCTTCAACGCCGAGGTGGGCGGCACCAGGACTGCCGCGGGGAACAGCGCGACGATCATCGGGACGATCACAACCGTCAGGCGTGACAGCAGGATCCCCACCGCGGCGGCCAGCACCAGCAACCCGGTGACCGACCATGCGATGACCCCCGCGCGGACCAGGGGACGGTCGCTGAGTGCGGGCCGGGCCGTGGCGGCAGGGGAGGGGTCGGCGACGTCAGCGGGCGGCTCGGGCAGGCCGAGGTCCGGCGCCCCGGAGGGCGCATCGTCCCCGGCAGGCACTGGTGGCCGGACCCGTCCGATGGCCATCGGACGGAAGGGTAACCGCCCGGGGGCGCCGTGTGTCAGTGGTCCGGGGCGTCCAGGTGAGCGGTCAGCGCCCGGATCATCGGATCGATGTCGGCGACGGCGGCCTGCTCGCGGATCGAGTGCATCGACAGCACAGGGTTGCCCACGTCGACCGTAGGGATGCCGAGCCTGGTGGCGGTGAGCGGCCCGATCGTTGAGCCGCACGGCAGGTCGGCGCGCGTCACGAAGTGCTGCACCGGCACCCCGACGTCGTGGCAGCGGGCGGTGAACCAGCCCGCGCTGCCGGCGTCGGTGGCGTACGACTGGTTCGCGTTGTGCTTGATCACGGGGCCGCCGCCGAGGCGTGGTTGGTGGCCTGGTTCGTGGCGGTCGGCGTAGTTGGGGTGCACCGCATGCGCCATGTCGGCGCTGACCAGCCGGGAACGGGCCCGGGCGCGGTGGGCGTCCTGCGGTCCGCCGTCGGTGGCCGCCACGATCCGGGCGAGCACGTCGTCGAGCAACGAACCCTGGGCACCTTCGGCGCTGGCCGAGCCGACCTCCTCGTGGTCGTTGGCCACCAGCACGGCGGTGGCGTCACCGCCGGTGTGTGCCAGCAAGGCGGTCAGGCCGGCATGGCACGACGCCAGGTTGTCCAGCCGCGGGGCCAGCAGGTAGGTGTCGTCGGCGCCGCCCAGCGCGGGTGGCTGGGTGTCGGCGGCCACGAGGTCCCACGCTAGCACTGCGGCCGGGTCGACGCCGGCGTGCTCGGCGACCGCCGCAACCAGGTCGGGCCCGTGCGCGGGGCCCCACAGCGGCACGAGGTGCTGCTGTGGGTCGAGCTTGAGGCCGTCCTGGTGCAACGCGCGGTTGAGGTGGATCGCCAGTGACGGGATGCGCAGCCAGGCGCCGGGCAGATGCACCAGCCGGGTGGTAACCAAGCCGTCCTCGGCTACCGCGAGGCGTCCCGCGAGCGTTAGATCCCGGTCCAGCCACGTGTAGGTCAGCGCTCCGCCATACGGCTCGACGCCGACGAGCCGGTGTCCGTGGCGGATGACGTCGGGCTGCGGTCGCACGCGAAAGGTCGGCGAGTCGGTGTGCGCACCGATCAGCCGGAAGCCGGCGTCGGCCGGGGGCTGTGCGCCCACCGCGAATGCGACGATGCTGCCGCCGTCTCGGATGACGTAGCAGCGGTCGCCGGCCGCGAGCTTCCACGCCTCTCGTTCGTCCACGGCGAGGTAGCCGGCGGCGTCGAGCCGCTCGGCCATCGCCGCCACCGCGTGGAAGGGGCTGGGACCTCGCTCGACGAACGCCAGCAGGTCGGCGGGCGCGGAGGTCAACCCAGGTCCGCCAGCGCGGCGGTCAGCAGCGCCTCCTGCTCCTGCTCGTGCACCTTGGCGCTGCCGGTCGCGGGACTGCCGCTTTCCGGTCGGGAGACGTGCCGCAAGACGTAGTCGTTGCGCAGCAGCTTGTGCAGCCGCCGGTGCGCGAAGGGCCAAGCGCCCATGTTGTCCGGCTCGTCCTGGACCCAGTAGACCTCCTCGGCATTGCCGAACTGCTCCAGCGCCTTGCTGATCTGCTCTTCGGGCCACGGATACAGCTGCTCGACCCGCACGACGGCCGCCGGCGCCTGCTGCTTGTCCCGCTGGTTCATCAGGTCGAAGGCGACGCGCCCCGAGCACAGCAGCACCCGACGGACGTCCTCGGGAGCCACGTCACCGTGCTCGACCAGGACCTCGCGGAACGATCCCTCGACGAACGCCGAGGTGGGCGAGGCGGCGGGGCGGGCGCGCAGCAACCCCTTGGGGGAGAACACGATCAGCGGCTTGCGCACGTCGCGCAGGGCCTGGCGGCGCAGCAGGTGGAAGTACTGCGCGGCGGTCGTCGGCTCGGTGACCTGGATGTTGTCCTCGGCGGCGAGGGTGAGGAACCGCTCCTTGCGTCCCGACGAGTGCTCAGGGCCCTGGCCTTCGTAGCCGTGGGGGAGCAGCAGGACCAGACCGGAGCACTGCCCCCACTTGTCCTCGGAGGCGACGATGAACTGGTCGATGATCACCTGCGCGCCGTTGACGAAGTCCCCGAACTGCGCCTCCCACAGGACCAGGGCGTCCTGACGGGCGACTGAGTACCCGTACTCGAAGCCCATCGCGGCGAACTCCGACAGGGGCGAGTCGTACACCATGAACCGCCCGGAGGCCCCCTCGAGGTTGTCCAGGGGCGTCCACTCCGAGCCGTCCTCGTAGTTGATCAGCACGGAGTGGCGCTGGCTGAAGGTGCCCCGGCGTGAGTCCTGGCCGGCCAGGCGCACCGGGACGCCGCCGAGCACCAGGCTGCCGAACGCCATGGCCTCGCCCATGGCCCAGTCGACGGTGTCGCTGGACAGCTGCGTCCGTCGCTTCTCCAGCTGCTTGGCGAGCTTGGGGTGGATCGTGAAGCCGTCGGGGGCCGTGGTCACCGCGTCCGCGATCCGCTCCAGCGTGGCCCGGTCGACGCCCGTCTCGATGGACGGCAGCACCCCATGCGGGCGTGGGGGCGGTGAGGCACGGCGCGGTTCCGCCGGCATCGACTCCCGCGTCTCACGCAGTGCCGTCTCCAGCCGCTCGCGGAAGTCGTCCAGCGCCTGCTCGGCCTCCTCGACCGTCAACACGCCGCGGTTGACCAGCTCCTCGGTGTACAGCTTGCGGACGCTGCGACGGTTCTCGATCGCGGCGTACATGATCGGCTGCGTGAAGCTGGGATCGTCGCCCTCGTTGTGGCCCCACCGCCGGTAGCAGAGCATGTCGACGACGACGTCCTTGCCGAAGGTCTGCCGGTAGGCCAGCGCCAGGCGCATCACCCGCACGCATGCTTCGGGGTCGTCGCCGTTGACGTGGAAGATCGGCGCTTGGACCATCTTCGCGACGTCGGTGGCGTACGTCGAGGAGCGCGCCTGCTGCGGTCCGGTCGTGAACCCGACCTGGTTGTTGATGATGAGGTGGACCGTCCCGCCGGTGCGGTACCCACGCAGCTGCGACAGCATCAGTGTCTCGGCGACCACGCCCTGCCCCGCGAACGCGGCGTCCCCGTGGAGCAGCACCGGCAGGACCGGGCTGCCCTGTCCGCTGCCGCGTGACGCCCGCATGTCGAGCTTGGCGCGGGCCATGCCCTCCACGACGGGGTCGACCGCCTCGAGGTGGCTGGGGTTGGACGACAGCGTCAGCTGGATCTCGTTGCCGGCCGGGCTGCGGTGGTGCCCCGTGGCCCCGAGGTGGTACTTCACATCACCCGAGCCCTGCACGGAGTCGGGGTCGACGTCGCCTTCGAACTCCCGGAAGATCTTGTCGTAGCTCTTGGACATGATGTTCGCGAGCACGTTGAGGCGCCCGCGGTGTGCCATGCCGATGACGGCCTCGTCGATGCCGTCGTCGGCCGCCGCGGACAGCAGCGCGTCCAGCATCGGGATCGTGGACTCCGCGCCTTCCAGCGAGAACCGCTTGTGCCCGATGTACTTGGTGTGCAGGAACTTCTCGAACGCCTCCCCGGCGTTGAGCCGGCGCAGGATGTGCTTGTGGTCGTCGGGCTCGAGGTGCGGCGGGACGCCCTCGATGTGCTGCTGGATCCACACCTTCTCGTCGCGCTCGGAGATGTGCATGTACTCGACGCCGATGGTGCGGCAGTACGCGTCGCGCAGGACCCCCAGGATGTCCCCGAGCTTCATCCGCGACTTGCCGGCCAGCCCCCCGGTGGCGAACTCGCGGTCGAGGTCCCAGATGGTCAGCCCGTAGGTCGCCGGGTCCAGCTCCGGGTGGACCCGCTGGAACGTGTGGGCCAGCGGGTTGAGGTTGGCGATCAGGTGGCCGCGGACGCGGTAGGCGTTGATGAGCCGGCCGACGGCGACCTGCTTGTCAGCGTGTGCGGCGCTGCCGGGAGGGGCGTTGGCGATGTGGTCGTCACGCCGCCACCGCACGGGCTCGTAGGGGATCCGCAGGCTGTCGAAGATCTCGTCGTAGAACTTGTGCTCGCCGAGCAGCAGCTCGTGGACGTACTTCAGGAACAGACCGGACTCGGCGCCCTGGATGACCCGGTGGTCGTAGGTCGAGGTGAGCGTGATGACCTTGCCGACACCCAGCTGCGCCAGCGTCCGTGGGTCGGCGCCCTGGTACTCGGCGGGATAGTCGATCGCGCCCACGCCGATGATGGCGGACTGACCGGGCATCAATCGCGGCACGCTGCCGACCGTGCCGACGGTGCCGGGGTTGGTCAGCGTGACGGTGGTGTCGGCGAACAGATCGGGGTCGAGCTTGTTGGTCTTGATACGTCGCACGACTTCTTCGTAGGACCGGAAGAACTCCTCGAACGCCATCGTCGTGACGCCCTTGATGTTGGGCACCAGCAGCGTCCGCGAGCCGTCCTTGCGCTCGACATCGACCGCGAGACCCAGGTTGACCTGGTCGGGACGGCGGACGTAGCCCTTGCCGTCCGCCTCGTGGTACGACGACGTCATCACCGGCATGGCGTCCAGCCCGCGGACGACCGCCCAGCCGATGAGGTGGGTGAAGCTGACCTTGCCGCCCCGGGTGCGAGCGAGCTGGTTGTTGATGATCCGCCGGTTGACCTCCAGCAGCTTGGCGGGCACGTCGCGCAGCGAGGTCGCCGTGGGCATGGCGCGGCTGGCGTTCATGTTCTCGGCGATGGTCGACGCGACACCGCGGATGGGCTGCGCCCCTTCGGGCAGCTCGACCTTGCCGTTGGAGGAGCCGCGATCCGCCGCCGGCGCCGGCTGCTCGCGGGGTGCAGGGGGGGCATCCCGGCGCGAGGGCGCGGTCACCGTGCCCGCGGCGGCGCCACCGCCGGGCCGGTAGTCGGAGAAGAAGTCGCGCCACGACTCGGCGACCGACGAGGGGTCCGCGAGGTAGTCGCGGTACATCTCCTCGACGATCCAGGAGTTCGTGCCGAACTCGGGGGTGGTCTGCTCGTCCACCATTGGCTGCGTCACCGCTCGTCTGCTGTTCGGGGGCCGGGAAATACGCCGATGCTAACGCGCTGCGCGGGTCGGGCGTTCCCCTCCCCGGGCGCATCCATGCGAGCCTTGCGACCCATGGCGTCCGACGACGACGAGGTAGGTGTCGGTCCGCACCCGCGCCCCTGGCCCGAGGACCCTCGGCTGGATCCTGGGCTGCTGGCCGACGGGGACCGCCGCAACGTCGTCGACCGGTACCGCTACTGGTCGGTCGGGGCGATCGTGGACGACCTCGACGCCCGCCGCCATCCGTTCCACGTGGCGATCGAGAACTGGCAGCACGACATGAACATCGGGACCGTCGTGCGCAACGCCAATGCGTTCCTTGCAGCGGCCGTCCACATCGTCGGGCGCCGGCGGTGGAACCGCCGCGGCGCGATGGTCACCGACCGGTACCAACACGTACTGCACCACCCGACCGTGGACGAGTTCATCGGGTGGTGCCGGGAGCGGTCGCTGCCGGTGGTCGGGGTCGACAACCTTCCCGGCGCGGTCGACCTGCGCGACTACGCGCTGCCGCGCCGGGGCGTGCTGGTGTTCGGCCAGGAGGGGCCGGGACTGTCCGAGGCCGTACGTGACGCCGCAGACGCCGTGGTGTCGATCCCGCAGTTCGGCTCGACACGGTCCATCAACGCGGGCGCCGCCTCGGCCATCGCAATGTACGAGTGGGTCCGCCGCCACGCGGGCGACGCCCCCTGAGCGGGCGCATCCGCCGGTGTCAGGAGGCGTCGCAGACGAACACGTCTTCGTTGTTCACGGGGTCGACGTAGCGCTCACCGTCGCAGATGGGCTGCCCGCCGTCGCGGTACAGCGCGCCGAGCCTGCCCAGCGCCTCGCGCATGATGACGTGGGTCGTGCTGCGCTCGGAAGCGTGGCCGACGAACGGTGAGCGGTAGTCCGGGTCGACCTGGCCGGCCGCGTAGCCGGTGATGGTGGTGTCGGACTCGGTGTCCTCGTCGCGCAGGGCGATCGTCACCATCTCCGTGCGCACGCCTGCGGCGCGCAGTGCCGTCACCAGCTCACGCGATTGGTTGGGCGGGACCAGCCCGTCATCGACGCCATGGATGACCAGCACGCCCTTGACGCCGCTGGCGGCGATGTCGTCGGCGCGGGTCACGACCGCGCGCTCCCGGTAGACGTCGGGCACCTGCTCGAAGGTCCCTCCGAAGGCTTCCTCGATGTCGGCGACGGCGTTGGCCGCGGTGGTGTTCGCCGGCGCCAGCACGCGTGCCTCGAAGTAGGTCTCGATGACGTTGGCCGCGCCCTCGACGTTGATCCAGTAGTCGAACAACGGCGTTGTGCCGTCGGCGCGCTTCGCGCCTTGCGCCTGCGCCAGCCCGGATGCGTTGCCACCCATGCTCACACCGAAGTTCGTGATGGTGCCCAGTCCGGGGCAGGCCGCTTCGAACTGCTGTGCCGCCGTGATGGTGTCCACGGCCCCTTCGGCGACCCGCCACCCCCGGGATGTCGGTACGTCACCGTCGCGCGGGAGGATGTGCGTCCCGCGATAGTCCATCGCCAGCGCGATGACACCCAGGTCACGCGCGGCGTTGCGCAGGTGCTCGGTCCACGACGCCGAGGTGTGGCCGTAGCCGTGCGCGAAGGTCACCAAGCCGACCGGGGCGGTGTCGGGAAGCGCGTAGTGGCCGGTGGCTTCCTCACCCTCGACGGTGACGGAGAACGGGATCGCCTCGTCCACGTCGTCGGTGCAGGCAACGGGTGGCGTCTGGGCGGAGGCGGGCGTGAAGCCGAGCATGAGGGCGACGGTCAGCGCTCCCGCCAGGAATGCGCGTGCGGTCATGCGTGTATTGGTTCGCCGCCACCGCGGGTTCTCCTGCCTCAGGGCAGCAGCGCCTCCACGTCTAGGCGGCCGCCGGCGACCTCGAACTCCGCCGTTACCGCGGTACGCAGCTCGCTGTCGCTGAGGTAGTCCAGCGCCGTCAGCGCCAGCCCGATCGCCCCGTCGACCACCGCACGGTCGGCCTCCTCGGAGACGGCATACCGAGCGAACTCCGGACTGTGGATCGCCACCCCTGGCGGGGCGATCGCAACCGTCGGGTGCATCGCCGGCACGCGGACGCTGACGTTGCCGAGGTCGGTCGAGCCGGTCATCGCCTCGGGGATGACCCCCTGGGGCAGTGCGACACGCCCGCGCTCGGCCATGTTGGTCGCCCAGCGCAGCGCGAGGGTGTGGTTGTTGCGCACCGGCAGGTACACCGGCGTCGGGTCCCACGCCACGTCGACACCGACGCCGGCCATCTGAGCGGCAGCGGCGAAGATCTGCTCGGCGCGCTCGGCCAGGACCGCTAGCGTCTCAGGCGTCGCTGACCGCAGGTAGAACGACAGCGCGGCGCGTTCGGGAACGATGTTGGGCTTCTGACCCCCGTCGGTGATGACGCCGTGGATCCGGTCGGTCGGCAGCATGTGCTGGCGCAGCTGCGCCATGGCTTGGTAGGCGTTGACCGCGGCGTCCAGGGCGTTGCGTCCCAGAAACGGCATCGCCGAGGCGTGGGCGGCCAGCCCCGTGTAGGTCACGTCGACGCGGCGGACGCCGATCCAGGCATGCTCGGCGACCTCGAAGCCCGCGGGGTGCAACATGACCGCCGCATCGACGGCATCGAATCCGCCGGCCCGGGCGATCAGCTCCTTGCCGCCGCCGCCTTCCTCGGCCGGCGTGCCGATGAGCTCCACGCAGCCGTCGATCCCGTCGAGGGCCTCGGCGGCCGCCAGGAACGCACCGACCGCCGTGGCGCAGATGACGTTGTGCCCGCACGCGTGCCCCAGCTCCGGCA
>DATLGM010000110.1:0-7129 GCA_035540515.1 Egibacteraceae bacterium | reverse complement strand
GGCGCTGCGCCACCGGGAAGGCCAACCACCCGATGTGCTTGCCGAGGCCCTGCAGGCGGCCGCGCTCGCCGCGATCAGCGCCGATCGGGTCGACGCCGCCGTGGCAGCGGCCGACGAGGCGGTGACGATCCGACGCCGCCTGGGCGACCCCCTTCGCCTGGGGTCAGCGCTGGTGGCACGCAACGCCGCAGTCTGGAACGCCGGACGCAGCCAGGAGGCGTACGCCGACGGGCTGGCCGCGGTCGAGCTCCTTGAACAACTGCCGCCGAGCACGGAGCTGGCCGGTGCGTACGCCTTCGTCGCCACGGACAAGATGCTCGCCCGCGACTATGACGGCGCGGCCGAGTGGGGGGCCAAGGCTGTGGTCCTCGCCGAGCAGCTCGGAGCGGCTGCGCCCCTCGCCCGTGCGCTCAACTCGATGGGTGCTGCCAGGATCCTTGACGGCGACCTCGACGGGGCCAAGGACATCCGCCGCAGCATCGCCGTCGCCGAGAGCGAAGGCCTCCAGGCACACGTCGCCAACTCGTGGATCAACCTGGGGTCGGCGGCCGGGGAGGTCCGCGCCTACGCCTTGGCTGTGGAGGGTTTGGAAAGGGGCATCGACGTCGCCCGAGAGCGTGACCTCGACGGGTCGGTGCACTACGGATCCGTCTGGCTGTCCCGGGTGCAGTTCGAACAGGGGGCATGGGACGAGGCGCGGACGACCGTCGCGGCGGTCCCCCTCGACCAGCCGAGAACGATGGCCATCACCACGATCACCGGGCTCGTCACGCTCGGGCGTATCGCCGCGCGCCGGGGCGAGCTTGACCACGGGGCGGCGGCCCTGGACCGCGCCTGGGAGCTCGCACAGCAGACCGGCGACCTCCAACGCCTATGGCCTGCCGCCGCGGGTCGCGCGGAGGTGGCGTGGCTGCGAGGCGACCTCGCGGCCGTCACCGCGGCCGTGCAGCAGACGTTCGAGCTTGCCGCTGCTCGGGGGCATCGCTGGGCGTCCGGGGAGCTGGCGATGTGGCTGCACCGGGCAGGGAGCGCGGTGGGGGCCGACGTCCGCACCGCTGAGCCCTACCGCCTGCAGCTGGCGGGCGAATGGGACGCTGCGGCGCAGGCGTGGCGCGTCCTCGGGTGTCCCTATGAGGAGGCGGAGGCACATGAAGGCCGGGGCGACGCGACCGGGCTCAGAGCGGCGTTGACCATCTTCGACCAGCTCGGCGCCAGGCCCGCCGCGGACCGCGTACGGCGCAGGCTGCGACAGCTGGGCGAGCGCAGCATCCCCCGAGGCCCGCGAGCAGCGACGGTCACCCATCCCGCAGGACTGACGCGGCGGCAGGCCGAGGTGCTCGAACTGCTCGCCCGGGGCATGAAGGACGCAGAGATCGCCGTACAGCTGTGCATCTCGGTCAAGACGGCAGGGCACCACGTGTCTGCGGTCCTGGCGCGGCTCGGTGCGTCGTCGCGGACCGAGGCGGCCCGCCGCGCCTTTGAGCTGGGCCTCGTCACCAGCGGCGAAAGATAGGGAGTCCTCCCGATTCGCTGTCGGACGGTGAGACCTAGCGTCGTGGACACGATCCAGACGACAAGGAGTCAGCCATGCCGCTGTTCATGGACGTGCACCACATTGAGGGCGGGGTGAGCCTGGATGATGTCGCCGGCGCCCACGCCAAGGATCTCGAGGTCCAGGGAAACCACGACGTCAGCTACCAGCGGTACTGGGTGGACGAGCGGGCGGGAAAGATCTTCTGCCTCGTGGAAGCACCCAGCGCCGAGGCTGCGGCAACCGTCCACCGGGAGGCACACGGCCTGGTAGCCGACGAGATCTTCCAGGTCGAGGAACGGGAGTGACTGTCTGTCTCGTGCACGAATGCTCCAACGCGACCCGCGGCAGACAACCTTTGCCGCGGGTTGCGCGTCTCACCGTACGTCCGGGCCAGGTGACCGCGCGGCGGTCCGCCGGGCATGAGGAGGTGGGACTGTGCGAAGGATGGCGATCCTCGTTGTCGTCGCGCTGGCGGCGACGCTTTCTGCGGTACCGGCAGGCGCTGCCTGCCCGACCGGCTGGGGTTCGAAGAAGGAAACCAGCGACAAGCATCCCGATGCCGTCATGATCAACGCGCGCGCGGGGCAACACGCGTGCTTTGACCGCTTCGTCGTCGTGGTCGACGGTGATGCGCCCGGCTACTCCGTCCGATACGTGAAGACGTTCGTACCGGACGCCAGTGGCCGTGCGGTCGAGCTACGCGGCAAGGCGACCCTGGCAGTCGTCGCCCTCGGCGTTCGTGCACACGACGACGACGGAAACCCGACGTACCGGCCGGCACGCCGGCGGAACATGGTGGACGTGTCCGGCTTCCGCACCTTCCGGCAGGCGTACTGGGGTGGAACGTTCGAGGGCACGACAACGATCGGTCTCGGCGTGCGCGCCAGGCTGCCGTTCCGTGTCTTCACCCTGGACGGGCCGGGGGAACGCAGCCGCCTGGTCGTCGACGTCGCGCACCGCTGGTAGCGCCGCTCGCTCGCCCGGGCGGCGGGTTACCCTGCGCTCTCCCGAGTCGCCGCTCCGCGCCGGCGTGAGCGGCCCGCGGGCCCGCCCTGACATGACGGAGGACTGCGGTGCTGCGTGCGTTGACCAAACGCGAGCTGTGGGACATCGAAGACGCCGGACGGCTCGATGAGCTACCCCGGACCTCGTATTGGCATCTGAAGTCGGCGCAGGACGCCGTGACGTATCAGCAGTTCGCCGAGTGGCAGCACAAGAGGATCGGCGAGGTGGGCGGCGGCGAGTCACGGCTGCTGCCCGTGCTGGCGCAGCGGAACGAGTGCTTCAACTTCGAAGTGTTCGACGGGCGCGACGGGGGGCCGGCTCGCGAGGTGGTGGTGCCAGGCGTGACCAACGTCAGGTGTCTCGTCGGTGAGACGGAGGGCGTCTTCGAGGGAAGCACCCTCGATGCGGTGTTCTCGATCTCCGTCGTGGAGCACGTTCCGACGGAGGCGCTCGACGCCTATTTCAGTGACTGCCGCCGCCTGCTGAAGCCGGGCGGGCTCATGTTCCACGTCATCGACGTCTACATCGCGGACGAGCCCAGCAGCGAGACCCGGAGCAGACTGCGGCGGTACCGTCAGCCGTTCGACACCGGCATGTTCCAACCGCTAGGCGACGTGCTCCAGCCGGACGACTTCCGGTTCTCGTGCGCGATGGTGTCCAACCCAGACCACGTGATGGCCATGTGGAACCGCTCCGTTCCGGCCTACCGAAGCCGGCGGGAGGAGTCGCAGTGCGTGGCCATCGTCATGGCCGGCACCGCCTGAGGGTTACGAACGCCCCCTGTGGGCAGAAGGGCCGCACGCACGGCTCCTTGCATCCGCGTCGTGCACATCACGACGACAAGGCCGAGGAGGCCGCCCATGCGGGCGATGGTGTATCGAGGGCCCTACAAGGTCCGGGTCGAGGACAAGGAACGCCCCCCGATCGAGCATCCCAACGACGCAATCGTTCGGGTGACGCTGGCGGCGATCTGCGGCTCGGACCTGCACCTTTACCACGGGATGATGCCGGACACCCGTGTCGGGATGACGTTCGGCCACGAGTTCATCGGTGTCGTCGATGAGGTCGGCCCGTCGGTGCAGAGCCTGCAGGTCGGCGACCGCGTGATGGTCCCGTTCAACGTGTTCTGCGGCTCTTGCTACTACTGCGCCCGCGGGCTGTACTCGAACTGCCACAACGTCAACGCCAACGCCACCGCGGTTGGGGGCATCTACGGGTACTCACACACCTGCGGCGGCTACGACGGCGGGCAGGCCCAGTTCGTGCGCGTGCCGTTCGCCGACGTGGGCCCCTCGGTGATCCCCGAGTGGATGGGCGACGAGGACGCGCTGATGTGCACCGACGCGCTGGCCACGGGCTACTTCGGCGCGCAGATCGGGGACATCGTCGAAGGTGACGTCGTCGTGGTCTTCGGCGCAGGGCCGGTGGGCCTGTTCGCTGCCAAGTCCGCCTGGCTGATGGGCGCCGGCCGCGTGATCGTCATCGACCACCTCGACTACCGCCTGGCCAAGGCCCGCACCTTCGCGCACGCCGAGACCTACAACTTCACCGAGCACGACGACATCGTCGTGCACATGAAGAAGCTGACCGAGGGGCTTGGTGCCGACGTGGCGATCGACGCGGTGGGGGCCGAGGCCGATGGCAACTTCCTGCAGCACGTCACCGCCGCGAAGCTGAAGCTGCAGGGCGGTTCGCCCGTGGCGCTGAACTGGGCGATTGACTCGGTGCGCAAGGGCGCGACCGTCTCCGTGATCGGCGCCTACGGTCCGATCTTCAGCGCCGTGAAGTTCGGTGACGCGCTGAACAAAGGGCTGACGCTGAACATGAACCAGTGCCCGGTCAAGCGGCAGTGGCCGAGGCTGTTCGAGCACATCCGCAACGGCTACCTCACCCCCAGCGACATCGTGAGCCACCGATTCCCGCTCGAGCACATCGCCGACGCGTACCACGTCTTCTCCGCCAAGCTCGACGACTGCATCAAGCCCGTCATCGTCCCCAGCGACGGCTGACCACCAGGAGCGTCCGACATGGTCTACACACCCGACAAGCCGTCGCTCACCCCTGATCCGGAGGAGCTACGCCGGCGGATCCCCGGCTGGGGCGTC
The DNA here is from genome assembly GCA_035540515.1 of Egibacteraceae bacterium. Taxonomy (GTDB): domain Bacteria; phylum Actinomycetota; class Nitriliruptoria; order Euzebyales; family Egibacteraceae; genus WHTG01. The sequence goes on along the minus strand of DATLGM010000110.1, from coordinate 2,485 downwards.
GACGCCGACCCCAAGAACCGGCCGGCGGTGCCGAGACTGCAGCACCAGCCCGACCTCACCGGCGCGCATTGGGACTTCCCCGAACGCCAGCCCGAGAAGTGGCCGCGGGAACGCTCGATCGAGCATGAGCAGCTCACGCCCGTGTTCGGCACATCCTGCCCACCCAAAGGCCTGTCCGGCGTCCTGCGCACGTACGCCTATGCCCGCCACAGCGAGGGCAAGGCTGCCCATTGGCTGATCCTGCTCGCCGCCGACCGTGTCGACGCGTGGGAGAGCCATCTGCGCTCGTTTGTGACCCTGCGTCCCGACAACCCGATCACCCAGACCGGTGTCCGTTCGGAGCTCACCCACCACGGGCTTGCGTCCCGGTTGGGAAGGGGTCGCGCCGACACCGTCCACCAGCTGCTCGATCCCGTCATCGTCGCCGGTCCGTGGCTGCTTGCCGGCTGGTTGGGCGCGTGGGCGGTGCGCCGGCGGCGCTGAAGCGCCGCGGTCCTCCCGCTCTTCAGACGGACTGTTCCTCGACGCGCTGCAGGTTGCCGGCCCACTGCTGCAGCTGCTCCGCGATGCGTCGCGCCTCCGGTCTGGGGTCGGCGGCAACCCACCAGGCGAGCCGCTGGACCCAACGAGCGTGGGGGGACCTGGGGCCCTCGGCTGCCGCGGGGTGCAACCGGCGGGCAACCCCTTTCACGTCACGCGCGATGTCCCTCGCATCGGGACCGGCACTGGTCGCGATCCAGTCCGCCACGCGGCCGAGCCAGGCGGACGACGGCAGGACGTCCGTGATGTCGACGGTTCGGTCGAAACGAAGCATGGTGTCCATCTTTTCCTCCACCCACCAACGCACGCGGGCTGCGAACTCCTGCAAGGAGTTCGGAACACCACAACGACCGGCAGGGCGGGAAGTCGCGCCTTCACCAGAATTTCATTCAGGCCCGGTGGACGAAGGTGCTCCTACCGTTGCAAACCGGGCGGACCTACCGGGGATCGTCGGCGTCGGCCAGCTCGGCGGGCTGCCAGACGCGGACCCAGTCGACCTGCATGGGCGTCAACTCGTCGGTGTCGAGGTTGGGCAGCTCCCAGTCGGACGTCAGCAGGCTGAGGATCAGGTACTGCGGGATCTGCGACACCCCACGGTCGGTGCGGAAGGTGCGGTGCCCGTTGACCCGGAAGATGTACTGCTCCGGCGTCCACTCGACGGAGTACACGTGGAACCCGTCCGACCAGCGCTCCCCTTCCGGGAGCAGGTGGTTCAAATCGCGGGGACGCCCCTCTTGCCGAAGCTCCTCGTCGCGGTCCATCCAGTAGATCGAGTTCTGCAGGGCGCCGTCGCGGAAGCCGTCGCCGAAGTACTCGGCGACGTCGATCTCTGCGCCGGTGATCGCGGGGTCGCCGGGAACCCCCGCCGATCCCTCGGGTTGTGCCCAGAACGCGCCGTGCTGGCCCTCCTGGTGCGGGAACCGAATGCGCGCGGCGGCGATGCCGTAGCGGAACGAGAACCGCCCCGCCGTACCGATGTGGCCGTTGTCGAACTCGCCGTGCGGGCAGCCGTCGGGATCCCGCTCACGCTCGGGGGGGACCGGGCGTGTCAGCAGGCGCAAACGGCCGTCGCTGACCGACACCGACCCCGGCGCGCTCTCGGCGCACAGGCGGCTGCCATGACGCAGGCCGACCTGGCGGTAGTCCCACACGGTTCGATCGAGCTCGCCGGCGTCGAACTCGTCTTCGAAGATCAGCGGGGCGCTGCGCGCTCGCGCGGTCGATGTCATGACCGCTGCGGCGCCGTTGGCCTCGGCGGCGACGGCCCGGTACCGGTGGAGCCGACCCCGCCGGTCCGCGGGTTCGACCTGGAACGCCACGCCTCCTCGCGGTCCCTGGCGCTCGGTCGTGATCGTCTGCCAGCCGTCGGATGTCCGGCGCTGGACCTCGACCACACGACCCTCGCGCGGGGGCGTGAACAGCGCCCTCCCGGGGGTCATCTGCCGGCGGCCGTCCGGTGACTGGCCGATCGGCGCGAACAGCAGCTCCAGCTCGGCGGTCGGCTCGCGGGTACGGACCCGAAGCGGGGGCGTCCGCTGCGGGGGGTGGACCACATCGTCGTCATCGAAGGCCTCGGCGTAGACCCGGTAGCGCGCGCCGGGAGCAGCCGCGGGGGTCGTGATTGTGAACCGTCCGTCGCTGCCGCTGGTCGCATCGGCCACCGGGGTCCAGGTCTCGTCGTCCCGCCGTTGCAACGTCACGTCGCGGCGGGTGTGCGGTGCCACCAGCCGCCCCGAGAACGTGATGTGCTCACCATCGACCGGGTTGTTCGGTGAGACGCTCAGCTCGTTTCCCACGATGGGCGGACCGGGATCCTGGCGGGTGCCGATCTCCGGCGCCAGATCGCCCAGGTCCGATAGCACGTCCGGGACTTCCCCGGTCCGCCCATCGTGGGAAACGAGCTGAGCGTCTCACCGAACAACCCGGTCGATGGTGAGCACATCAC